>NZ_JBFREY010000038.1:0-46107 GCF_052114545.1 Pseudomonas sp. KB_12 | reverse complement strand
GGTCAGCGCCGGTGATGTTGGCTGTGCCGCCGTCATCGCGAGCAAGCTCGGCTCCCACAGGGTTGGGTGGTGTACCCAGATATTACAAACACCAACGATCCACTGTGGGAGCGAGCTTGCTCGCGATAGCGGTGGGTCAGTGCCGGTGATGTTGGCTGTGCCGCCGTCATCGCGAGCAAGCTCAGCTCCCACAGGGTTGGGTGGTGTACCCAGATATTGCAAACACCAAAGATCCACTGTGGGAGCGAGCCTGCTCGCGATAGCGGTGGGTCAGCGCCGATGATGCTGGCTGTGCCGCCGTCATCGCGAGCAAGCTCGGCTCCCACAGGGTCGTTAAGCCAGTTGAGCGGCTCGGCTGGCTTGCGGTGCGGGGTCGGCATTTTTGTAGGTGCCCCAGAATACCGAGGGGATCAGTCGCGCGTTGCAGGGGCAGGTACTGCGGCTATCCAGGGTGCCGGCCATATGCCTGCCATGGCTGACCATGTGCCCGATACCGCCCCTGATCTGATAGGTGTTCCCGTCCTGCCCACAAGAGACGCGGTCACCTTCGCGGGCATGCTACAGGTCAAACATGTTCACCTTGCCGTCGCCATCCAGCACTTTCCCACCGCAAGTGGTCTTGTCGCCCTGACCAATGAAGTAACCCTCGTTCATTGGATGTTCTCCTTCATCGCATTCGAGTGCAGGCGATGAACCTCCGCCAACCTAAGCCCAGGCAAAAAATCCTCCGCCATCGGCACACCCTCCCGCACGATAATCATGAAACGCCTCTGAAGCGTATTAATGATCTCATCGCCATTGCTCAGGCGACTGCCCACCAATGCAATGTTGCTATTGTTCTTCCCAGCGCCAGTGATGATCCGTGCCGTGCTGCCATCGGCATACACCACCTCATCGCCTTTCTGCGCGGCGCGTACCTTCCAGCCATTATCCAAGGTGAACGTCAACGACGATGACACTTGCTGGATCGTTCCGCCGTCACGCGTCTGGCTGCCCTCGGTGGCCACTCGGTAGATGGCAATTGGCGGATGAGCTTCGACGAAGGCTTTTTGTCGACTCATGAATGCCGCGACTTCTTCGCCGTAACCCTCCAGTTGGCGTGGCTCCAAGTACAAGTCATCCAAATGACGAAGAGCTTCATGGGAGATTTCGTTGGTGTAGGGCGCATCCAAAGATGAGTGCATTTCCAGGGGCCTTATTCATGGGCTTCAGGCTGCGTCCCTTGCCGCTGGGAAGGAGCACTGAGCCGGACGATTCGGAATGATGAATAAGACGTTGCAGCGCTGGCGAGTCGCAACCCCAGCGGAGTGGTATCTGGAACGAATAGGAAGTGTCGTAACCAGAAATGCGCGTTTTCCTACAGCCCAAAGGAGCCTGATGCAACGCCCACCACCCGCCCTTCTTCTAGGGTCCTCAATCGAAGCAGCACTTTTTCCCCGTTGTCGGAACTGTCAACTCTGACAGTAGCGAAAGTGCTCGGGATAGCTTCAGTCTTCCAGACGTCGACGTTCGATCAAACCGTTCGACCTCATGAGCTGTGATTCGCAGCCCATAAAATTAATTTGGCTCCAAACATGGATAAAAAATTGATGAGCACAATAGCCTGGTCGGGCCGCACAGCCATATCTCGCAAACACCCCGCCACATCACCTTCTACGGAACAAGACAGCGTCGTTGTCGACGGCGCGACATTTACACATGCCTATGCATGCGTGAACGGTATTCGCCTTCACTACCTCATGGGCGGTGATGGTGAACGCCCAATTTTGCTGGTGCATGGGTTTCCGGGCAGTTGGCGTAGCTGGGAGCCGTTGATGGGCGCATTGGTGCGTGCCGGTTATACACCCATCGTTCCTGATTACCGCGGCGCTGGCGAAACGGATATTTCAGTCGGTGGCTACGACAAAAAAAGCATGGCCCATGATCTGCACGAACTGGTCACGCTCTTGAACATCAAGCAGGTCGATATCATTGGCCATGACATCGGCTTGATCATTGCCTACGCCTACGGGGCGCTTTATCCGGCGGAAACCGGGCGCATTGTGTTGATGGACGGATTTATTCCGGGCATTCCCGGATGGGAAGCTGCCTATAACGGGAATGCTGCAACCGGCATAACCAGCAAATGGCATTTTCGCTTCTTTGGTAAAGCGGCCCTCACCCTGATTGAAGGACAAGAGAAAACCTACCTGGACATGTTCTTCGATGACTTCGTACTCGCGCGCAACGCTAAAGTCAGTAACGCGGTGCGACAGGCGCTGGTGCATGACTACTCCCGGCCTGGACGCATGGAAGCGGCCTTCAAGCTCTATTCAACCTGGGTAGAACAGGATGCGCATGACAACCTGGAATTTTCCAAGAACAAATTGACTGCTCCACTACTCACCATCGGCGGGGACCACTCGAGAGGAAAGACCTTGGCCGAACAGGCCTTGTACATTGCGACGCAACCGCACTCATTGATATTGGTAGATACCGGGCATTGGGTGCTGGAGGAACAAACGCAGGCGACTCGCGAAGCGATTTTGGCGTTTTTAACAATCACTCAATGACCCAAGTGCTAATGCCAGTCAGTTAAGCGCAATCGCTGTGGGCGGCAGCCCAGGCAACCCAAAACCTGTGGCGAGGGAGCAAGCTCCCTCGCCACAGGGGATTGGATCGAGGTTCAGCGTTGAGCTGAGAGACTTGGGGCGAATTGAAGATTGTCATCGCGAGCAAGCTCGCTCCCACAGGCGTTTTCCCACTTAACCCGCTACTCGGTATTGCCAGTCAACAACGCCACAAACGCCTTCGCCATCGGCGAACGCTGGTCCTTGCGCTGTACCAGCCACACCGCCGACACCGCCGCTGGATCGAGCAGCGGTCGATAGACCACCCCATCGATACGCATGCGCTGGTAAGACGCCGGCAATACCGAGACACCCAGCCCCGCCGCCACCAAGCCGATGATGGTCATGGCTTCGCCGGCTTCCTGGGCGAAGTGCGGGCTGAAGCCGGCGTCGCGGGCCAGGTTCAGGAGTTGGGCGTAGAGGCCGCTGCCGTAGCTGCGGGGGAAGAACACGAACGGTTCCTGGGCCAAGGCCGAGAGGAACAGGCCGTCTTCATTGCCTTGGGCCAGGGGGTGCTTGGCACTGAGCACGGCTACCAGCGGTTCGCGGCTGAGCTCGATTTCCGCCAGGGAGTCAGGCAACGGCAACGGTCGCATGATGCCCACCTCGATCTCTTCGTCCACCAGTGCGTCGGCCACTTGGGTACTGCTCATTTCCCGCAGGTTCAGGTGCACCGCCGGGAAGCGTTGCCGGAATGAAAAAATCGCCTGGGGGATGGTGGAATTGAACGGCGCCGAGGAGGTGAAGCCGATCTTCAGTTCGCCCAATTCCCCCAGTTGGGCGCGGCGGGCGACGTCGGCGGCTTTGTCGACCTGGACCAATACCCGTCGCGCCTCTTCAAGGAACAACCGTCCGGCCTCGCTCAATTCGACCCGACGATTGGTGCGTTCGAACAGCCGCGCGCCAATCTCCTGCTCCAGCGCCTGGATCTGCTGGCTCAAGGGCGGCTGGGAGATGCCCAAGGCCAGCGCGGCACGGCCGAAATGCAGTTCTTCGGCAACGGCGATGAAGTAACGCAGGTGACGCAGTTCCATGGGCCATCCAATAGGTCGTAAAACGTCTTAAACAGGTCGAACAATATATTGGATAGAAACATTAGCCGGCTATATGCTTTTTTCATTGCCTGCCTGATCGTGCCCTTGCGAGGTCCACCGTGAAAACTGCTGTCGCTCCACTGGCCCATGAAATCCCACCGCGTGTGCAGGATGATGTCGTCGCCGAACTCAAGGAGATCTATATCGAGAAGGGCACGCCGATGTTCATGCGCACGGTGCTGGCGCTGTTCAGTGGTGGCTTTGCGACCTTTGCCCTGCTGTATTGCGTGCAACCGATGATGCCGCTGTTGTCCAAGGAATTTTCCATCAACGCGGCGCAGAGCAGCCTGATCCTGTCGGTGGCGACCGGCCTGCTCGCCATCGGCCTGTTGATCACCGGCCCGATTTCCGACCGTATCGGCCGCAAGCCGGTGATGGTCGCGGCGCTGTTCGCCGCCTCGGTGTGCACGATTGCCAGCGCCATGATGCCGACCTGGCAGGGTGTATTGCTGCTGCGCGCCTTGGTGGGGCTGTCGTTGAGCGGGTTGGCAGCCGTTGCGATGACGTATTTGAGCGAGGAAATCCATCCCAAGCACATCGGCCTGGCGATGGGGCTATACATCGCCGGCAACGCCATCGGCGGCATGTGCGGACGCCTGATCACCGGGGTCTTGATCGACTTTGTCAGTTGGCACACCGCGATGCTGGTGATTGGCGGCCTGGCGCTGATCGCGGCGGCGGTGTTCTGGAGAATCCTCCCCGAGTCACGCAACTTCCGTCCCCGTTCGCTGCACCCGCGCAGTTTGCTGGACGGCTTTACCATGCACTTTCGCGACGCCGGGTTGCCACTGCTGTTTCTTGAAGCCTTCGTGTTGATGGGCGCGTTCGTGACGCTGTTCAACTACATCGGCTACCGCCTGCTGGCCGAGCCTTATCACTTGGACCAGGCTTTTGTCGGGTTGCTGTCGGTGGTGTACCTGTCGGGCATCTACAGCTCGGCAAAAATCGGTGCACTGGCGGACAGACTCGGCCGGCGCAAAATGCTCTGGGCAACCATTGCGCTGATGCTGGCCGGCCTCGCGTTGACCATGGCCACCCCGCTATGGCTGGTCGTGCTGGGCATGCTGGTGTTCACCTTCGGTTTCTTCGGCGCCCACTCGGTCGCCAGCAGCTGGATCGGCCGCCGCGCCCTCAAGGCCAAGGGTCAGGCTTCGTCACTTTACCTGTTCAGCTATTACGCCGGATCCAGCGTTGCGGGTACGGCGGGCGGCGTGGCCTGGCACCTGGGGGGGTGGAATGGTGTCGGCCTGTTCATCGGTGGTTTGCTGGTGATCGCATTGTGGGTGGCGGTGAAGCTGGCGAAATTGCCGTTGCTGCCGGGGAATGTGCAGGTTTAGCCATCACGAGAGCCCTCTCCAACCCCGGGACAGAGCGAACACTTTGTGGCGAGGGAGCTTGCTCCCGCTCGGCTGCGCAGCAGTCGCAAACTGGTTGGCGGGGTTCACCTGTTGCACCGCGGCGTCTGGTTTTGGGGCGGCTGCGCCACCCAGCGGGAGCAAGCTCCCTCGCCACAAAACCTCATACTCCTGGTCAAAATTGCTACGTCTTCAACCCGTCATTGACGCAACACCACCCGCGCACCCAGCAAACCATTCTCAGCTTCCAGAGTGAGCGATTGCAGCACCGCACCCTCCCGCTCTTGTTGATCCAGCCAACGAAGCAACGAATTGGCCTCGCCACTGACGGCGAGTCGCAACGAATCGCCGTCGACCTCCATTTCCGCTATTTCCAACCCCGCCGCTGTCGCATCCTCGTTAACACGCACCGACAAGGGCCGTGTGGCGGCAGTCGCCTCCCGGGTGGGTTCGGCGCGCTGGATCCGGGCACTCAGTTCGGCCTGTTGGCGATGCTGTCGTTCAGCAACCTCCAGCCGTTGCCGAGTCGGTTGCCAAATCGCGGTATAGGCCAGCGCCACCAGCACCAACCCGGCAAGTCCCAGCAACAGTCCTTGCTCACGGCGCGATGTTCTCCCCCAGGCCTGTTTCAAAGCCAGCCATCCCTTGACGTTCATCAACTGTTCTCCAGCGTGAGAATGGCCTGCACGCGATTGTTCTGTTTGCTCGCGCTGCCCAGGGTGACGGGCAATCCGTTCTGCTGCCCGCGCTCACGCAGTTGCTCAAGTTCGACGAAGCTGTTGGCCGTCAGTTGGATCTTCCAACCCTCGCCTTCACGAAAATCGATGCGCTGCACCTCGACGCTGCTGGCGCCAATGACCTGCTCGGTCAGACGAGCCAGACGCGCGACCTGGGTGTCCTGACTTTGTCCACGACGACTCTGCAATGCCTGGAACTGCGCCGCCAGGTCGACGATCCGCTCCTGCCCGGGATACAACGACCTGAATCGCTGTTCGCTTTGGGCATAGAGAAGCCGGGTTTCGTTTTCAAGAAAACGTAGGCGGGCTTCACTGAAGGCCCAGGTGAGCACCAACGCGCCCAGCACAGCCGCCGAAGCGCCGCGCCATGGCAGCGGTTGGCGGCGCCGACGAAACTCGCCCTGCAACAGGTCGACGGGCTGTCCGCCAGCGCCCAACAACCACTCATCGATGCCCTGGCGATCACGTTCCTCGTCCAGCCAGTGGATGTCTTCGGGCAGGCCTGGCTTGAGCGTCGCCAAGCCTCGGGCCGACAACGACATCCGCGCCGACAGCCCTGCGCCCAAGAGCCAGCGCCCGAACCAGCGCACGCCAAACGCCTGCTCATCGGCAAGCAGATCGGCATCGACATGCACCGCACGCACCTCAATGCCTTGTGCCGCCAGCAACGCCAGCAGCGCCCGGAACCGGGTCCGCTCCGTCACCATCATCGGATAGCGGTGCTGACGGTCGCGCGGGCCGATGCTGATGTGCAGCGCCTCCAGGTTTTCACTCAGTTGTTCTTCGATGGCGAATGCCAGGGCCTGAGGGCGGGGCTGGCGTCGAGAGGGCCATGGATCGCTGCGCAACCAGCTGCACATTTCCATTGGCAACAGCACATCGACGGGCCGTCCGTTCAACTCGTCGGACGCCTCATGCAGAGGCAGGCGACGACGCTCGCCGGTGGGCGACCACACGCAGCACGGCCAGTTGGCGCAAGGCGCGCCCAGGCCTTCGGCCGTCAGGTAAAGCCAGGTTTTCATCAGGGAAGCTCGCTGGTGCTCAAGGGTAGGAAACGACGCTGACGAACAGTCCAGCGCCCGCTAACGGAATCACGTTCGATATCCGAGGCCAGGCGTAGACGACTGTCGGCGTGGGTCACACTCACGGTGATCCGGAACCAGCGACTGCCCACCCCCAGACCGTGGCTGTTGAGGCCCAGCCCGGACAACACCGGGTCGTTGGTAAACGCCTGCACGCTGGCGTAGGGCGCGTGGCGACGCTGGTTGACCAACACGTTGGCCGGCCCGCCCTCCATGCCGTCCAGGGTCATCAGCAATAGCAGCGATGCGGTATTGATATTCAGCCGCGCGTCCTTGGGCAGCAACACCACCCACGGTTCCAGGCGCCGCAGTGTCTGGCCATCGATGCCCGGCAACAGGCGCAGTTGACTCAGCTCCTGCACCGGCCCGACCTGGGGCAACGACAGCGGCGGTAAATCCAGCAAGGCCAGCAAGCGAGTCCAGCGGCCGAGGGTGACCTGATCGATTTGCCCCAGGGCCAGCAGCGCGTTGAGATTCAGGCGCCCGGACAAATCCTCGATACCGATGTGCAGCTCGGCGCCGTCCACTTCCAGGACGGGCCCGAGCCGAACCCAATCCTGGCTCAGGTCAACGGGCCCGGACGGCGTTATCCCACTGTTTTCCAACACCACCCGCGCCCAGTCTTCCCCTGCCAATCCCAATTGCCGCAACTGGACCTGTTGCAGCTGCTGCGCGCTGCTGTGCAACAACAGGCGATGACTGCGCAACAGGCCACCGACCAGCAGCAAGGCCAGGCTCAGCACCAGCAGCACGCTGATCAGCGCCACACCGCGTTGTCGGCTCATGGCAACGCCCCCGGCAACAGCAACACCCGACGGACCTGTTCGAAACGCCCCGCCGACACGATCAACTCCAACGCCAGCGGCGCAATGTCGCCCGCGGTTTCGCTGTGCCAGCCCCGCTGCGGGTCGAACACACGCCAGCTCAGGCCGTGTACGTCGTCGAGCAGCTTCTGCTGCTGCACAAGGGACGTGCCTTCGCCGACACCGTCGCGCCACAACGCGGCACCCTCGAGTCGATAGCTCACCGTCTGCCGTTCGCTGCGCGGCTGGTCCAGCGGATTGCGCCAATGGCTGCGCTGCAGTTGCAAACGCCCCGGCGCGAGCACGACCGAGCCGGCAACCGCCTGCCACACATCCCGCTCGATCACGCCGACGGCACGCTGCAAGGCCCGGATGTCGCGCTCATGCTGACCGGTCCCCTGCTGGGTGCGCACGACGCCGTCGAACAGCCGCCAACTGGCCAGGCCGAGCAAGGCAAAAATGCCGATGGCGATGACCAGCTCCAACAAGGTGAACCCCGACTGCTTATTCATCACGGCTGCGGATCCATCCGGTGGTGCGGTGCACGACCGTCGCGCTGTCGACACGGCTGACCTGAATCTCGACCTGCAGCAAGCGCCCATCAGCGGCCGGGGCGATACGTTGTTGCAAGAGCCAGTCGCGACGATCCAGGTGCCGGCTCAGCCGCTGTTGCCCTGGTGGCGTAGCGGCTTGCAGGCGCAGTTCGTTCAACTGATTGTCCGCCAGCCAGGCGCCGAACAGACGGTCCTCAAGCCCGGCGCTTTGCTTGAGCACGAACTGACTGGCCGAGAGCACGGCCGCCGCCAGCGTCGCGAAAATCGCCAGGGCGATCACGACTTCCAACAGCGTGAAGCCCCGGCAACCGGCAGCCGGCCTGCGAGCGTCAGTCATCGATCAGCGGCTCCGCCAGGCCATCGCTCAACACCCGGGAAATCGTCTGCCCGGCGACTTTGATGAGCAGCCTGAAGGGGCTGATCTCGTCGCTGCTGAGCATCAGCAACTGCGGTGGACCTTGAACATCATCGAGCCTGAGGACATGACCGTCCTGCTCCAACCCGAGCGTCAGCCCCTCAGGCAATCGATGCAACGCCGACACCGCCGTCCAGCCCTGGGCCTCAAGGCGCAAGGCCTGGTAACCAAGAGGCTGCACGCGCACGCCGTATTCCTGCCCATCCAATACCGCCCGCTCGCGCAACTGCTGGACCACACGCACGAAATCTTGGGCTTGCTGCCGGGCTTCACGCGTCGGGCTCGACCCCGTGGCGAAGCTGACCATGCCCGCCAGTACCCCGATCAGCACGATGACAACCATCAGTTCCAGCAAGGTGAAGCCCCGGCAATGACGACCCATGTTCACTCGGCCCAATTGCCGATGTCAGCCGCCATGCCTTCGCCGCCCGACACGCCATCGGCGCCCAGCGAATAAAGGTCATAGCCACCGTTGAGGGACTTATGCCCAGGATTGAGGTACTGGTAGGGCGTACCCCAGGGATCGACCGGCAGGCTTTTCAGATACCCCTGGGGGTTCCAGTTCCTGGCTGCAGGCGTACCGGACGGGCGTTTGCTCAGCGCCTCCAGGCCTTGTTGGGTCGACGGGTACTGGAAGTTATCGAGGCGGTACATTTCCAGGGCCGTGGCGATCGCCTGGATATCGGTGCGGGCGGCCGTAGCCTTGGCTTGATCGGGTCGGCTCATGAACTGCGGCACCACGATGGCGCCCAGCACGCCAATGATGACCACCACCACCATGATTTCGATCAGGGTGAAGCCGCGTTGAGGGCGTGCAGGTCGTTTGCTTTGAAATTTCATCGGTCAATTCACCAATTGGTTGAGGCTCAGGATCGGTAGGAGGATGGCCATGACGATCAGCAGCACGACGCCGCCCATCAACACCAACATGGCCGGTTCGAACAGGCTCACCACCAGCGCGATACGCGCCGCGAGGCTGGCTTCCTGTTGTTCGGCGGCCCGGGCCAGCATGCTGTCGAGCTCGCCGGCCCGTTCGCCGCTGGCGATCATGTGCAGCATCAGCGGCGGGATATCGCCGCCCTGCTCCAGGCCGCGGGTCAGGGTCCCGCCTTCGCGGACCGAACGGGCGACGTCGGCCATGCGGGCGCGGATCGTCAGGTTGCCGATCACCTGCGCGGCGATGTGCAAGGCATCCACTAGAGGCACGGCGCTTTTGCTCAGGATCGCCAGGGTGCTGGCGAATCGGGCCGCCTCCATCGCCCGCAGCACTTCGCTCAACACCGGCAGCCGCAGCAACACACGGTGCCAGCGCAGGCGCCACGCCGGTTGGCGCAGGCTCCAACGCCACAGCCCGAGCAGCCCGGCCAGCGCACCGAGCAGCAGCAAGCCATAGCGGCGCAAGCCATCGCTCACGGCGATCAACGCCTGGGTCAGCCAGGGCAACGGCTGGCCGCTGTCGATGAAAATCTTCACCACATCCGGCACCACGTAGCCCAACAGGAAACCAACAATCGCGACACAGGCCAGCATCAGGATCAGCGGGTACACCAACGCCAGCTGAATACGCTGGCGCGAGGCCTGGCGCGCCTGGGTGTAGCTCGCCAGCTGCTCCAACACTTGCCCCAGGTGCCCGGATTGCTCGCCCGCCGCGACCGTGGCGCAGAACAGCTCGGGGAACGCCTGGGGGAAGGCCCTCAGGGCCGTCGCCAACGCATGGCCTTCCATCACCCGGCTGCGCACCGCCGCCAGCAGGTGGGCGACGCGGCGCTTCTGGCTCTGTTGCGCCACCGCTCCCAGGGACTCTTCGAGGGGCAGGCCGGCCTGGATCAAGGTGGACAGCTGCAATGTCAGCAACGCCAGATCTGCCGGGCTCAAACGCGTTCCGGCATGCCGCCCGCCCAGGGTTCGCGGTTCCTTGGCTGCAGCCAGTTCGCTGGGCAGCAAGCCGCGCTCGCGCAGCAACTGGCGAGCATGGCGCGGGCTGTCGGCTTCCACACGACCCTTGCAGCGGCGGCCCTGGGCGTCTTCGGCCCGATAGTCGAAGGTCGGCACGGTGCTAATCCTCCTGGGTGATGCGCAGCAGTTCGTCGACGCTGGTCAGACCTTGCAGCACCCGCTGGCGGCCGTCCTGAAACAGGCTGCGGGAGGTCTTGCGCGCCTCGGCGGCCAGCGCCTGCTCGGTGGCGCCCTGATGAATCAACTGCGACAGGGCGGCGCTGACATTCACCAGCTCATAGATGCCGAAGCGTCCGCGATAACCCTTCTGGCAGTGCTCGCAGCCCTGGGCCTTGAACAATCGGGGCGCGGCATCGGCGTCGAGGCCCAGACGCCGACACGTAGCGGCGTCGGCCACATAAGGCGTCTTGCAGGACGGGCACAGGCTGCGCAACAAGCGCTGGGCGACAACGCCGGCCAGGGACGACGCCAGCAGATAGGCATCCACGCCCATGTCCACCAGCCGCGTGACCGCGCCGACGGCGGTGTTGGTGTGCAGGGTCGAGAGCACCAGGTGCCCGGTCAGCGACGCCTGGACGGCGATTTCGGCGGTGTCGCGATCACGTATTTCGCCGACCATCACCACGTCCGGGTCCTGGCGCAAAATGGCCCGCAAACCACGGGCGAAGGTCATGTCGACTTTCGGGTTGACCGGCATCTGGCCGATGCCCGGCAGGTGATATTCGATCGGATCTTCGACGGTGAGGATGTTGCGGCTCTGGTCGTTGATGCTGCTCAACGCCGCGTACAGGCTGGTGGTTTTCCCCGACCCCGTGGGCCCGGTGACCAACACGATGCCGTGGGGCTTGCCGAGCAACTGGCGCAGGCCGGCCAGGGTGTCGTCGGGCAGGCCCAGGCGCTGTAGCTCCAGGCGCCCGGCCTGCTTGTCGAGCAGGCGCAGCACCACGCGCTCGCCATGGGCCGAAGGCAGCGTCGAGACCCGCACATCGACTTCGTGCCCGGCCAGGCGCAAGGCCATTCGGCCGTCCTGGGGCACGCGTTTCTCGGCGATGTCCAGGCGCGCCATGACCTTGATTCGCGACACCAGCAGACTCGCCAGTTCCCGGCGCGGACGGAGCATTTCCTGCAACTGACCGTCGATGCGCATGCGCACCGACAGGTACTGTTCGAACGTTTCCAGGTGCACGTCCGACGCGTGTTCACGGACGGCCTCGCTGAGCAAGGCATTGATCAGCCGGATGATCGGCGCATCGCCCTGTTGCTCCAGCAGGTCGGTGGTCTGCGGCATCTGGTCGGCCAGGCTGAGCAGGTCCAGTTCCTCGTCCAGGCCTTGGGCGACCTGTTCGGCGGCGCTCTGGCCCTGGCGATAGACGCAGGCCAGGCGCGCGGCGAACGCCGCCGGCTCCAGTACCTGGATAGGTAAATCCCGACCGCACAGACGTTGCACTTCGGCCACGGCGGTCAAGGGTGTATCGCGGCGCATGACCAGGCTCAAGGTCGGCCCCTCGCCTTCCAGCAGCACGCCCAGGCGCCTGGCGAAACCAAAGGGCAACGGCTCGCTCACAGTTCACCGGAGCGCTGTGGGCGCGGGTCGGCCGACGGCGCTTGCGGGGAGGATTCGAACAACTGGCGAGCGTCCCGCGGCAGCAGCAGCGAATTGTTTTTCCGCGAGCCCGGCTTGCTCAGGTCCCGGAGCGCGTCATAACGCTGGCGGCTCACCTCGGCGAGGTCTTCGTTGCTGCGCACGATGGTCGGGCGCAGGAATACCATCAGGTTGCTTTTGGTCTGGGTGTCGCGGTTCCAGCGAAACAGCGCGCCCAGGTACGGAATACTGCGCAGCAACGGCACACCGCTTTGCTGGGTACGGACACTGTCGCGGATCAGGCCGCCGATCACGATGATCTCGCCATCGTCCGCCAGGATCGTGCTCTTCAAGGCCCGCTTGTTGGTGATCAGGTCCGAGGAGTCCACACCGGAGACCGACGGCGCGATGTCCGAGACTTCCTGCTCGACCTCAAGGCGCAAGGTCGAGCCTTCGTTGATGTACGGCTTGACCTTGAGGCTGATGCCGACGTCCTTGCGTTCGACGGTGGTGAACGGATTGTCCGCACCGTTACCGCTGGTGGCGTAGGAGCCGGTCTTGAACGGGACGTTCTGGCCCACGATGATTTCCGCCTCCTGGTTATCCAGGGTCAGCAGGCTGGGTGTGGACAGCAGGTTGCTGTGGGTATTGCTCGCCAACGCCGAGATCAGCGCACTGAAGCGGTCGCCGCCCAGCCGCAGGATCGCGCCTTCCGGTCCTTTATCAAGTTCGCTGAGGTTCAGGTTGCCGATGATCGGGATGTCGGTTCCCGGGAAGTTGATGAACCCGGTCGCGCTGCCTCTGTCGAGGCCCCACTGCACGCCCAAGGCTTCGGTAATGTCCCCGGAAACCTCCACGATGGCCGCGTGGATAAGCACCTGGGCCCGAGGTTGATCGAGTTCACGGACGATGTTTTCGATGGTGCGGACCTGGGCCGGATCGGCGATTAGCACCAGGGCATTCTGGCTTTCATCGGCCTTGATCATGAACGGGCGGGTGGCGGCAATGTCCCGCTGGCCGGCCAGGGTCGGCGTGGTTTTTTTATCCTGCCCGACGCCTTCCAGCACCTCAGCCAATTGCTTGGCATCGCTATGGCGCAGACGGATGACCCGGGCGTTGTCCTGGGATACGACGGCAGGGACGTCGAGGGTCCGAGCCAGGTCGACCAAGCGCTGACGCACCGCCGGTGCGCCGATGACCACCAGGCGATTGCTGCGGGCATCGGCGATCACCAGGCCCGCCATATCGCCCTCGCGCTTGCCACCGGAGGCTTCCATCAACGGTGCGATATCCCCGGCCTGGGCATGCCGCAACCGCACCACCACATGATTGCGGTTGCGCCCTGAGTCCAACTGCCGAACCACGTCGGCAATGCGCTGGGCATTGGCAGCCGTGTCGGTGACCACCAGCGCGTTGGACGATACCGAAGGGCCGACGTAACCATTGGCCGATACCAAGGGCCGGACCAGCCCGGCGATGTCGGCGGCAATGCTCGATTGCAGATCGATGACCCGGGTGACGAACTGCGACGGTGTGGTGCTCTTCGCATCAGTGATTCCAGCGCGCGTCTTGGCCTCGCTGACCGGGGTGATCAGGATCCGCTCGCCCTCGTCGATCACAGTGAAGTTGTGTGCATCGAGTACCGAATAAAACAACCGACGCACGCCTTCGCGGTCCAGCGCCTGGCGGGACATCACCGTAATGCGCCCGGACACCCGCGGATCAAGCACCACGGTCTTGCCCAGGATCGCCGAGAACTCCTCGACCACGTCGCGCAGTTCCGCATTGTTCATCGCCAGTTGCCATTGGGTCTCCTCGGCCTGCAGCGAACCGGAGAACGCCACTGGGCAGGACACGGCCAGGCAGAACAGGACGCGCGAAACACCGCCCCGGATAAAGCTGTTCATGAATTCGATCACTCTGATTGCCCGGCCACCGGGCGTAGGTATTGCGAGGAATGCAGCGCGGCATGGCGCCCGTCTTCGAGCTCCAACCGGCGTAGCAAGGGCTTGACCGCGTGTTGCAGGGCCAACCGTTCTTCACGTCCGTTGCGCCACAACGTCACATGGCTGGCCTCGACCCGGCGCAGCACGCTGCCACCGGGCAAGCGCTCACCCACCTGATAAATGCGCGGGCCGGCAGCGTCCGCGAGCAATGCCCGGGACAAGCCTTGGTCGGCGACAAAGCTGGCTTGCAACGTAATCGGTTCGGCGCTCGGGGCGTGGGCACCTTCAGGTGCCAGGCCTAGCACCGTGGCCACGGCTTGGACGTTGGGCAGGTCGCGAACAGGAGCCACCGGTGGGTGGATCAGCACCGGCACATCACGGCCCAATGCCTGGCGAAAGCGCCACTCTTGCCCGGCCAGGAAGATTCCGTATAGCAGCAGGAGCACCAGCAGCAGCTTCGGCAGACGGCTGCCGACCCGAAAAGACAGGCTCACCGTTGTGCGCTCTGGATCGTGCCCGCAGGCTTGGCGAAGGACATTCGCCGCACCACCCGGCGTCCGGAAAACTCATGCCAGAGCACAGCGCACAGATGCAGCGCGACCAGTACCGAAAGCCCCGCACAAGACAAGGTATGGAGGGTGTTGGCGAGTTCGATCAGTGCCGGATCGCCCAGTGGCTGGGGGATGTGAACAATGCCGAAGATACTGATGGCGCTTTTCATCATCAGCACACCAGTCACCAGCACGATGCCAATGACCAGGTAGATCAGCGTGTGTACCGCCAGAGCTAGCCACTGTGTAAATGAAGGCGCGGTTCCACGGGCTTCCAGCGCGCCGAAAAACAGGCAGGCCCGCCACACGAAAAATGGAATGAACAGCGTGGTCAGCGACACATTGAGTGAGCCAACCCACTGTTCGGTCGAAGCTGACACCGGGTTGAACGCCACATAAAAACCGGACACCAACGCCCATAAGATAATGGCCGCCGACACCCAGTGCAGCAGCACCCGTCGTCTGGAGTAATTGATAGACATTACTGCGCGCTCGTATGAAGGCCCCAGGCAACCCGTGCGGATCGCCTGGGGCCATGCCTGTCAGGACTTACAGCTTGTCCCAGGCGCTCTGCCAGGACGCACCGACTCCCGGCTCGAAACCGTTCGCTGTCGGGCTGTACTGCTTGCAGTAGCCGGACGCCGGGAACGGCTTGCACTCGAAGACTTCGTCAGTCTTGGGTTGCAGCACTTTCGTACCGGCGGTGTAGTCGGTGATGCCTTCTGGGAAGACGAAGTCGTACTCGATGCCTGCGCCTTCACCGGCCAGGGTGACCGCTTGGGTGTCCTGGCGCGTGGTGCGGCCGTCTTCGGTGGTCCCCACCAGCGTCAGGGTATGGGCGCCTGGCGCGCTGCGCACGTCCAGGTTCAGGCCGGTGCTGCCTTCACCCACGGTCTGACTAACGACACCGACCTGCTTGTTCTTCTCATCGAACAGCGTGGCTTCGAGGTTCATCCTGCGGTTCGTCTGCGCGGTGAAGGCCATGCTGACCCGACCTTTGTCGAGTACGTATTCTGGCTGCAGGGAAGAAATCTCCATGCTGGCGCCAGCGTCTTCCTTCATGTCCAGTTGCACTTCATAGCGCTTCACGCCGCTTTCGTCCTGGGCGTACAGGCTGTTGGCGCCATTGACCGGCGTGATATTGCCCTCCTCGTCACGAACACCTGCACGAATCAATGTATGGGCCTTGTTGATGGCTTCGGCCAGTTTGAACGACCAGTTCTCAGGCTTGCCTTCCTCGGCGTTGTCGATGCTGATTTCTACGCTGTATTCGGCACTTTCACCGGTCGCGGAGAACGCCCGGGCCTTGACCTTGTCACCCACCAGCAATGGGGTCGATGGCGCAATGCTGCCCACCGACTGCCAGCCGCCCGGCAATGCGGCTTCGGCGAGAATGTTCACATCCGCCGGGGCGTAGAATGCATTGTCGGTATCACCAACCGTCCAGACCGCCAGGATGACGTGATGGCCCGACTTGCTGTCGGGAATGACGCAGTTGTGCTTGGCACCACCGACCGGGACTTGATTACCGCCGTCCACCGTACAGAACGGCGCGCTATCGAACGAGGCACGCTTGAGCGCTTCGTTTGGATTCCACCCATCGCGGGTAATGAAGTATTCGTGTTTGGTCGCAGGGTGCGCGGCGGAGTATTGCCATTGAAAGGCAAAGTTGCGGTCCCTGATTTCAGTCAGGTGCCAGCGTGTGGCCGACTGCGCATCAAGTGCAGAAAACCGGGCAATGCCGCCGCTGGCGATTTTGCCGTCGATAGGACCCTGCAGCGGCGCACCGCCTACACCATTAGGGAAACCCTTGAAGGTTTCACCGGTACTCTGTGGCTCGTATTGCGCGCCGCCGCAGTTTTGGTTGACGCCTTGCTGGCACAACAACGCACGGGAAGGCGGTACTTCGACGAAACCGTGGGCAAGCGCGCCTTGGGATGCCGCCATGGCCGACAGCAGAACTAATGAGGACGCACACCCCGTTAATAGATTGCTCTTGTTGAAGTTATTCTTCATATAAGTTCCAGACTAGTCATCAAAATGAAAGACGGGATCACCGTCCTCTTGAAAGGTGCGCCAGAACGCTCAGCGCACACCCTTGCAAGTGACCGGAACCTTATAGAAAGTCGAACACTCCCTATGTAGGATAAATCTCTCAACATAGAAGGAATGATCTCTGAATCGATTTCCCCTACATAACTAGAGAAACATCTTACGAACAGAAATAACTATCAACCAAAGACAAACAAACACACCCAAAAGAAGCAATTGGCTGCTTTAGGTCGGATCGTTAAACAAGCGCGCATAAAAAAGCCTGTCCGGCACAGGTCCGGACAGGCTGGGTGACAGGGGCCGCAATCAGACGTGATATTGCGCCGACAACTCATGCACCGCCCGCAGGAAGGCGCCGGCGTGTTCGGGGTCGACTTCCGGGGTGATGCCATGGCCGAGGTTGAACACATGGCCGCTGCCACTGCCGTAGCTGGCCAGGATGCGCCCAACTTCAGCACGAATGGCTTCAGGCTTGGCGTAGAGCACGGTCGGGTCCATGTTGCCTTGCAGGGCGACCTTGTGACCGACGCGCTCACGAGCGTTGCCGATGTCGCAGGTCCAATCCAGGCCCAGGGCGTCGGCGCCGACATCGGCGATGCTTTCCAGCCACAGGCCGCCGTTCTTGGTGAACAGGATCACCGGGACTTTGCGTCCCTCGTGCTCGCGGATCAGGCCGCTGACGATCTTGCGCATGTAGGCCAGGGAGAATTCCTGGTACGCCGCCGCCGACAGGTTGCCGCCCCAGGTGTCGAAGATCTGTACCGCTTGCGCACCGGCCAGGATCTGGCCGTTGAGGTAGGACGTGACCGACTGGGCCAGTTTGTCCAGCAACAGGTGCATGGCCTGCGGGTTGTCGTAGAGCATTGCCTTGGTCTTGCGAAAGTCCTTCGACGAGCCGCCTTCGACCATGTAGGTGGCCAGGGTCCATGGGCTGCCAGAGAAACCGATCAGCGGCACACGACCATTGAGCTCGCGGCGAATGGTGCTGACCGCGTCCATGACGTAGCCCAGGTCTTTCTGTGGATCGGGAATCGGCAGGGCCTCGATGTCGGCCAGGGTGCTGATGACTTTCTTGAAGCGCGGGCCTTCGCCGGTCTCGAAGTACAGGCCTTGGCCCATGGCATCGGGAATGGTCAGGATGTCGGAGAACAGGATGGCCGCGTCCAGCTGCGGATACCGATCCAGCGGCTGCATCGTCACTTCGCAGGCGAACTGTGGGTTCATGCACAGGCTCATGAAGTCACCGGCCTTGGCGCGGCTGGCACGGTATTCCGGCAGGTAGCGACCGGCCTGGCGCATCATCCATACGGGGGTGACGTCCACGGGTTGCTTGAGCAGGGCGCGAAGGAAACGGTCGTTCTTCAGGGCAGTCATGTCGGCATCCGGAAAAAAAGTGCGGGCATTTTCTCAGAGCGCGACGCAAAAGGCACGGCAAGAGCCGTGCCTTTTATCTATCGGGGCAATTTGTCGCGGGGCAGCACAACTTTCGCAACACCACAAAACACCTGTGGGAGCTTTTTTTGTGGGAGCAAGGCTTGCCCGCGATGAAAACACCGCGGTCTCTTGAGGACCGAGGCGTCTGGATCGCGAGCAAGCTTTGCTCCCACAAAGCTCGCTCCCACAGGGGGTTGTGTCGCCTGGTCAGACTTGCAGGTAATCCAGGATCCCTTCCGCTGCATTGCGGCCTTCGAAGATCGCCGTCACCACCAGGTCGGAACCGCGGACCATGTCGCCACCGGCGAAGATCTTCGGGTTGCTGGTCTGGTGCTTGTACTGGCCCTGCTCCGGCGCCACGACGCGGCCCTGGCTGTCGGTCTGGATGCTGAACTGCTCGAACCACGGGGCCGGGCTTGGGCGGAAGCCGAAGGCGATGACCACGGCGTCGGCCGGGATGATCTCTTCGGAACCGGGAATCGGCTCGGGGCTGCGACGGCCGCGGGCGTCCGGTTCGCCGAGACGGGTCTCGACCACTTTCACGCCTTCGACCTTGTCTTCACCGACAATGGCGATCGGCTGGCGGTTGTAGAGGAACTTCACGCCTTCTTCCTTGGCGTTCTTCACCTCTTTGCGCGAGCCGGGCATATTGGCTTCGTCGCGACGGTAGGCACAGGTCACCGACTTGGCGCCCTGGCGAATCGACGTACGGTTGCAGTCCATCGCCGTGTCGCCACCGCCGAGCACCACGACCTTCTTGCCTTTCATGTCGACGAAATCTTCCGGCGACTTTTCAAAGCCCAGGTTGCGGTTGACGTTGGCGATCAGGAAGTCGAGTGCGTCGTAGACGCCTGGCAGGTCCTCACCGGCAAAGCCGCCCTTCATGTAGGTGTAGGTGCCCATGCCCATGAAGACCGCATCGTATTCTTCGAGCAGTTGCTCCATGGTCACGTCCTTGCCCACCTCGGTGTTCAGGCGGAACTCGATGCCCATGCCGGTGAAGACTTCGCGACGATTGCTCAGCACCGTCTTTTCCAGCTTGAACTCGGGGATGCCGAAGGTCAGCAGACCGCCGATTTCCGGGTTCTTGTCGAACACCACCGGGGTCACGCCACCACGCACCAGCACGTCGGCACAGCCCAGGCCCGCCGGGCCGGCACCAATGATCGCCACGCGCTTGCCGGTCGGCTTGACCTTGGACATGTCCGGACGCCAGCCCATGGCGAACGCAGTGTCGGTGATGTACTTCTCCACCGAACCGATGGTCACCGCGCCAAAACCGTCGTTGAGGGTGCACGCACCTTCGCACAGGCGATCCTGCGGGCACACCCGGCCACAGACTTCCGGCAGGGTGTTGGTCTGGTGGGACAGCTCGGCGGCCTGGAGGATGTTGCCCTCGGCCACCAGTTTCAGCCAGTTGGGAATGAAGTTGTGCACCGGGCACTTCCATTCGCAATACGGGTTACCGCAGCCCAGGCAGCGGTGGGCCTGGTCGGCCGACTGCTGGGGTTTGAAAGGCTCGTAGATTTCCACGAACTCTTTCTTGCGTTGACGCAACAGTTTCTTCTTCGGATCCTTGCGCCCGACATCGATGAACTGGAAGTCGTTATTCAGACGTTCAGCCATTGTTAAAACCTCATCAAACTCTTCAGGCGCATATCACTGCGGGTTGGCACGAGTGCTGGAAAGCAACGATTTCAGGTTGGCAGCCTTGGGCTTGACCAGCCAGAAACGGCGCAAGTAGTCATCGAGGTTCTCGGCGAGTTCACGACCCCACTCGCTGTCGGTTTCCGCGACGTACTCGTTCAGCACGTTTTGCAGGTGGCTGCGATAGGCTTCCATCGCCTCGCCGCTGATCCGCTGGATTTCCACCAGTTCGTGGTTGACCCGGTCAACGAAGGTGTTGTCCTGGTCGAGCACGTAGGCGAAACCGCCGGTCATGCCTGAGCCGAAGTTATAACCGGTCTTGCCCAGCACGCAGACAAAACCACCGGTCATGTACTCGCAGCAGTGATCGCCGGTGCCTTCCACCACAGTGTGGGCCCCGGAGTTACGCACGGCAAAACGCTCGCCCGCGGTGCCGGCGGCGAACAGCTTGCCGCCCGTGGCGCCGTAGAGGCAGGTGTTGCCGATAATGGCACTGTCCTGGGTCTTGTAGACGCTGCCCTTGGGCGGAACGATGACCAGCTTGCCGCCGGTCATGCCCTTGCCCACGTAGTCGTTGGCATCGCCTTCCAGGTACATGTTCAGGCCGCCGGCGTTCCAGACGCCGAAGCTCTGGCCTGCGGTGCCCTTGAAACGGAAGGTGACCGGCGCCTTGGCCATGCCCTGGTTGCCGTGCTTGCGCGCGATTTCGCCGGAGATCCGTGCGCCGATGGAACGGTCGCAGTTGCAGATATCCAGGTCGAACTCGGCACCGCTCAGGTCGTTGATCGCCGCAGCGGCCATGTCGACCATCTTCTCGGCCAGCTCACCCTTGTCGAATGGCGGGTTGCGCTCGACCTGGCAGAACTGTGGCTTGTCTGCCGGAATGTAATCGCTGCCCAGCAATGGGGTCAGGTCCAGGTGATGCTGCTTGGCGGTCTGGCCTTCGATCACTTCCAGCAGATCGGTACGGCCGATCAGCTCTTCAAGCGAGCGTACGCCCAGCTTCGCCAGCCACTCACGGGTCTCTTCGGCCACGTAGGTGAAGAAATTCACCACCATGTCGACGGTACCGATGTAGTGGTCCTTGCGCAGCTTGTCGTTCTGGGTCGCCACGCCGGTGGCGCAGTTGTTCAAGTGGCAGATGCGCAGGTATTTGCAGCCCAGGGCGATCATCGGCGCGGTACCGAAGCCGAAGCTCTCGGCGCCGAGGATGGCAGCCTTGATCACGTCCAGGCCGGTTTTCAGGCCACCGTCGGTCTGCACCCGGACCTTGCCGCGCAAATCGTTGCCGCGCAGGGTCTGGTGGGTTTCGGCCAGGCCCAGTTCCCACGGCGCACCCGCGTACTTGATCGAGGTCAGCGGCGATGCGCCGGTGCCGCCGTCGTAGCCGGAGATGGTGATCAGGTCGGCATAGGCCTTGGCCACGCCCGCCGCGATGGTGCCAACGCCGGCTTCCGCCACCAGTTTCACCGAGACCAGCGCCTTCGGGTTCACCTGCTTGAGGTCGAAGATCAGTTGCGACAAGTCTTCGATCGAGTAGATGTCGTGGTGCGGTGGCGGCGAGATCAGGGTCACGCCGGGTACCGCGTAGCGCAGCTTGGCGATCAGGCCGTTGACTTTGCCGCCGGGCAGCTGGCCGCCTTCGCCGGGCTTGGCGCCCTGGGCAACCTTGATCTGCAGCACTTCAGCGTTGACCAGGTATTCCGGCGTCACACCGAAGCGGCCGGTCGCCACCTGCTTGATTTTCGAGCTCTTGATGGTGCCGTAGCGCGCCGGGTCTTCGCCGCCTTCACCGGAGTTGGAACGCGCACCGAGGCGGTTCATGGCTTCGGCCAGGGCTTCGTGGGCTTCCGGGGACAAGGCGCCCAGGGAAATACCCGCCGAATCGAAGCGCTTGAGCACCGATTCCAGCGGCTCTATTTCACTGATGTCCAGCGGCGTGTCGAGGGTCTTGACCTTGAGCAGGTCGCGGATCATCGACACCGGACGGTTGTCCACCAGCGAGGTGTATTCCTTGAACTTGCTGTAGTCGCCCTGCTGCACGGCGGCTTGCAAGGTGCTGACCACGTCCGGGTTGTAGGCGTGGTACTCGCCACCATGGACGAACTTCAACAGGCCGCCTTGCTGGATCGGCTTGCGCGGGCTCCAGGCTTCGGCCGCCAGGGCTTTCTGTTCGGCTTCAATGTCGACGAAACGCGCACCTTTGATGCGGCTCGGCACGCCACGGAAGCTCAGCTCGCAGACTTCTTCCGACAGGCCGATGGCCTCGAACAGTTGCGCGCCACGGTACGAGGCGATGGTCGAGATACCCATCTTCGACAGGATCTTGAGCAGGCCCTTGGTGATGCCCTTGCGGTAGTTCTTGAACACCTCATAGAGGTCGCCCAGCACTTCACCGGTACGGATCAGGTCGCCCAGCACTTCATAGGCCAGGAACGGATACACCGCCGAGGCACCGAAACCGATCAGCACCGCGAAGTGATGCGGATCGCGGGCGGTGGCGGTCTCTACCAGGATGTTGGAGTCGCAGCGCAGGCCTTTTTCGGTCAGGCGATGGTGCACCGCGCCGGTGGCCAGCGAGGCGTGGATCGGCAGCTTGCCCGGCGCGATATGACGGTCGCTCAGCACGATCTGGGTACGACCGGCGCGCGCGGCTTCTTCAGCCTGATCGGCAACGTTGCGGATCGCCGCTTCCAGGCCGACGCTTTCGTCGTAGTTCAGGTCGATGACCTGGCGCGCAAAGCCCGGGCGATCGAGGTTGGTCAACGAGCGCCACTTGGCCGGGGAAATGACCGGCGAGCTGAGGATCACCCGCGAGGCGTGTTCCGGCGACTCCTGGAAAATGTTGCGCTCGGCACCGAGGCAGATTTCCAGGGACATCACGATCGCTTCGCGCAGCGGGTCGATCGGTGGGTTGGTCACCTGGGCGAACTGCTGGCGGAAATAGTCGTACGGCGTGCGCACGCGCTGCGATAGCACGGCCATCGGCGTGTCGTCACCCATGGAGCCGACCGCTTCGTAGCCTTGCTCGCCCAGCGGACGCAGCACCTGGTCACGCTCTTCGAACGTCACCTGGTACATCTTCATGTACTGCTTGAGCTGGTCGACGTCGTAGAACGCCGAGCCGTGGTCGTTGTCTTCCATGGTCGCCTGGATGCGCAGGGCATTCTTGCGCAGCCATTGCTTGTACGGATGACGGGACTTGAGGCGGTTGTCGATCGCGTCGGTGTCGAGGATCTGGCCGGTCTCGGTGTCCACGGCAAAGATCTGGCCCGGGCCTACGCGGCCCTTGGCGATGACGTCTTCAGGCTGATAGTTCCAGACGCCGATTTCCGACGCCAGGGTGATGAACCCGTTGGTGGTGGTGACCCAACGCGCCGGACGCAGGCCGTTACGGTCCAGCAGGCATACGGCGTAGCGACCGTCGGTCATGACGATGCCGGCCGGGCCATCCCACGGCTCCATGTGCATGGAGTTGTATTCGTAGAAGGCGCGCAGGTCCGGGTCCATGGTCTCGACGTTCTGCCACGCCGGCGGCACGAGCATGCGCACGCCACGGAACAGGTCGATACCACCGGTCACCATCAGTTCCAGCATGTTGTCCATGCTCGAGGAGTCCGAGCCCACGCGGTTGACCAGCGGGCCGAGTTCTTCGAGGTCGGGCATCAGGTCGTTGGCGAACTTGGTGCGACGGGCCACGGCCCAGTTGCGGTTGCCGGTGATGGTGTTGATCTCGCCGTTGTGGGCGAGGAAGCGGAATGGCTGGGCCAGCGGCCATTTCGGCAGGGTGTTGGTGGAGAAGCGCTGGTGGAACACGCAGATCGCGGTTTTCAGGCGCTCGTCGCTCAGGTCCGGATAGAAGGCGGTGAGGTCCGCCGGCATCATCAGGCCTTTGTAGATAATGGTCTTGTGGGAAAAGCTGCAGATGTAGTGATCGGTGTCGGCGGCATTGGCCACGGACGAACGACGACGGGAGCTGAACAGCTTGATCGACATGTCCTGGTCGCTCAGGCCTTCGCCGGCGATGAACACCTGTTCGATCTGCGGCAGGCGCTCAAGCGCCAGGCGGCCGAGGACACTGGTGTCGATCGGCACTTTGCGCCAGCCGACCAGTTGCAGGCCAGCGGCCAGGATCTCGCGATTCATGTTCTCGCGAGCCGCTTGCGCCTTCACCGGGTCCTGATTGAAGAACACCATGCCCACGGCGTACTGCTTGGGCAGGGTCACGCCAAACGTTTCCTGGGCTATGGCACGCAGGAACTCGTCGGGTTTTTGAATCAGCAAGCCACAACCGTCGCCGGTCTTGCCGTCGGCGTTGATCCCACCACGGTGGGTCATGCAGGTCAGGGCCTCAATGGCCGTTTGCAAAAGGGTGTGGCTGGGCTCGCCCTGCATATGAGCTATCAGGCCGAAACCGCAGTTATCCTTGAATTCATCTGGTTGGTACAGACCTGCTTTCATAGACACTTTCTCACCAGGCTGCCTCTAATCGAGGCAAATTCTTTTCAATTCAACCAGTTGCATACCGCGCCGAACGTACGCCAGCTTTGCGGGGGCAAAAGGGAGGTCATTGTACACACCGACACAGAGGCTCACAAATTTGACGACGAACTGTCGCAAATCCATGTCGCATTTATGAAAGGTTTAAAGCTATATGCTGTGCTAGTCAAAACTTTTTTGGGTTCGACCGCTACGACTCAAACACTACTGTGACGCAGACACCACAAGGCGCGCGGCCTGAAAGGTCGCCCGCCCCTGCGGAAATTTTGAGGTTGCCGGGAGAGGCGGCCTGGGTAAGGCCGCCGAATCTTCAGCGAGTTGCTGCCAGTTCCTGTTGGACGCTGGCGACAGTGCGAGGCCAAGGTTTACCAGCCTGAACCTTCGCTGGCAAGGCCTTGATGGCGGAAACGGCTGCATCACGGTTGGCAAAGCTGCCGTAGGTGATGACATACAGCGGCTTGCCGTTGAGGACTTTCTTGAAATAGCGGTACTCGCCGCCCTGCTCCTTGACGAAGCTCTGTGCCGCGGCTTCGGAGCTGGTGCCGAGGATCTGCACTACGTAGTTGCCCGGTGCCTGGCCAGCGTACCAGCTACCGCCCGTGGCCTTGGCCGGGGCAGCAGCAGGCTTGGCTGCGGGTGCTGGCGCCGCCGGCTTGGTGGCAGGCGCTGGAACCGGGGCAGGCTTGGCAGTGGCCAGCTGGGTCGGCGCCGGAGTCGGCTTGGCAGCCGGGGCAGGTGTCGGGGCAGGACCGGCCGGCACGCCCACAGGCGGTGCGGTGGTGGTCACGGTCGGCGGCACGTCGCTGCTGTCGTCGACCGGTGGCGCTGCGCCGTCGTCGCCTTCGGTGATGCCACCGGCCGCTTCAGCCAGAGGACCGCGCATGACCGGTTGCGACTGGCCGACCAGCGGCAGTGGCATCGGCTGGGTGTTGCCGGCGAATTCCACTGCCGGCGCACCACCGTTGGGTTGCGGCGTCCCTTGGCCGAGAGGCAGTTGCGCCTGTTCGTTGGCAGGGGCACCCGTGGTGGGTGCCTTGGTGCGACCCGGCATCAGCCAGGCGGCGGCAACCGCGACCACGACGACGGCGGAAATAGCCAATACGTGTTTCTTCGGCATGTTGAACCCCATACTTGGACGCTTCACCGCTGAGCGGCTGGCAATCATGACTTCGATCAGAGCATCGCGGGCGACCTGGTTGATGTTGCCAGGCCAACCGTCGGCGCTTTCGTGAATCTCAGAGATCTGATCGGCGGTGAAAAGTTCGATACCCCGGCCCGCACCCTCAAGACGCTGGGCCAGGTATTCGCGCGTTTCTTCCTCGGTGTAGGGCGCCAGCTCGATGACGTGGAAGCGCTCTTCCTCAAGGTTCAATTGGTCCAGATCAGCGATCAGCGACGACTCACCGAACAGGAACACATGAGGGCGACCCTCCGGCGCCCCGGCCGCCAAGGCCAGCAGGGCCTCTAAGGCCGACTCGTCGAGTTGCTCGGCATCGTCCACCAGCAGATAGACTTCCTGCCCGGTCAGCGCCAGTTGCACGATCTGATCGAGAATTGCACCGACTTCGGCCTGCGCGACGTTCAGCGCCTGGGCCACCTGACGCAATATACCGGCTGCATCGCCGGCGCCACGGGCCGACACCACCACGCTTTGCACGGACTGCTTGTTGGTGCTGGCCACCAGCGCCTGGCGCAGCAAGGTCTTGCCGCTGCCCTGGGGACCGGTGACCACCAGCAGCAATTGACTGTAGCGCGCCAGGTGATGCAACTGGCCCAGCACCGGCTTGCGCTGTGCAGGAAAGAACTTGAAGCCCGGGACCCGCGGTGCGAAAGGGTCATGACTCAATTGGAAATGGCCGAGGAAAGCCTCGTCGGCATGCAAACTAGTCATCGGATCTTATTAACCTTTAAGCTGAGCCAGGGCGCGGTAGTCCGCTCCCAGCGTGGCCTGTAGAACTTCTTTCGGATAATCGTCGGTCACCACCGCTTCGCCCATGTGGCGCAGCAGCACCAGACGCAGACGACCGTCGATCACTTTTTTGTCGATTGCCATGTGTTCAAGAAAATCCGCCTCGCTCATTTCCTCGGGCGGAACCACCGGAAGCCCGGCGCGCTGGAACAGACGAATACCGCGATCACGCTCCTGTTCGCTGATCCAGCCCAGGCGCGCAGACATCTCCAGGGCCATGACCGTACCGGCCGCAACCGCTTCACCGTGCAGCCAGACACCATAGCCCATGTGGGTTTCGATGGCATGGCCAAAGGTGTGACCCAGGTTGAGGGTGGCGCGCACCCCCGACTCACGCTCATCGGCACCGACTACGGCAGCCTTGGCGGCACAGGAGCGTTCGATGGCGTAGGTCAGGGCTGCTTGATCGAGTGCGCGCAGGCGGTCGACGTTATCCTCGAGCCAGCCCAGGAACGGCTCGTCGCAGATCAGCCCGTACTTGATGACTTCCGCCAGCCCCGCAGACAGTTCGCGGGCCGGCAAGGTATTGAGGGTGGCGGTGTCGATCAGCACCACGTTGGGCTGATAGAACGCGCCGACCATGTTCTTGCCCAGCGGATGGTTGATCCCGGTCTTGCCGCCCACCGACGAGTCGACCTGCGACAGCAGCGTGGTGGGGATCTGGATGAAATCGACGCCACGCTGATAGCAGGCGGCAGCAAAACCGGCCATGTCGCCGATCACACCGCCACCCAAGGCAACCACCGTGGTGCGACGATCGTGGCGCGCAGTCAGCAGGCCGTCGAAAATAAGTTGCAGGGTTTCCCAGTTCTTGAAGGCTTCGCCGTCGGGCAATACCACGGAAATGACCGAGAAGGCCGACAGGCTGCGGATCAGGCGTTCCAGATACAGGGGCGCGACGGTTTCATTGGAAATGATCGCCACTTGCCGCCCGGCGATATGCGGCGCCAGCAGTTCGGGCTGGTCCAGCAAGCCTTCGCCAATATGAATCGGGTAGCTGCGCTCGCCCAGGTCGACCTTAAGTGTCTGCATGTGTCCCCACAGTGAAGATGGAATCAGGCGTCCTGCCTGCAATTAACGAAAGTCCACGGAGCTTGTTCTGACGCCAGTTAATGGCCATCCGCCACGCCCCAGGCGGGCCATGACGGGACGTCGAGGATAGCGCATTTCGCCAAGCGCATTAACGGGGAGGCAGTTGCTGAAGGCGATCGAGAATGTCCAGCACCACCATCCGCGGCGGCCGCTCGTCGGTTTCCACCACCAGGTCGGCGATCTCCCGATACAGCGGGTCACGCAGCGCCAGGAGGTCGCGCAGGGTCTTGGCCGGGTCGGCGGTGCGCAACAGCGGGCGGTTGCGATCCCGAGCGGTGCGCCCCACCTGCTGCTCGACAGAAGCATGCAGATAGACCACTCGTCCCCCAGCATGCAGCGCCCGACGATTGGCTTCGCGCATCACCGCGCCGCCACCGGTGGCGAGCACCACGCCATCGAACGCGCACAGCTCGGCGATCATCGCCTGCTCACGGTCACGAAAGCCCGGTTCGCCTTCCTTGTCGAAAATCCATGGGATATTGGCGCCCGTGCGCAATTCAATTTCCTTGTCGGAATCTTTGAACGGCAGGCGCAGCTCTTTGGCCAGCAAACGGCCGATGGTGCTTTTTCCAGCGCCCATCGGCCCAACAAGAATCAAATTTCGCACAGAATCAACGACTCACAGCAATCGCCTGGTTATTCATGATACGCGGAGTGAGGAACACCAGCAGCTCGGATTTTTTCTCCGAAACCACATCACGCCGGAAAAGGCGGCCAAGATACGGCACATCGCCAAGAAATGGCACCTTATCTACAACCTTGCTCTGAGTATTTGAGAAAACCCCACCAATCACAATGGTCTCGCCGTCATTGACCAGGACCTTGGCATTGACTTCGTTTTTCTTGATCGGCGGCACATCATTCACCTTGTTCAGGTAGTCCGGCTCATCCTTGGTGACCTTGACCTCCATGATGATCCGGTTGTCCGGGGTGATCTGCGGGGTCACCTCCAGCGACAGCGAAGCCTCCTTGAACGACACCGACGTAGCACCGCTGGAGCTGGCTTCCTGATAAGGAATTTCCGTGCCCTTGAGGATCTTTGCCGTCTCCTTGTCGGACGTCACCACCTTGGGCTGGGAGACGATTTCGCCGTTGCCGGTTTTCTCCATGGCCGTCAGCTCAAGGTCCAGCAATACGTTGTCGGTGATGAACGCGATGCCGATGCCCGAGGTGTTGCCCGAGGTGCCCATGTCGACGAACGGTTGGTTGGTGCCGGTTCTGCCCGGGGTGCCGATGGTGGTGGAAGTGCCGTTGGTGACCCCGGAGGAATTCCAGTTGCCCTGGTTCTGTACCGAACCACCCCAGCGCACGCCCAGGCTTTTGTCGTAGTCGACGTTGGCTTCGACAATCCGCGCTTCGATCATCACCTGGCGCACCGGAATATCCAGTTGCGCCACGATCCGGCGCAGTTCGTCGAGGCGGTCCTGGGTCTGGTAGGCAATGATGTTGTTGGTTCGCTCATCGACCGTGATCGAGCCGCGCTCATCGGCTTTGGCCTCGGCACTGGTCACCGACTGGAACAACTTGGCGATGTCCGCCGCCTTCGCATAGTTGACCTGCAACAGCTCACGCCGCAGCGGCGCCAGGTCGGCAATCTGCTTCTGCGACTCCAGCTCCTGGCGTTCACGCGCGGCAATTTCATCGGCCGGAGCCACCAACAGCACATTGCCGACCTTGCGCTTGTCCAACCCCTTGGTCTTGAGCACCAGGTCGAGCGCCTGGTCCCAGGGCACATTCTGCAACCGCAAGGTGATGCCACCCTGCACCGTGTCGCTGGCCACGAGGTTCAGGTTGGTAAAATCGGCAATCAGCTGCAGGACCGAACGCACCTCGATGTCCTGGAAGTTGAGCGAGAGCTTCTCGCCACTGTAGGCCGCGCGGTCGGCGTTGCGTTTTTGCAGGTCGTCGACGGTCATGGGCCGGACGCTGACAGTGAGCTTGTTATCGGTCTGGTAGGTCGAGTAGTCGAAGGTCCCGCTGGGTTCGATGCTGATGGTCGCCCGGTCGCTGCCGGCGCTGGCATTGACGAATTGCACCGGGGTGGCGAAGTCCTTGACGTCCAGGCGCACGCGCAGCGGCTCAGGCAACTGGGTCCTGGCGAAATTGAGGATGATCTTGCCTTCGCGCTCCTGGATATCCGGGGCGATGGACGGATCAGACAGGTCGATCACGACGTTGCCTTCGCCCTGGGTCCCGCGCTGGAAATCCACTCCTCGGATCGCCTTGCCCGCCGGCGCACTGGCCCTCGCAGGCGCAGCGCTGGCAACCGCCGGGCGCGGGGGCTGGGTGGTGGAGTTCTTCGGGGCGACGGTCTTCGGGGCGACGCCCTTGCCAACCACCACGAACAGGTTGTTACCTTCGATCCGGGTGTCATACGGCGCCAGCTGGGTAAGGCCGATGATCAACCGAGTACGATCCCCAGCCTCGACCACCGTGGCGCTGCGTGCATTGCCCCCGCCCAGGTCGCGGCGCTTGCTGGAAAGTTGATTGGTCACGCCCGGCAGGTCCAGCGCAATCCGCGCCGGTTGTTCGGTGGTGTAGCCCCGGGGCGGCGGCGGCGGCCCGTCGAAGGAGAGCTTCAACTCGACACGGTCCCCCGGCAACGCCGCCACATCCAACGTCTTCAGGCTTGCCCCGAGAACCATCGGCGACAACAGCGCTATCCATAGCGAAATACCGAGGGCTGAAAAAAACCTGTTCATTGTTCGAGTTCCACTATGAATGCTCTTTCAAAGGAATGGTCCGTGGTCGCTCCAGCCAGGCACCCTCGCCATCGGGAACGATTTCGACCACATCGACCTGGGTGGCACTGATGTTGACGATCCGCCCGTCGTTGCGCCCCAGATAGTCACCGACCTTGAGCCGATGCACCCCGCCCGCGCCCCGCAGGAGCGCGAAGGAGCCACTGGCGTTGGAGATCGTACCGACCATTTCAAACTGCTCGATGTTGAAGCCTTCCAGGTACTGTTTGACCCGGTTCGGGTCGGGCCGGACATTGCGCGAGCCCCGCTGCCGTTCAGCCTGGTCCACGCGGACCTGCCGGGAAAACGGGCTGCGCAGGTTGGCGGCACTGTAGGTAAAGGTTTCGTAGGGCCTGAACGTCGGCGTCGGCTCGATCTTGCCGGGTGGCCGCAGGCGCACTTCGTTCATGTAGGCGTCCAGGTCGCTGAAACCATTGTCGTTACCGCAGCCCGCCAGCGCGACCAGGCCTGCCAGCAGGCAGATGCGCCACACCGGCCTCATGGTTGCGCCTCCTGCTCGTTGTACCGGTAGGTCTTGGCCTGGATGCTCATGCGCAGCTTCGCGCCGGCCTCGGGCTCCATCGGTGCGATCTCGAAATCATGCAGCGTGACAATCCGGGGCAACCCCGCCACCCCACTGACGAACGTCGCCAGGTCGTGGTAGCCGCCGGTCACGGTGATCTGGATCGGCAACTCGATGTAGAACGGCTGGGTGACCTCCGGTAGCAGCTTGATTTCCTCGAACTCCAGGCCACTGCCCAGGCCGGTGCGAGTAATGTCCTCCAGCAGGCCCGGCACTTCGGTATCGCTGGGCAATTGCCGCAACAGCACACCAAAAGACGTTTCCATCTGCTTCATCTGCTCGGTGTAGCGCTCCAGGTTCGCGGCCATGTGGGCCTTGCCCGCGAATTGCGCCTTGAGGGTGTTTTCTTCCTCGCGCACCTGCTGCAACTGGTTCTCCAGGTCACTCAAGGCAAAGTTATAGCCCAGCCCCAGCACCAGGACCACCAGCAGGACACCCGCCAGCCACTTGATCGGCGCGGGCCAGGAACCGATGTTGTTGGTGTCCAGGTCACTGAGATCGATCTTGCGCAGTGCGTCGAGCCACTCCCCAGGCTTCATTGGGCGTCCTCCGCATCGGCCGGGCGAGTCTGGCGAACCGTCAGCTGGAAGACGTTGGCCTGGTCGAGCTGCCCAGCGGTGGTGGCCTTGACCTCCGTCAGGCTGGGCGTGTCGAACAGGTCCGACGAGTCCAGGTTGCGCATCAGGTCCGAGACCCGGTTGTTCGATTCCGCGGCCCCCTTGATCGAGAGCGTCCCGTCTTCCATCTTCACCTCAGTGAAATACACCCCGTCCGGCAGGGTTCGCACCAATTGGTCGAAGATGCGCCCGCTGACCGGCCGGTTACCTTGCAAGTCCTGGATGATGCGCATGCGCTCCAACAATTGCTGGCGACGGGCCTTCAATTCGCTGATCTGCTTGATGCGTTCGTCCAGCACGGCGATCTGCTCGGAGAGATGGCTATTGCGAGCGACCTGATGGTCGATGGCGCTGTCGAAGTACCGGGCCGCGACCAGGACCATGCCAACCGCACCGACCAGCGCCCCCACCAAGGCCAGCAAAAAGCGTTTACGCCGTTCTTCACGCAGCTCTTCGCGCCAGGGAAGCAGGTTGATCCGCGCCATCAGTCGAAACTCCTGAGGGCCAGCCCACAGGCAATCATCAGTGCCGGCGCATCACCGGCCAGGGCRCCGGCATTGACCTTGCTGCTCAGGGCCATGTTGGTAAACGGGTTGGCCACCTGGGTCGGCGTGCCCAGGCGCTGCTCGATCAGCCGATCCAGGCCGGCGACAGAAGCCGAGCCCCCGGCCAGCAGAATGTGATCCACCGCACTGTACTGGCCCGAGGCGAAGAAGAACTGCAAGGACCGCGAGACCTGCTGTACCAGGGCCTCGCGAAAAGGTTGCAGCACCTCACTGAGATAATCGTCCGGCAGGCCACCCTGCTTCTTTGCCAGGCCGGCCTGCTCGGGTGTCAGACCATAGCGGCGCTGAATTTCCTCGGTCAGTTGGCGACCGCCGAACAATTGTTCGCGGGTATAGATGATGCGCCCGTTGTGCAGCACGCTGAGGGTGGTCATGGTGGCGCCGATGTCTACAACCGCCACAGTCAGCCGTTCCTGGGAGGCAGCCAGTTGGGTGGCGAGCAGGCCGAAAGCACGCTCCAGCGCATAAGCCTCCACATCGACCACCCGGGCCGTCAGCCCGGCGAGCGCCAACGCGGCCTCGCGGACCTCGACGTTTTCCTTGCGGCACGCCGCCAGCAGCACTTCGACGCGCTCGGCACTGCGTGGCGAAACACCTATCACTTCGAAATCAATGGCCACCTCATCCAGGGGATAGGGGATGTATTGATCGGCCTCGATCTTGAGCTGGTTTTCCATGTCATCGTCGGACAACCCGGCGTCCATCTCGATGGTCTTGGTGATCACCGCCGAACCCGCCACGGCCACTGCCACGCTACGCAAGGGCGTCCTGGCCTTGGCCAACAGGCGCGACAACGCCTGCCCCACCCCTTCGAGCTCGGCGATGTTCTTCTCGACCACGGCGTTGGCTGGCAACGGTTCGACCGCGTAGGACTCGACGCGGTATCGATCGCCCTGGCGGCTCAACTCCAGCAGCTTCACCGACGTCGAACTGATGTCGATCCCCAGAAGCGCATGGGCTTTTTTATTGAAGAGTCGTAGCACTACCAATTCCCTATGACTATCCGTGAGTTACGGACTCTCTAATATGCATTGCGTTCAATTACACCGGTCCGACGGACGTCCGGATGGCATTCCCGACGAAAAAAAATGCTTATAATGCCCAGCGTTTTTTTTCGCTTTGTTGCAAGCACGGGTCCATCCCTGCACCTGGCGCCTTTTTCATTCTTTGCCTGGATATCCAAAAGCCTTGATTCGTCTGCTGAAATTTTTCGGATGGTCCATCGTCGCCGTTTTCTGCGGACTGCTCTTGGGCCTGAGCGGTGCCTTTCTTTACCTTAGTCCGGGATTGCCGTCCGTGGAGGCGCTGAGAAGTATTCAGTTGCAGATTCCTTTGCGGGTGTACAGCAGCGACAACAAGTTGATCGCCGAATTTGGCGAAATGCGCCGCACGCCGATCCGTTTCGCCGACATTCCCCCCAATTTCATCAATGCGTTACTAAGTGCTGAAGACGATAACTTCGCCAATCACTACGGCGTCGACCCGGGCAGCCTGATGCGCGCCGCCAGCCAGTTGGTCAAGAGCGGGCACATCCAGTCCGGCGGCAGCACCATCACCATGCAGGTGGCCAAGAACTTCTTCCTGACCAGCGAGCGCAGCTTCTCGCGCAAGACCACCGAGATCCTCCTGGCCCTGCAAATCGAGCGGCAACTGACCAAGGATGAAATCCTCGAGCTGTACGTGAACAAGATTTACCTGGGCAACCGCGCCTACGGCATCGAGGCGGCGGCGCAGGTGTATTACGGCAAGTCGATCCGCGACGTGAGCCTGGCACAGATGGCGATGATTGCCGGCCTGCCCAAGGCACCCTCGCGCTTCAACCCGCTGGCCAACCCGGCACGCAGCAAGGAACGTCGCGACTGGATCCTGGGGCGTATGTACAAGCTCGGCAAGATCAGCGAGGCCGACTATACCGCCGCGATCAATGAACCGCTGAACGCCAGCTATCACGTACCGACCCCGGAAGTGAACGCCCCGTATATCGCCGAGATGGCCCGTGCCGAGATGGTTGGGCGCTATGGCAGCGACGCTTACACCGAAGGCTTCCGCGTGACCACCACGGTGCCGAGCAACTTGCAGGAAATGGCCAACACCGCGCTGCACGAAGGCTTGATGACCTACGACCAGCGCCACGGCTACCGTGGCCCTGAATCGCGCCTGCCAGGCAAGACCAAGGAAGCCTGGGCCCTGGAGCTGACCAAGCAGCGCACCATCAGCAGCCTGGAGCCGGCGATTGTCACGTCGGTGGACAAGGACGGCATCAAGGTGCTGACCCGTAACGGCGAGCAGGAAGAACACGTGGCCTGGGACACCATGAAGTGGGCCCGGCCGTTCCTCAACACCAACAGCATGGGCGCCAACCCACGGCAACCGTCCGACGTTGCCCAGGTCGGCGACCTGATCCGCGTCCAGCGCCAGGCGGACAACACTCTCAAGTTCAGCCAGATCCCGGCCGCCCAGGGCGCCCTGGTGTCCCTCGACCCGCAGGACGGTGCCATCCGTTCGTTGGTCGGTGGCTTCGCCTTCGAGCAAAGCAACTACAACCGCGCGTTGCAGGCCAAGCGCCAGCCGGGCTCGAGCTTCAAGCCATTCGTCTACAGCGCCGCCCTGGATAACGGCTACACCGCCGCCAGCCTGGTGAACGACGCACCGATCGTGTTCGTCGATGAGTACCTGGACAAGGTCTGGCGACCGAAGAACGACACCAATACGTTCCTCGGCCCGATTCGTTTGCGCGAGGCGCTGTACAAATCCCGCAACCTGGTCTCGATCCGCCTGCTGCAGGCATTGGGCGTGGACCGCACCATCGACTACATCAGCAAGTTCGGCTTCAACAAGCAGGATCTGCCGCGCAACCTGTCCCTGGCCCTGGGCACCGCGACCTTGACGCCGATGGAAATCGCCACCGGCTGGAGTACATTCGCCAACGGCGGGTACAAGATCACCCCGTACATCATCGACAAGATCGAAAGCCGCAACGGCGAGACGCTGTTCGTCGCCAACCCGCCACGCGTCCCAACGGGTGAGCAGGCCAGCAATGGCGTCGCCGCACCGTCCACCGAGACGTTTACGGTCAATGCGACACCGGGCGAAGCCACCACGGCCCCAGGCCTGCCCCAGGCGCCCGCCATCGCGGAACGCATTGTCGATGGCCGTACCACCTACATCCTCAACAGCATGCTGCAGGACGTGATCAAGCTCGGCACCGGCCGTCGCGCCCTGGCCCTGGGCCGCACCGACCTGGCGGGCAAGACCGGTACCACCAACGAATCCAAGGACGCCTGGTTCTCCGGCTACAACGCCGATTACGTGACCACCGTCTGGACCGGTTTCGACCAACCCGAAAGCTTGGGTCGCCGTGAGTTCGGCGGCACCGTGGCGCTGCCGATCTGGATGAGCTACATGGGCGCCGCCCTCAAGGACAAACCGCCTCACATCCAGCCGGAGCCAGAAGGCATCCTCAGCCTGCGGGTCGATCCAGTCAGTGGCCGCGCCGCCACACCGGGCACCCCGGGTGCGTACTTCGAACTGTTCAAGAGCGAAGACACCCCACCGTCGGCCAACGAGCTGGGCAACGGCGTCGCACCGGGCAGCCCATTGCCAGCGGACGAAGCGGCGCCGATCGATCTGTTCTGACCGGGCACCACCCAAAAGCCCCGCCTTCGGAAGAAGCGCGGGGCTTTTTTGGGCCGCAACATTCTGTAGGAGCCACAATCAAAGCCCACCACCGATCAAATGTGGGAGCCGAGCTTGCTCGCGATGGCGGCAGGTCAGCTTGCATCGATGTTGAATGCCAGACTGCAATCGCGAGCAAGCTCGCTCCCACAGAGATTTGCGGTAGCCACAATCAAAGCCCACCACCGACCAAATGTGGGAGCCGAGCTTGCTCGCGATGGCGGCGGGTCAGCTTGCATCGATGTTGAATGCCAGACTGCAATCGCGAGCAAGCTCGCTCCCACAGGGATTTGCGGTGGCCACAATCAAAGTCCATCACCGATCAAATGTGGGAGCCGAGCTTGCTCGCGATGGCGGCAGGTCAGCTTGCATCGATGTTGAATGCCAGACTGCAATCGCGAGCAAGCTCGCTCCCACAGGGGACTTGCGGCGGCTACACGAAACCGCAAGCAACAAAAAGCCCCGACTCACAGGAGCCGGGGCTTTTTGTTGAAGCGCTACAACGGCTTAGCCGTTGAACACATCATCCACGCTCTTGAGCGGGTAGTTCTTCGGATACGGCAGGGTGGCCACGCCAGTCTCGATGGCGGCCTTGGCCACGGCGTCGGAGATCAGGGTGATCAGGCGGGCGTCCATTGGTTTCGGGATGATGTACTCACGACCGAATTCCAGCTTGATGCCGCCGTAGGCGTCGCACACTTCCTGAGGCACTGGCAGCTTGGCCAGTTCGCGCAGGGCATTGGCGGCCGCGACTTTCATTTCTTCGTTGATGCGCTTGGCGCGAACGTCCAGGGCACCGCGGAAGATGAACGGGAAGCCCAGTACGTTGTTGACCTGGTTCGGATAGTCCGAACGGCCGGTGGCCATGATCACGTCGTTACGAGTTGCGTGAGCCAGTTCCGGGGCGATTTCCGGGTCCGGGTTCGAGCACGCGAACACGATTGGGTTCGGCGCCATGCGCAGCAGGTTTTCCGCGCTCAGCAGGTTCGGACCGGACAGGCCAACGAACACGTCGGCACCGTCCAGCGCGTCCGCCAGGGAGCGCTTCTCGGTCGCGTGGGCGAACACAGCCTTGTACTGGTTCAGGTCGTCACGGCCGGAGTGGATCACACCGGTACGGTCGACCATGAAGATGTTTTCGATATTGGCGCCCATGCTCACCAGCAACTTCATGCAGGAGATGGCCGCAGCGCCGGCGCCGAGGCAGACGATCTTGGCTTGCGGCAGGGTCTTGCCGGCGATTTCCAGGGCGTTGATCATGCCGGCCGCAGTAACGATCGCGGTACCATGCTGGTCATCGTGGAATACTGGAATGTCGCACTGTTCGATCAGGGCGCGCTCGATCTCGAAGCACTCAGGTGCCTTGATGTCTTCCAGGTTGATGCCACCGAAGGTGATGGAGATGCGCTTGACGGTGTCGATGAAGGCTTGCGGGCTCTCGGAGTCGACTTCGATGTCGAATACGTCGATACCGGCGAAGCGCTTGAACAGCACGCCCTTGCCTTCCATGACTGGCTTGGAAGCCAATGGGCCGAGGTTACCCAGGCCGAGAATCGCGGTGCCATCGGAAATGACTGCAACCAGGTTGCCTTTACCGGTGTATTTGTAGGCCAGTTCAGGGTCGCGAGCGATTTCGCGGACTGGTTCGGCTACGCCGGGGCTGTAGGCCAGCGACAAGTCGCGAGCAGTAGCGGTGGCCTTGGTGAGCTCGACACTCAGCTTCCCTGGACGAGGATTAGCGTGATATTCGAGAGCGGCAGTTTTCAGATCAGACATGTGGGCATTCCGCTTTTTACTGTGTTGGACAGACGGACCGCCGAGGATACGCGCCTCGCAAAGTCCCCACAAGACTGACCAGTCACTGCTGTCAAGCGCCCTGCCCTACGACTTTGGACCAAGAGCCGCGAAACACAAGGGCCATATGCATACAATCGATCTATAAAATGTCTACAATTATTTTCTTACAAGACCGCTTGCAGCATGGCAGGATCGGTCAGCGGCAACATCCATCGCGCCTGCCCGGCCTTGTGGCCGCCGCGTCGGGCGCGATCGACGACCCAGCCACGGGCCTCGATTTTTCGGCCCTTTAGCCGCTTCAGGGCCGAGGCGTCGAAGCGTCTTTGCACGCCGGGCGCAATGTGCAAGACAACCGACCCCTGCAATTCAATCCAGATGCCCCCGCGATTGCGCTGGACGTTTTCGACACGTCCGCTCGTCAGCACAAAACCGGGCGCATTGATTTGCTCCGCTCGCACGACGGGCGATTTTTTCCAGAGACCGGATCCGGCTTGCCGCGCATGACGTTCGGCCATTTGCTGGCAACTGACCAGGTCGACGTTCGGCGCGACCGCCACCAGAAACCCCAGCCCCTCGGCAATCAACCGTTCCTCGAGGTTCTCGCCCTGGGCGTTGTAGACATGGGCCAGCGTGCGACCGTAATCATCCCGCTCATCCTTGCCAGGCAACACGCCCACCCGTCCATCGCTGGCGGCTACCAGGGCTTCGAGTCGCTGACGCGCCGCCACGGCGAACGGTTCGTCGGCGCGGCCTCGCTTGCCCAGCTCAGGACTGTTGAGCCCAATCATCCGAATGCGTCGGCCATCCTCCAAGTACAAGGTATCGCCATCCACCACCCGTTGCACCGCCACCTGGGGCAGGTTGCCCGGCGACGGACAAGACGCCTGGGCACCACCGAGCCAAATCGCAGACACAAAAAAGGCGCCCACAAGGGGCGCCTTTTTCATCAGTCTGGAGCGGTCGAGACGACCATCCAAAATGATCAGCCTCAGGCTTTTGGAGTAACTTTGCCGAAAGCACCGAAACGATCGGCGAACTTCTGAACACGGCCGCCGGTATCCAGAGTCTTTTGCTTGCCGGTGTAGAACGGGTGGCATTCGTTGCAAACGTCGATCGCCAGGGCTTTGCCGTAGGTCGAACGCGTTTCGAACTTGTTGCCGCAGCTGCAGGTTACGGCAATTACTGGGTATTCCGGATGGATATCGGTTTTCATGCTGTTTTCCTCAGGCTAGCGTGCCGCCATCCAACACTATTGTTGAATACCGCACGTAATTAGGCCGCGGATTCTACCAGACAACATCAATCACGCAAGCTATGACTTGTACCAACCGTCTGCTAGGCTCGCGACCTCAAGCACAATCCCTGTGGGAGCGAGTTTGCTCGCGAAAGCGGTGGGTCAGTTGCAGTGATACTGGCTGTGCCGCAGCCATCGCGAGCAAGCTCGCTCCCACATTGAATCGTGCCCAGCCTTGCGAACTTGTCCGCCTATCGAGATCCCCCGCGTGCCCGACGCCATCCTGCGCCTCGCCTTGCCTTCGCCCCTGCGCCGCCTGTTCGACTACCGCGCCCCGGCCGGGGTCCTGCGCGCCCAGTTGCAGCCGGGCATGCGCCTGCGGGTGCCGTTCGGCCGGCGGGAGATGATCGGCATCCTGGTGGAGGTCACCGACCACAGCGAGGTCCCGGTCGACAAGCTCAAACCAGCCCTGGCCCTGCTCGATGCCACGCCACCACTGCCCGCCGCGCTGTTCAAGTTGTGCCTGTGGACGTCCCAGTATTACCAGCACAGCCTCGGCGACACCCTGAGTTGGGCGCTACCGGTGCTGCTGCGCCAGGGCGAACCGGCCGAGGCGCGCCAGGAGCGGTTCTGGTCGGTGGCGCCTGGCGCCTCGCTGGACGACCCGCGCATCGCCCGTGCCCCGCGCCAGCGTGAGGCCTTGGCGACCCTGGCCCAACATCCCCACGGCGTGGCGCATCAATTGTTGAGCAAACTGATGCTCAGCAAGGACAGCCTCGACCTGTTGCTGGCCAAGGACCTGGTCCAGGTGGAAGTACGCAGGCACGCCCCCGGCGCCCGCCATGAACATTGGCTGGCCCAGCCGGAACTGCCGCTCAACGCCGAACAGCGGGCCGCTTGCGAAGCGATTCGCGCAGGTTTCGACAGTTATCACGCCTTTCTACTGGCAGGTGTCACCGGCAGCGGCAAGACCGAGGTCTACCTGCAACTGATCCGCCAGACCCTGGAGGCCGGCAAGCAGGCGCTGGTACTGATTCCGGAAATCAACCTCGGCCCGCAAACCCTGGCGCGCTTCGAACAACGCTTCAACGCCCGGATCGCCCTGGTGCACTCGGCGGTCAACGACCGCGAACGCCTGGAGGCCTGGCTCGCCGCCCGTGACGGCGAGGCCGATATCATCATCGGCACCCGTTCGGCCCTGTTCACACCGATGAAGAACCCTGGCCTGATCATCATCGACGAAGAACACGACGGCTCTTATAAACAGCAAGAAGGCCTGCGCTACCACGCCCGCGACCTGGCGCTGGTGCGCGCCCGCCAGGAAAACATCCCGATCGTCCTCGGCTCGGCCACGCCATCGCTGGAAAGCCTGCACAACGCCTACACCGGCCGCTACGGCCTGCTGCGCCTCAACGAGCGGGCCGGCGGCGCCAAGCAACCGCGCTTCCTGCGCCTGGACGTGAAAAGTCGCCCGCTGGACAGCGGTATTTCCGGGCCGATGCAGCAAGCCATCGGCCAGACCCTGGCTGCCGGGCAACAGGTCCTGGTGTTCCTCAATCGCCGCGGGTTTGCCCCGACGCTGTTGTGCCACGACTGCGGCTGGATGTCTGGCTGTGAGCGCTGCGATGCGCGGATGACCGTGCATCAACGCCATGGCGAGTTGCGTTGCCACCACTGCGGCCACGTCGAGCGCGTGCCAAGGCATTGCCCGCAGTGCGGCAAAGTGGACTTGCGCCCGGTCGGCGCCGGCACCGAGCGTGCCGAAGAACGACTGGGCATCCTGTTCCCCGATTACCCGGTACTGCGGGTGGATCGCGACAGCACTTCGCGCAAGGACGCGATGAACCAGTTGTTCGCCACGATCCAGAAGGGCCAGCCGTGCATTCTGGTGGGCACGCAGATGCTCGCCAAGGGGCACCACTTTCCGCGGGTCACGCTGGTATCGATCCTCGACGCCGATGGCGGACTGTTTTCCGGTGATTTCCGCGCAAGCGAGCGCATGGCGCAGTTGATCGTCCAGGTCGCAGGCCGGGCCGGGCGGGCCGAGGAGCCGGGTAAAGTGATCATCCAGACGCACCTGGCCGATCATCCGCTGTTGATCCAACTGACCGAGCAAGGTTATTTCGCCTTCGCCGAACAGGCCTTGAGCGAACGCCGCAGCGCCGGCCTGCCGCCTTTTGCCCACCTGGCGCTGTTGCGGGCCGAAGCCCACAAGCCGGGGCAGGCCGAAGGCTTTCTCGATGAGGCCTGCAGCGAGGCAGAACGCTTGCTGGCGGAGCAGAATCTCACCGGCATCGAACTCTTGGGGCCGGTGCCGGCGCCGATGGAACGGCGGGCCGGGCGCTATCGCGCGCAGCTTCTATTACAGGCCAATGCCCGGGCACCGCTGCATCGACTGCTGAGCACCTGGCTGCTGGTGCTGGAACAAATGCCCAGCGGGCGGGCGGTGCGCTGGTCGCTGGATGTGGATCCGGTGGATTTGTATTGACGGGGCTCACTGATTCCCTGTGGGAGCGAGCTTGCTCGCGATAGCGGTCTGGCATTCAACATCAATGCAAGCTGACCCACCGTCATCGCGAGCAAGCTCGCTCCCACAAGGGGATCGCGTACATCCTGACGGCCAAGAATAGTCACCACACATCCCCAACCGACCCGCTACAGTTGGCAAGCCCGCCTTCGCCACGGATAATGCCCAGTTTTTCCACCTGCGCATCGAAGCGCCGCCGCGCCTGCGGTTGAAAGAGAAGACCATGAAAGACACCATTCGCCAGCTCATCCAGCAAGCCATCGCCCAACTCGTCACTGAAGGTGTGCTGCCAGAAGGCCTGTCGCCGGCGATTCAGGTCGAAAACACCCGCGACAAGACCCACGGCGACTTCGCCAGCAACATCGCGATGATGCTCGCCAAGCCGGCTGGCATGAAGCCACGGGACCTGGCGGAGAAAATCATCAATGCCCTGCCGGCCGACGAGAACGTCAGCAAGGCCGACATTGCCGGCCCCGGGTTCATCAATTTCTTCCAGAACACCCAGGCCCTGGCTTCGCGCCTTGACGCGGCCCTGGCTGACGAGCGCATTGGCGTGCGCAAGGCCGGCCCGTTGCAGCGCACCGTGGTCGACCTCTCGGCCCCCAACCTGGCCAAGGAAATGCACGTCGGCCACCTGCGCTCGACCATCATCGGCGACGGCGTGGCCCGGGTCCTGGAGTTTCTCGGCGACACCGTGATCCGCCAGAACCACGTGGGCGACTGGGGCACCCAGTTCGGCATGCTGATGGCCTACCTGCAGGAAAACCCCATTACCAGCGACGAACTGTCGGACCTGGAGAACTTCTACCGCGCCGCCAAGCAACGCTTCGACGAGTCGCCCGAGTTCGCCGACCGTGCCCGGGGCCTGGTGGTCAAGCTGCAGGCCGGCGATGCCGAGTGCCTGGCACTGTGGAGCAAGTTCAAGGACATCTCCCTGTCCCACTGCCAGAAAATCTACGAGTTGTTGAACGTCAAATTGACCATGGCCGACGTGATGGGCGAAAGCGCCTACAACGACGACCTGATCAACGTGGTCAACGACCTCAAGGCCAAGGGCATGCTGGTGGAAAGCAACGGCGCCCAGTGCGTGTTCCTCGACCAGTTCAAGACCGCCGATGGCGAGCCGCTGCCGGTGATCATCGTCAAGGCCGACGGTGGCTACCTCTACGCCACCACCGACCTGGCAGCCGTGCGCTACCGTAACAGCGTGCTCAAGGCCGATCGGGTGCTGTACTTCGTCGACCAGCGCCAGGCCCTGCACTTCCAGCAAGTGTTCGAAGTCGCACGCCTGGCCGGTTTCGTGACCCATCCGATGGAGATGGAGCACATGGGCTTCGGCACCATGAACGGCGCCGATGGCCGCCCGTTCAAGACTCGCGACGGCGGCACGGTGAAGCTGATCGACCTGCTGACCGAAGCCCAGGACCGCGCCTACACCCTGGTCAAGGGCAAGAACCCCGAGCTGGCCGAAGACGAACTGCGCAAGATCGCCAAGGTCGTGGGCATCGACGCGGTGAAATACGCCGACCTGTCCAAGCACCGCACCAGCGACTACAGCTTCAACTTCGACCTGATGCTCAACTTCGAAGGCAACACCGCGCCGTACCTGCTGTACGCCTACACCCGCGTGGCCGGGGTGTTCCGCAAGCTCGGCAAAAACTTCAATGAAGTGGACGGCCAGATTGTGCTCCAGGCCCCTCACGAACAGGAGCTGGCGGCGAAGCTGGCGCAGTTCGGTGAAGTGTTGAACAACGTCGCCGACAAGGGCACGCCGCACACCCTGTGCGCCTACCTGTACGATGTCGCCGGCCTGTTCTCCAGCTTCTACGAGAACTGCCCGATCCTCAACGCGCAAACCCCAGAGCAAATGCAGAGCCGCCTGCGCCTCGCCGCGCTGACCGGGCGCACGCTCAAGCAAGGCCTGGAACTGCTGGGCCTGGAAACCCTGGAGCGCATGTAAGTTGGCCGCCAAGAAAAAACCTGCACCCAAACGCGGCGCCAGTCGTTACCAGCCTCCGGCCAAAAAACCGATTCCGGGCTGGTTGTGGATGGCCATCGGCCTGACCGTCGGCGCTTTCATTGTGTTTCTGATGAAGCTGGATCCGGGCCAGGGCGATGACGTCAAGCGCGTCCGCCAAGAGCAGCAGAAAGCCACGCGCATCGCCGAGGCCAACAAGACCCCGCCGAGCCCGACGCAACCGGTGAAGCCGAAGTACGACTTCTACACCTTGCTGCCGGAATCGGAAGTCATCGTGCCGCCCGATGCCGTGCCGGAGAAAACCCTGCCGACGCCGCAAGTGCCCACCACACCGGTGACCCCAGCCGAAGCGGCGAAGATCGACACCGCTCGCGCCCAGGCGGCCCTGGCCGGCATCACGCCGCCACCGGCCCCACCGGTGCAGAAAGCCGCGCCGGTGACGAAGTTCTTCCTCCAGGCCGGTTCGTTCCGCAAGGAAGCCGACGCCGACAAGGTCCGGGCGCAGATCATTCTGCTGGGCCAGTCCGTGGCGGTGGAGTCCGGCACCGTGAAGGACGAAACCTGGTACCGGGTATTGGTCGGGCCTTTTAGCAACCGCGAAGAACTGACCAAGGCGCAGAAGCAACTGGCTGGCAGCGGTTTCAGCAATCTGTTGTTACAACAACGCCAGAGCCGCTGATTCTAACGAAAGCATCTGTGGCTGCGGGGCTTTCGTGGCGAGGGAGCTTGCTCCCGCTGGGCCTGTAGGAGCTGTCGAGCGGAGCGAGGCTGCGATCTTTTGATCTTGATCTTTCGCTTGAGACTCAATGGTCTGGGGAAAGATCGCAGCCTCGTTGCACTCGACAGCTCCTACGTGACTCGCACCACTCGTCCCCCGCAGTTGAAAAAACCCACGCCACCCCCATATGAGTTCCATCCGGGCATTTTCGCCCCGCTGCGTGGAGACTCTCCCTTGACCACCATCGTTTCAGTCCGCCGTCATGGCAAAGTCGTCATGGGCGGCGACGGCCAGGTTTCACTGGGCAACACCGTGATGAAAGGCAACGCGAAGAAAGTCCGCCGCCTGTATCACGGCGAAGTCATCGCCGGTTTCGCCGGGGCCACTGCCGACGCCTTCACCTTGTTCGAACGTTTCGAAGGCCAGCTTGAGAAACACCAGGGCCACTTGGTCCGTGCCGCCGTGGAGCTGGCCAAGGAATGGCGCACCGACCGTTCCCTGAGCCGCCTCGAAGCCATGCTCGCGGTCGCCAACAAGGATGCCTCCCTGATCATCACCGGCAACGGCGACGTCGTTGAGCCCGAAGACGGCCTGATCGCCATGGGTTCCGGCGGTGCCTACGCCCAGGCTGCGGCCAGCGCCCTGCTGAAAAAAACCGACCTGTCGGCTCGTGAGATCGTCGAGACTGCCTTGGGCATTGCCGGCGACATCTGTGTCTTCACCAACCACACCCAGACCATTGAGGAGCAGGACCTCGCGGAATAAGCCTGTCCAGGCGAACCACGCCACGGCCCATTCTTGCTTGAGGACCACCCATTATTATGTCCATGACTCCCCGCGAAATCGTCCACGAACTCAACCGCCATATCATCGGCCAGGACGATGCCAAGCGCGCCGTCGCCATCGCCCTGCGTAACCGCTGGCGCCGGATGCAACTGCCCGAAGAACTGCGCGTCGAAGTGACCCCCAAGAACATCCTGATGATCGGCCCGACCGGTGTTGGTAAAACCGAGATCGCCCGTCGCCTGGCCAAACTCGCCAACGCGCCGTTCATCAAGGTCGAAGCCACCAAGTTCACCGAAGTCGGCTATGTCGGTCGCGACGTCGAGTCAATCATCCGTGACCTGGCCGATGCCGCCATCAAGCTGCTGCGCGAACAGGAAATCACCAAGGTCCGCCACCGCGCCGAAGACGCCGCCGAAGAGCGCATCCTCGACGCCCTGCTGCCACCGGCGCGCATGGGCTTCAACGCCGACACCGCCGCGACCCAGGATTCCAACACCCGCCAACTGTTCCGCAAGCGCCTGCGCGAAGGCCAGCTGGACGACAAGGAAATCGAGATCGAAGTCGCCGAAATGGCCGGCGTCGATATTTCCGCGCCGCCCGGCATGGAGGAGATGACCAACCAGTTGCAGAGCCTGTTTGCCAATATGGGCAAGGGCAAGAAGAAAAACCGCAAGCTCAAGGTCAAGGAAGCGCTGAAACTGGTGCGCGATGAGGAAGCCGGCCGCCTGGTCAACGAAGAAGAGTTGAAGGCCAAGGCGCTGGAGGCGGTCGAACAGCATGGCATCGTGTTCATCGACGAAATCGACAAGGTCGCCAAGCGCGGCAATGTCGGCGGTGCCGATGTGTCCCGCGAAGGTGTACAACGCGACCTGCTGCCGCTGATCGAAGGCTGCACGGTCAACACCAAGCTGGGCATGGTCAAGACCGACCACATCCTGTTCATCGCTTCCGGCGCGTTCCACCTGAGCAAGCCGAGCGACCTGGTGCCGGAGCTGCAGGGTCGCCTGCCGATCCGTGTCGAGCTCAAGGCGCTGACGCCGGAAGACTTCGAACGCATCCTCAGCGAGCCCCACGCGTCCCTGACCGAACAGTATTGCGCGCTGCTCAAGACCGAAGGCCTGAACATCGAGTTCACGCCAGAAGGCATCAAGCGCCTGGCCCAGATCGCCTGGCAGGTCAACGAGAAGACCGAGAACATCGGTGCCCGTCGCCTGCACACGTTGCTCGAACGCCTGCTCGAGGAAGTTTCGTTCAGCGCCGGCGACCTGGCGAGCGCCCACAACGAAGCGCCGATCCTCATCGACGCCGAGTACGTCAACAGCCACCTGGGTGAGCTGGCGCAGAACGAAGACCTGTCGCGGTATATCCTGTAACCCACTGACAGGTTTCCCGGGACCTGTAGGAGCGAGCTGTGTGGGAGCAAAGCTTGCTCGCGATCCAGGCGCTGCGGTCCTCAAGAGACCGCGGCGTTTTCATCGCGGGCAAGCCTTGCTCCCACACAGCACAG
>NZ_JBFREY010000037.1:0-50422 GCF_052114545.1 Pseudomonas sp. KB_12 | reverse complement strand
TGCTCCCGCTGGGCTGCGCAGCGGCCCCAAGCTTTTGCGGTTGCTGCGCAACCGAGCGGGAGCAAGCTCCCTCGCCACAGGTTCGGTGTGCACCTGTTAATCAGGTTTTCTTGACCCTGAACCACGCCGCATACAACGCCGGCAGGAACAACAGCGTCAACGCCGTCGCCACGATCAAGCCGCCCATGATCGCCACCGCCATCGGGCCGAAGAACAGGCTGCGTGACAGCGGGATCATCGCCAGCACCGCCGCCAGTGCGGTGAGCACAATCGGGCGGAAGCGGCGCACCGTCGCTTCGATGATCGCCTGCCAGGGCGTCAGCCCCGCCTTGATGTCCTGTTCGATCTGGTCCACCAGGATCACCGAGTTGCGCATGATCATCCCCGACAGCGCGATCGTGCCGAGCATGGCGACAAAACCGAATGGCTGGCGGAACATCAACAGGAACAGCGTGACACCGATCAACCCCAGCGGCGCGGTAAGAAACACCATGGCCGTGCGTGAGAAACTGCGCAGTTGCAGCATCAGCAACGTCAACACCACCACGATAAACAACGGCACCCCGGCGTTCACCGATTTCTGGCCGCGGGCCGAATCTTCTACCGTACCGCCCACCTCCAGCAGGTAACCGTCCGGCAGCTGCGCACGAATCGGCTCCAGGGTCGGGAAGATCTGCTGTACCAGGGTTGCCGGTTGTTCCTTGCCGTAGATATCGGCCCGTACCGTCACGCTCGGCAAGCGGTTGCGGTGCCAGATCACGCCTTCTTCGAAACCGTATTCCAGGGTCGCGATCTGCGACAGGGCAACGCTCTTGCCGTTGTCGGTCGGCACCGCCAGGCTTGGCAGCAACGACAGTTCGGTGCGCTCATGCACCGTGCCACGCAGCAGGATTTCGATCAATTCGTTGTCTTCCCGATACTGGCTGACGCTGGAGCCAGTGAGGGAGCTGCGCAGGAAACTCGCCAGGTTGGCAGTGCTCACGCCCAGGGCTCGGGCACGGTCCTGATCGACGTTCAGGTACACCACCTTGCTCGGCTCTTCCCAGTCCAGGTGCACATTGGTCACGTAAGGGTTTTCGCGAACTTTCGCCGCCACTTTGCGCGCCAGGGCGCGAACCTTTTCGATGTGCTCGCCCGTGACGCGGAACTGCACCGGGTAGCCGACCGGCGGGCCGTTTTCCAGGCGCGTGACCCGCGAGCGCAGGGTTGGGAACTGTTCGTTCAGGGTCGCGATCAGCCAACTGCGCAAAGGCTCGCGGTCTTCGATGGTCTTGGCCAGCACCACGAACTGGGCGAAGCTGGACGCCGGCAGTTGTTGATCCAGCGGCAGGTAGAAGCGCGGTGAACCGATGCCGACGTAGGCCACGTAATTGTCGATGCCCGCGTGGTCCTTGAGCAGCGCTTCAAGGCGCTTGACCTGCTCGGCGGTGTTGTTCAGGGAGGCGCCTTCCTGCAGCTTCAGGTCAACCATCAGCTCCAGCCGCCCCGATGCCGGGAAGAACTGCTGCGGCACGAAACGGAACAACACCACCGAGCCGACGAACAACAGCACGGTCAGGATGATGACGGTTTTGCGGCGACGCACGCACCACTCCACCATCCGCCGGACACGCTGATAGAACGGCGTGCCGTAAGGGTCGGTCTGGCCGTCAGCCGTGCCATGTTTGGCCGCGTGAATTTTCGCCAGGTCCGGCAGGAGCTTTTCCCCCAGGTACGGCACAAACACCACCGCAGCCACCCAGGACGCCACCAATGCCAGGGTCACGACCTGGAAAATCGAACGGGTGTATTCACCGGTGCCCGATTGCGCAGTGGCGATTGGCAGGAAGCCGGCCGCGGTGATCAACGTACCGGTGAGCATCGGGAACGCCGTGCTGGTCCACGCAAAGCTGGCGGCCTTGATCCGGTCGAAACCCTGCTCCATCTTGATCGCCATCATCTCCACGGCGATGATCGCATCGTCCACCAGCAACCCCAGCGCCAATACCAGCGCGCCGAGGGAAATCTTGTGCAGGCCGATGCCCAGGTAGTACATCGCGGCAAACGTCATTGCCAGTACCAGCGGGATCGCCAGGGCCACTACCATCCCGGTGCGCAGCCCAAGGGAGAAGAAGCTCACCAGCAACACAATCGTCAGCGCTTCCACCAACACCTGGACGAACTCACCGACCCCGGTCTTCACCGCCGCCGGCTGGTCCGACACTTTGCGCAATTGCATGCCGGCCGGGAGCGTGTCCTGGATCCGGGCAAAATCGACCTCGAGGGCCTTGCCCAGCACCAGGATGTCACCACCTTCCTTCATGGCCACGGCCAGGCCGATGGCATCTTCCCCCATGAAACGCATGCGTGGCGCCGGTGGGTCGTTGAACCCCCGGCGCACATCCGCCAGATCGCTGATGCGGAACGTACGATCGGCGACCCGGATCGGGAAGTTGCGGATCTCTTCCACGGACTGAAAATTCCCGGAAACCCGTAGCTGCAATCGCTCGCTGCCGGTTTCGAAGAAGCCGGCGGTCGATACGGCGTTCTGCTCTTCAAGGGCCTGCTGGACCGCCGCCAAGGGCAGGCCGAGGGTCGCCAGCTTCACGTTCGACAGCTCGATCCAGATCTTCTCGTCCTGCAAACCGAGCAGTTCGACCTTGCCCACGTCCTTGACCCGTTGCAACTGGATCTGGACGCGGTCGGCGTAGTCCTTTAGCACGGCGTAGTCGAAGCCGTCACCGGTCAGTGCATAGATGTTGCCGAAGGTGGTGCCGAATTCATCGTTGAAAAATGGCCCTTGGATACCCGGCGGCAAGGTGTGGCGGATGTCACTGATCTTCTTGCGGATCTGGTACCACAGCTCGGGGATCTGCACCGAATGCAGGGAGTCGCGGGCCACGAAGGTCACCTGGGACTCGCCCGGACGGGAGAACGAGACGATCCTTTCGAAATCGCCGGTTTCCATCAGTTTCTTTTCGATGCGCTCAGTGACCTGTCGCGAGACTTCCTCGGCCGTGGCGCCCGGCCAGCTGGTGCGGATGACCATGGCCTTGAAGGTGAACGGTGGGTCTTCGCTCTGGCCGAGCTTGGTGTAGGAAAGCGCGCCAACGATGGCCAGCAACAGCATCAGGAACAGTACGATCTGGCGATTGCGCAGCGCCCATTCGGAAAGATTGAAACCCATCGGGGATTACTCCTTGGCCGTCAGATTGACCACGCGGTTGGAGCGATCCACCGGCCGCACCTGCTGGCCGTCGAGGAGCACATGCACACCGGCCGCCACCACCCAGTCATSGGGGCTGAGGCCTTCCAGCACCGGAACGGTCTTTTCGCCGAAGGCGCCGACCCGCACCGGGACTTTCTTCAGGGTGTTATTGGCGTTAACGACCCAGACATACGTCGCGCCGTTTTCAGCCGTCAGGGCCGACAAGGGTACCGACAGCGGCACCTTGTCGGCGGTCTGGACAAACACCCGCGCGCTCTGGCCCAGCTCGGCCGGAACACTGCCGGCGGTGAAGGCCACGCGGGCGGCGAAGGTGCGAGACTTGGGGTCGGCGGCCGGCGACAGCTCGCGAATGTGTCCGCTGAAACGCTGATCGGGCTGGCTCCACAGTTCGACCGAAACCGGCTGGCCGATCTTGAACCGGCCGAAACCCTGCTCCGGCAGGCTGATCAGCACTTCACGCTCGCCGTCGGTGGCCAGGGTAAAGACGGTTTGCCCGGCCGACACCACCTGCCCGACTTCCACCGAACGCCGGGCAACCACGCCATCCTGGGGCGCACGCAATATCGAATAACTGGCCTGGTTGTTGGCGACATCGAACTCGGCCTTGATCTGCTTGAGCCGCGCGGTGCCGGAGCGGTAAAGGTTTTCGGCGTTGTCGTACTGGGAGCGGCTGACCATCTGCCGTTCCATCAAGGTTTTGTAGCGGTCACGCTCGGCCCGCACCAGGTTCAGGTTGGCCTCGGCGGCGGCGACCTGGGCACGGGAGGCTTCCAGTTGCAGGCGCACATCTTCGGGATCGAGTTCAGCCAGCGGCTGATTGGCCTTGACCCGCTGGCCCTCTTCGACCAGTCGTCGACTCACCTTGCCGCCAATCCGAAAGGCCAGGTCGGGCTCGAAACGTGCTCGCACTTCACCGGGGTAACTGTCCATCGCCTGGGCTGAAGGCTGTGGTTTCACCACCATGGCGGGGCGCACGGCGACCGGGACCGGTTCGTCATGACCGCACGCAGACAATAAAAAAGCCAGGGTGATTGGCACGGCGAGGGGCAGGGCATAGCGGAACATGGCGAGTGACCTTTCGCTAATGGTGCTTGGAATAATTATACTGGCGAGTATGTTATTAATAGCAAACTCACCAGTCCAGTATTAAAGCGAAGAAATGTCGAACAATCCTCCAATCCCTTCCGGCCCTGGCCGTCCCAAGGACCTGGCCAAGCGCCAGGCCATTCTCGACGCGGCGAAACGCTTGTTCCTGAGCATGGGTTACGCCAGTACCAGCATGGACGCCGTCGCTACCGAGGCCGGGGTCTCGAAGCTGACGGTCTACAGTCACTTCAACGACAAGGAGACGCTGTTTTCCGCTGCCGTGATCGCCAAGTGCGAAGAACAGGTGCCGCCGCTGTTTTTCGAATGGCCGGACGGCGTTCCGATCGAACACGTGCTGCTGAACATCGCCCGTGGCTTTCACCAGCTCGTCAGCAGCGAGGAATCGTTGAACCTGCATCGGCTGATCATGGCCCTGGGTAGCCAGGATCCGAAGCTGTCGACGATTTTCTACGAAGCAGGCCCACAGCGGATGCTCTCAGGCATGGAGCGGCTGCTGAGCAAGATCAACCAGAGCGGTGCCCTGAGCATCGATAAACCGCGCAATGCTGCCGAGCATTTCTTCTGCCTGATCAAGGGCGCGGCGAATTTCCGGTTGTTGTCTGGCTGCGGCCCGGCCCCGGAACCGGAAGCCGCCGAGGCTCATGTGCAGGAAGTGGTGGGGTTGTTCATGCGGGCCTATCGGCCTTAGCTCGACCGGTAGCCTTTCGCTGGCTGGCAGGGCCTCATCGCGAGCAAGCTCGCTCCCACAGGGTTTGATGAACACCACAAATCCAATGTGGGAGCGAGCTTGCTCGCGATGCAGGCGACACGGTCTCAGGGCTTGAGCGCTTTCTTGGGGTAGATGTCGTAGCGACTGGATTTGCCATCGAGCCCATGGCTTGGCTTCGGCCCTTCGATACAGGGGGCCTTGCGTGGGCGCTTGACCACCACCCGGTGAGTCGCCAGGGCCAGGGCCGCGGCGAGCAGTGCCGGGGCGTCCGGGTCATCGCCCACCAAGGGGCGGAACAGGCGCATTTCCTTCTTCACCAGGGCGGTTTTCTCCCGATGGGGAAACATCGGGTCCAGGTAGATCACCTGGGGCGGCTCGCCTTCCCAGTTGCGCATCACCTCGATGGAGTTGCCCTTGAGCAAACGCATGCGCGCCACGATCGGCGCCACGTCGAAGTCCTCCGCCGCGCGGGCCAGGCCATCCTCCAGCAGGGCTCCGATCAGCGGTTGACGCTCGATCAGGCTCATTTCGCAGCCCAGGCTGGCCAGCACAAACGCATCCTTGCCCAACCCGGCCGTGGCATCCAGCACCCGCGGACGCACACCTTGGGCAATGCCGACCGCCTTGGCGATCATCTGGCCGCTGCCGCCACCGTACAAACGACGATGGGCCGCTCCGCCCTCAACGAAGTCCACCCGCACCGGTCCTGGCGCGTCCGGGCCCAGTTGCTGCAACTGCAACCCCTGCTCGCAAATCTGCAAGGCAAACTCGCCATCGTCCACTTGCAAAGGCAGGCCAAGCCGCTCGGCCCAGTGCTCGGCCTGCGGTTGGAAGGCCGGGGCCAGGGCCTCGACATGGATGCGGCAGACTGCGGGTTGCTCACTCATGGAAGTTGTTCATTCTTGGAAACATGCTCAAAAAATTAAGGATCGGCAAAAACGGCCGATAACAACGGTGAACGGCATTTTGCCAGAGCTGAGCGTCGACCGAGAAAAATGTCAGACATTCAATCCACATCGATAGGCGTTATCTCCCCTTACGGCGATTACAGCCTGCGTAACACCCAAGCGCTGAGCGGCGTCAGTCACCTGTGGCAGGATTTTTTTGCCCGGGCCCTGGCCGATCAACTGGGTGATAACGCACCGGCACCTGGCAGCTACCAGCCAGTGGCCCTCGATGAGGCCGTTGAACCGACCCTCGGCGCCGAGTTGCTGGAACACATCGTCAGCCAGCGCACCTGCGAAGTGACCGAAACACCGGTCAAGCCGCCTGAGCCACTGTTCCTGCCCATCGCCGAATTCGAACTCGATCTGCTGGACAAGCCCTTCCCGCCTTTCCCAGCGGAAGAAATCGCCGCCCAGCAAAAACAGCAGACCTTCGAAAGCAACTGGGTTCGCCCACTCGTCCTCACCGCCGGCCAACCGCTGCCGGAGCCCGGCCCGGCACCGCAACCGCGCCCACTGCACCTGCCAATCGCCGAGTTCGAACTCGACCTGCTGGACAAGCCGTTCCCATCCTTCCCGGAAGAGGAATTGGTGGCGCAGCAGAAACAACTGGACTTCGACACCCGCTGGGCACGTCCGATCGTGCTGCAGAACCTGCGTATCGCCGCTTAAATCAACGACAGATCCACCATGGCCCCACGTCCAGATGAAAATGGTTGCGGTGCGCCGCGTTGTAATCCGGGCTCAAGACCACACTGAACATATCGCAGGCGCCGTCGCGGGCCTGACGCAAAAACCGCGCATCGGCATCGTCCTTGGGCCAGTCCTTGAGCACGCTGACCGTGCGCCCATCGGCCAGGCGAAACCCGGCGATGTCCAGCGCACTGGCGGTGGCATGCTGGCTGCGCGCCCCGCTCTCACGACCGTACATGTTGCGACAGGCGAAACTGCCGAGGTGATCGACTCGCGTCACTTTCTGCCCGTAGACCGCCATTGCCGCCGGCTGCAACCCATGGCGCTCGAACAGCGCGAAGGCCACGGCCAGCGGGCAACTGGCGAGAAAACTGCTGCTCAGCGCCACTTCACCGCCCTGCACCCTCAGTACGTTGGTCAGTGGGCACGTCGAATTGGCGCCGCTGTCAGCCTGGCGAGCGGTGCGCAGCCCCGAGGTGGCGAGGGCCTGGTCGCACAACTGCGGGTCGTTGCGCAGGGCCATGAGCTTGAAGCGGGTCAGCAGGTTCGGCGCAAGGTTGACGTCCAGGGGCGCCCAGGGATTCCATTGGGGCGGCACAGCCACCCAGCCGCGCCATACCCCCAGCACTGCGACGCCAACGAGCAGCGCCACTACAGCCAGAACTTTCAAAAACCGCACGACGTTGCCTCGGGCATCAACCCTTGAAAAATTGGTTGGCCTGCTTGAACGGCATCGAGCGGCGCGTGAAGGTGAACGTGCCCTGTTGCTGGATTTCTTCGGCGGCGCGGAAGAACTCGCCATACGCGGCCAGGGCCAACGCCGATCCGACGCTGATTCGCTTGACGCCCAACTCGCTCAACTGCGCGACGGTCAGGTCCAGCGCCCCGGACATCAGCACGTTCACCGGTTTCGGCGCCACGGCCCGCACCACTGCAAGCACTTGCTCGGCGCTGCTCAGCCCCGGGGCGTACAACACGTCGGCCCCCGCGTCTGCGAAGGCCTTCAAGCGGCGAATGGTGTCGTCCAGGTCCGGATTGCCGTGCAGGAAGTTCTCCGCCCGGGCCGTCAGCAGGAAGGGATACGGCAAGCTGCGCACGGCGTCCGCGGCGGCCTTGACCCTCGCTACGGCATGGTCGAAGCAATAGATCGGGCTGTCTTCGCGCCCCGTGGCATCTTCGATCGAACCACCCACCGCACCAGCCTCTGCCGCACGGAGCAGGTTACGCGCGCAATCGTCGGGGGCATCGGCAAAACCGTTCTCCAGGTCCACGGCCACGGGCAGGTCGGTGGCCGCCACAATCGCCCGCACATTGGCCAGCGTGTTCTCCAGGCCCAACGCGCCATCGGGCCGGCCCAAGGAAAAAGCGTGGCCGGCACTGGTGGTCGCCAGGGCTTCAAAGCCGAGGCTGGCCAACATCTTGGCCGAACCGGCATCCCACGGGTTGGGAATGACAAAAGCCCCTTCACGTTCGTGCAAGGCCTTGAACGCCTGGGCTCGGCGAGTTTGCGCATCCATGTCGTTCGCTCCTGAAAAGAGAGTGTTAGCCTCAGAGCAAACCCAGTTGCTCGGCGGCGGGCTCTCTATATAGCTCAGGCAGGGCCGGCAAGCCAGGCAAACGACTCATCAGGCGAGTGTGGAAGCGCTGCGCGAGTTTCGCTGCCAACAGGTTGTCGGCGGTGTGCAGGAAGATATAGGGCGTGCGCCCTTCTTCGATCCATCCAGCGATTTTCTCTACCCACGGCGTCAGGAACGGTTCATTGGCTTCCAGCACCGGATGCCCGATGAAGCGCACTTGCGGACATTGGGTGAACGCCGCAGGCCGGGGCGGCACGCGGGGCTTTTTCGATTGCGCGTGAAGCACCGCAGGATCAAGCGAGGTGCAACTGAACAAGGCCCGGGGATCGAGACAGATGCGTTCGACACCACGATCAAGCAACAGGCGATTGAGGCGCCGTTCGGCATCGCCCTTGGCGAAGAACTCATCGTGACGGACCTCCACGGCCAACGGACGCTGCAAGGCGTCGATGAACCCTGCCAGTTCCGGCAACCGATTCGGGGTGAAGGCCTTGGACAGTTGCAGCCAGTACGGCGAGACGCGCTCACCCAAGGGGTTGAGCAGCTGCAGGAAGGTTTCGGTGGCCACCAGGCGCTCACGCAAGTCGCCGTTGTGGCTGATGTCACCGGGAAACTTGGCGGTGAAGCGAAAATGCTCGGGCATGATTTCGGCCCAGCGCTGGACCGTGGCCGCAGATGGGCTGGCGTAGAAGGTCGTATTGCCTTCCACGGCATTGAACACTTGGGAATAGAGATTCAGGAAATCGGTGCTTTTCGCGCCCTGGGGATAGAGATAATCACGCCAGGCGTTTTCGCTCCAGGACGGACAGCCCAGGTAGTAAGGCAAGACCATCAGATGTAGAGATCGAGACCCAACACTTCCATATCCCAATCGACGAAACCGGCGGTGCTCAGGTAGCTCGCCAGGGCCGTGGCGACACTGCGGCTCATCGCACGGTGGTAAAGCATGTCTTGCTGGCGGGCGGGAAGATTGCTCAGGCGTTGCGCGGAGGCTTTGGCGGCGCGGGCAGCCAGTTGCTCTTCAGACGGAAACTCCAGTTCGCCATCGATATCTTCATCGAAGGACTCTTGCTCAGCGACTTTGCCTGCACGAGGCTTGCGCTTGATGGGATAGGACTGGGATGAAAAGCCGTCTATACGCATAACAGAATGCTCGGTATCAATGATGGCAATTTAGCGGCACTTTCGCAGCCGCGCAAATGCGCAAGTGATAACTAGAACACATAAAGCCCAAAAGGTTTAAAAACGGGCTGAAAAAAGTGACGACTGGCAATATTGGGTGTGACTTTTGGGGGCGAAACTGACTTTTGTGAGAACACCGCTTTGGCGGCGAGCAATGCCTTTGTGGCGAGAGAGCTTGCTCCCGCTGAGCTGCGCCGTAGGAGCTGTCGAGTGCAACGAGGCTGCGATCTTGTCCCGAACAATTGAATCGAAAGCGAAAGATCAAAATCAAAAGATCGCAGGCTACGCCAGCTCCTACAGGGCCCAGCGGGAGCAAGCTCCCTCGCCACAACTATGCCCACTTGGGAGTGTGGTCAAGCCTGGGTTTACCGCTCGGATTTTGGCGTGGCGACTTTGTCCCGCAGGTAAACGGGTTGCGCATCGTCGGCCACAATGGCTTCACCACGGGCCCAGGCGAAGCGGGCCAGGGCCAGCAGATCTTCGGCGTGAGGCAGCAAGGTGGCGTCCTGGCCACTGAGGTTGACGGCGATGCGCTCGCCGTAGCCCCAGCCGGTACCGGCACCGAACCAGTCGCCATCGGCGCCGCTCGGCAACGCCGCCGCTTCGGGCGGCAATACCGCTTCAGCACCGACCAGGCGCATTTCGCCGTCGGTTTCGCGATAGCAGCCCCAGTACACCTCGTCCATGCGCGCATCGATGGCCGCTGCGACTTGGCGGGCGCCTTGTTCGCGCAAGGCGCGCTGGGCCAGCACTGCCAGGTTCGACACCGGCAACACCGGCCGCTCCAGGGCAAACGCCAGCCCTTGCACCACACCGATGGCGATGCGCACGCCGGTAAAAGCCCCCGGCCCGCGACCGAAGGCAATCGCGTCCACTGCCTGCAAGGTCGTCCCGGCATCGCTCAGCAGTTTCTGGATCATCGGCAACAGTTTCTGCGCGTGCAGGCGCGGGATCACCTCGTAATGGCTCGTGACCTTGCCGTCGTGCAGCAAGGCAACGGAGCAAGCTTCAGTCGCGGTGTCCAGGGCCAGCAAGGTACTCATCGATGTGTCCGTAAATCAGGTGGAAAAAAGTGCGCCAGTATAAACAACTACGGCCCGCAAGCGGGCCGTAGTTGATGCAACTGATCAGACTTTTCAGCTCAGCGCTTCGAGCACCTTGCCGGTGATCGCATCGACCGAGCCAACGCCCGGGATGTGGCTGTACTTCGGCTTGCCCTGGGCAGCCGACAGGTTCTGGTAGAACGCCACCAGCGGCTTGGTCTGGGAATGGTAGACCGACAGGCGATGACGCACGGTTTCTTCGGTGTCGTCCTTGCGCTGCACCAGCTCTTCACCGGTGACGTCGTCCTTGCCCGCGACTTTCGGCGGGTTGTAGACGGTGTGGTAGACACGGCCGGACGGCTCGTGGACACGACGACCGGCAATGCGCTGGACGATCTCTTCGTCGTCGACCGCGATTTCGACCACATGATCGAGCTCAACACCGGCAGTCACCAGGGCTTCGGCCTGGGGAATGGTGCGCGGGAAGCCATCGAACAGGAAGCCGTTGGCGCAATCGGCTTGAGCGATACGATCCTTGACCAGGGCGATGATCAGGTCATCCGACACCAGGCCGCCGGCATCCATGATGCCCTTGGCTTGAACGCCCAGTGGAGTGCCCGCCTTGACCGCGGCACGCAGCATGTCGCCAGTGGAAATTTGCGGGATACCGAATTTTTCGGTGATGAACTTTGCCTGAGTACCTTTACCGGCCCCGGGAGCTCCCAGCAGAATGACGCGCATCGATGTGCTCCTCAATTTTTTATGTAAAACGCTCGGATTCGCCTCGTGGGGCCAATCTTCGAAAAACAGGATCGTGACCGCCCAAACGGCCAAAGGCTGATCAAGATACACAGCAGGCCCGACCCACACAAGCCGCCGAAAGTCGGAGGAACCCGCGCCCGATACGACCTTCGGAGGGGGTGGCGAGAGTCGCAACCGGGCAACGAACTGTCACCTGGCCAACCCGTTCCCTCCCCCGGCGGACAACGCCCGGGAACACCGGGCGAGCCGTTTCGGTGCGCTGCCTGATCTTAGCCGGTATTGCGCAAACCGGCGGCAATCCCTGCCACAGACACCAGCAACGCCTGTTCCACGGGGCTGCCCTGGGCTACATCCTGTTGCCGCGAGCGCGCCAACAGTTCGGCCTGCAACAGGTGCAGCGGGTCGAGGTACGTGTTGCGCAGGCGAATGAATTCCAGCGTGGCAGGGCTATGTGCCAGTAGCTGCGACTGACCGGTCAACCCAAGGACCACCGAGCAGGCCTGCGACAATAGGTCGCGTAACTGCGCACCCAAAGGCAGCAGCCCAGGTTCCACCAAACGCTCGTCATAGGAGCGGGCAATATCGGCGTCGGCCTTGGCCAGCACCATCTCCAGCATATCGATGCGGGTCCGGAAGAACGGCCATTGCTCGCGCATCTGCCCCAGCAACTCACCTTCGCCGCGCTCCAGGGCCTTGCTCAGCGCGGTTTCCCAGCCGAGCCAGGCCGGCAGCATCAGGCGGGTCTGGGTCCAGCCGAAGATCCACGGGATCGCCCGCAGGCTTTCGATGCCACCGGCCCGACGCTTGGCCGGACGGCTGCCCAGGGGCAGGCGCCCCAGTTCCTGCTCGGGGGTGGACTGGCGGAAGTACTCGACAAATTGCGGGTTTTCCCGCACCACGGCGCGATAGGCACGGACGCCATCGGCCGCCAGTTCGTCCATCAGGTCCCGCCACTGCGGCGTGGGCGGCGGCGGTGGCAGCAGCGTCGCTTCAAGCACCGCAGCGAGATAAAGGTTGAGGTTCTGTTCGGCGATGTCCGGCAGGCCGAATTTGAAACGAATCATTTCGCCTTGCTCAGTGGTGCGGAAACGCCCGGCCACCGAACCCGGTGGCTGGGACAGGATCGCCGCGTGCGCCGGACCGCCGCCACGGCCCACCGTGCCGCCGCGACCATGGAACAACAGCAGTTCGACTTGCTGCTCGCGGCAGATGTCCACCAGCCGCTCCTGGGCCCGATACTGCGCCCAGGCCGCCGCGGTGGTCCCGGCGTCCTTGGCCGAATCGGAATAGCCGATCATCACTTCCTGAGGGCCTTGCAGCCGCGAGCGATAACCGGGCAGCAGCAACAGCCGCTCGATCACCGGCCCGGCGTTGTCCAGGTCGGCCAGGGTCTCGAACAGCGGCACCACGCGCATTGGCCGCAACACGCCGGCGTCCTTCAATAACAGCTGCACCGCGAGGACATCGGAAGCCGCACCGGCCATGGAAATCACGTAGGAACCCAGGGACGCCGCCGGCGCCGCAGCCACTTCCCGGCACGTCGCCAAAACTTCCGCCGTGTCGGCCGATGGTTTGAAATGGGCCGGCAGCAGCGGACGCCGGTTGCTCAGTTCCGCCAGCAAGAAGCTGATGCGCTGCTCCTCGTTCCAATCCTCATAGCGCCCCAGGCCCAGGTAGTCGGTTATTTCCGTCATGGCGGCGGTATGGCGCGTCGAGTCCTGGCGCACGTCGAGGCGCACCAGGAACAGGCCGAAGGTCACCGCCCGGCGCAGGCAATCGAGCAGCGGCCCGTCGGCAATCACACCCATGCCGCATTCGTGCAACGAGTGGTAGCACAGCTCCAGGGGGTCCAGCAGCTCGCGGTTGTGCTGCAACACATCGGCGCTAGGCGGCGTGGCGGCGCTCAGGGAGGCGTGGGCCCAGTTGCGGGTGGCGCGCAGGCGTTCACGCAGTTGCTTGAGCACGGCGCGATAAGGTTCGGCGCTGTCGCCAGCCTGGGCGCGCAAGGCCTCGCTGGCGTGTTGCATGGACAACTCGGCCGCCAGTTGATCGACATCACGCAGGTACAGGTCCGCCGCCATCCACCGCGCCAGCAACAGCACCTCGCGGGTCACGGCGGCGGTGACATTCGGGTTGCCGTCACGGTCACCGCCCATCCACGAAGCAAAACGGATCGGCGCGGCCTCCAGTGGCAGGCGCAAGCCGGTCGCGGCATGCAGGGCCTGGTCGGCCTTGCGCAGGTAATTGGGAATGGCCTGCCACAACGAGTGCTCGATCACCGCGAACCCCCACTTGGCCTCGTCCACCGGGGTCGGCCGGGTGCGGCGGATTTCTTCGGTGTGCCAGGCTTCGGCGATCAAGCGTTGCAGGCGCTCGTGAATCTGCGCGCGCTCGGCGCTGGTCAGGTCGCGATGATCCTGGGCCGCCAGTTGCGCGGCGATGGCGTCGTATTTCTGGATCAGCGTACGGCGAGCCACTTCCGTGGGGTGGGCCGTGAGGACCAGTTCGATCTCCAACCGCCCCAATTGCCGGGCCAGGGCCTCGGCGCCATGGCCCTCGGCCCGCAACCGGGCGAGCAGCTCGGGCAACACCCGCGCCTCGAAGGGTTCCGGCTGCGATTCTTCGCGGCGGTGGATAAGTTGGTATTGCTCGGCGATGTTGGCCAGGTTGAGAAACTGGTTGAACGCCCGCGCCACCGGCAGCAGTTCGTCCTCGCTCAACTGGTTGAGGCTGGCGCTGAGTTCGGCGTCCACGGAACCGCGTCGGTCAGCCTTGGCGCCCTTGCGGATCTGCTCGATCTTGTCGAGAAACGCATCCCCGTATTGTTCGCGGATGGTATTGCCCAGCAGTTCGCCGAGCAGGTGGACGTCCTCGCGCAAGCGGGCATCGATATCGGTCATCAGCATTTCTCCAGCAAAAAAGTCCGGACAGCTCTTGGATCAGAGAGTGCCGATGCCCGTCGCTTATGACAAGCGACGAAGGGACTTTAAACCTTGCAGGACAAAGCTAGTCTCATGATTAAGCCACACAACGGCTTGTCACTCACCGCGCCTGCCACGAGCAGGCTTATTGAGGTCATCATGAAAATTCGTGAGCTTGCCCAGCATTGGGAAGAAAACGCCAAGGGCCGTCTGACCCAGACTGGCTACACGATTCATCTGGACGTGGAAGCCGCCGCCCGGCTGGCAGCAATCTGCGACATGTACCCCAAGCGCCATCCCGAGGAACTGCTCGGCGAGCTGATCGGGGCGGCGCTGGAAGAGCTGGAAGCAAGCTTCCCCTACATCAAGGGTTCGCAAGTCGTCGCCACCGATGAAGAAGGCGACCCGCTGTACGAGGACGTGGGCCCGACCCCGCGATTCCTCGCGTTGTCCCGCCGGCATCTGCACGAACTTTCCTCGCAGAACGACAAATCCAAACACTGATTCCTGCATTGACTCCTGTAGGAGCTGACGAGCGAAGCGAGACTGCGATCTTTCCCCTGACGCTTGAGTCCCAAGCGAAAGATCAAAAGATCGTCCGAACGCGGCCCGAGCCTTCGGCAGCTCCTACATCCGCGCCCGCCAAAAAAACGCAGGGTTTCCCTAAGCCGGGAATACCGCTGCGCGCCTTGAAAGTTCAGCTTTTCTGCCGCTGACCGATCAGTCAGTAATTCTTTTGGCGAATGGCCATCTTCGCTGAACTTTTGAAAAACGCCTCGGGTCACACCGAGTAACCATACTGGAACGGTTGTTTAAATAAACGCGCCTTGGCGCCAGCGCCAAACCAGACGTCACGGCTTCGGTCCCAGCATGGATTTGTCGTTTTTTCAGGAGTTTTCCAATGGAGTTGAAGCCTATGAATACCTGCACTGCCAAACCCTCATCCACTGGCCTGCGCGGCTTGAAGTTGGCTGCCCTGGCGATCGGTAGCAGCTTCATTCTCGCCGGTTGCGCCGGTAATCCACCTTCGGAGCAGTACGCGGTGACCCAATCGGCGGTCAACAGCGCCGTCAGCGCCGGCGGTACCGAATTCGCTGCTGTGGAAATGAAATCGGCCCAGGACAAACTCAAGCAGGCGGAAATCGCCATGCATGACAAGAAATACGACGAAGCCAAGCGTCTGGCCGAACAAGCCGAGTGGGACGCCCGCGTCGCCGAGCGCAAGGCTCAGGCCGCCAAGGCCGAACAAGCACTCAAGGATTCTCAGAAAGGGGTTCAGGAACTGCGTCAGGAAGGCATGAACAAGGTTCAGTAAGCCGTTCACGCCACGACGTACTTCTCATTGATAAAAGGACGACAGACTATGATGCACAAACACTTGATGATGCCCGCCCTGCTCGCTGCCTGCGTAGCCCTGGCCGCTTGCTCCCACGACCCGAACGCGAACCTGGAACAGGCACGGACCAACTACAACGGCCTGCAGGCTGATCCAGCGGCGACCAAAGTGGCTGCATTGGAAACCAAGGACGCCGCCGACTTCCTGGCCAAGGCTGACAAGGCCTATATGGACAAGGAAGACGAAGCCAAGGTCGACCAGTTGGCCTACCTGACCAACCAGCGCGTCGAAGTGGCCAAGCAGACCATCGCCCTGCGCAACGCCGAAGCCGAGCTGAAAAACGCCGGTGACGAACGTGCGCGTGCCTTGCTCGATGCGCGCAACGCGCAGATCAAGCAACTGCAGGACAGCCTCAACGCCAAGCAGACCGAACGCGGTACGCTGGTGACCTTCGGCGACGTGCTGTTCGCCACCAACAAGTCCGACCTGCGCGCCAGCGGCATGACGAATGTGAGCAAACTCGCGCAGTTCCTCCAGGAAAACCCGGACCGCAAGGTGATCATCGAAGGCTACACCGACAGCACCGGTTCGGACTCCTACAACCAGTCCCTGTCCGAGCGCCGCGCCAGCTCAGTGCAACTCGCGCTGGTGAAGATGGGCGTCGATCCGGCTCGCATCGTGACCCAGGGCTACGGCAAGGAGTTCCCGGTGGCTGACAACACCAGCGTCTCGGGCCGTGCCATGAACCGTCGCGTGGAAGTGACCATCTCCAACGACAACCAACCCGTCGCCCCGCGTTCGACCATGAGCGCCAACTGATCGGCTGAGTGCAACAAAAAAGCCCCGCCTGACTTCAATCAGGCGGGGCTTTTTCATGGCCAAATATCCATTCCCTGTGGGAGCGAGCTTGCTCGCGATGGCGGAGTGTCAGGCACTATTTAGGCTGCTGAACCACCGCTATCGCGAGCAAGCTCGCTCCCACAGGGGGCTCGCTTATGGCTGCAATTTTTGCGGCGTTTCCTGGCCCATGCAGCGCACCGCGCGTTTCTTCTCGTTGATCAGCACGCCAGTCAGGCCTTTCTGCTCGGTGTCGAACAATACCAGCACACCATCGATGCATTGGGCGACCTGGGGGGCCGGTTCCAGGGAAACCTTGTAGTCCTCGCCCGGCACGGTCTTGAGCATGGTGAATTGGTTGAGCAGCAACGCGTCCTCGGGCTTGGCGAAGTGCAGGTAGCCGTAGTACCACAGCGTCGCAACGGTGCCGAGGATGCTGCAGATACCGGTAATGATCAGGGGGATGGCGTTACGTTCTTCGCTCATTGCGGGCTCTCAGGTGATTCAACGGGTGATTTCGGGTAATTCGGGACCTCGCCCAGGCGGCGCAGGCCGTCGAAGTGCTGGGGGTCGTCGAGGTAGCGCAGCATCACGGTGCGCCAGGTCGGGTCGGCGAATGTCTGCACATGGCCGCCGCGTGTCAACTGCAGGACCCGCGGCGGCGGCGCAGCTTGATACAGGCGGATGCCATTGGAAAGGGGCACGATGGGGTCGTCCAGGCTGTGGTAGATCAATTTCGGCACGCCATTCAATTGCGCCACGGAACTGATCGCGCTGTCACCGTCCGGCACCAGCCAGGACAACGGCACCTGGAACGGCCAGGTCAGCCACGAGGTACTCAGGGCAAACCGGCCGACGTCGCGATAACTGGCGGGCACGCCATCGAGCACCAGGGCCTTGAGCTGCCGTTGGCGCTGCGGATGCTCGACCAGGTAATGCACCGCCAGCGCGCCGCCCAGGCTCTGGCCGAGCAGCACCAGCGGCTTGCCCTGCACCTCGGGCGCCTGGTCCAGCCATTGGAACGCGGCGTCAATGTCCTGGTAAATCGCCGGCAGGCTCGGCTCGCCTTCGGACAGGCCATAACCCCGGTAGTCGACCATCAACACCTGGTAGCCCTGCTCCGGCAACCACCAGCTCCCGCCCAAGTGCCAAGCCAGGTTGCCGCCGTTGCCGTGCAAATGCAGGACCGTGCCCTTGACCTCCACACCCGGTTTGACGGGCAGCCACCAGCCGTGGAGCTTGAGACCGTCGGCGGTGGTCAGGGTGACGTCGCGGTACTCGAGCCTGGCCCGCTCCGGGGTGAACGGCAGGCCGTGCTCGGGGTAAAACAGCAGGGAGCTGCAACCGCTCAGGGCCAGCAACAGGCAAATGATGCCGAGGGTTCGCATCCGGTGAAGCCTCGCAAGTCAGAAGTAAACGCAGTCCCCCTGTGGGAGCGAGCTTGCTCGCGATAGCGGCGGGTCAGTCACAGCCGTACTGCCTGTACTGACGCTATCGCGAGCGAGCTCGCTCCCACAGGGATTGGTGGTGCGATTAAAGGATATTGGAATAATCCGCTTCGATCCGGTCCAGGCTCAGGTGGTTCAGGAAGTTGGAGAAACACATCCAGGCCGACAGGGCGTTCATGTCGCGGAACTGCTCGGGCAGGTACTTGGGCGGGACGACCAGGCCTTCGTCCACCAGTTGCCGCAACGTGCGCATGTCCTCGAGGGTGGTCTTGCCGCAGAACAGCAGCGGCACCTGTTCCAGCTTGCCCTTGCGCACGGCCAACTGAATGTAGTTGTAAACCATGATGAAGCCCTTGAGGTAGGACAAGTCTTTGGTAAATGGCAGCCCTGTCGGCACCGACCCTCGGAAAACCCGACTGGCGTTGCCGTAGCTTTCGGCCATTTCAAAACCCTGCTCGCGGAAGAACTCGAAGACCTGCAGGAAATCGGCGCCCTCCTCCACCATGTGAATGGCCCGGGTGCGGTTGGTCAGTTTGCGCAGGCGGCTCGGGTAGGAGGCGAAGGTGATGATTTCCATCAGGATCGCCAGGCCTTCCTGGGTCACCGTGGACGAGGGCGGGCCCTTGGACAGGAAAGTGCAGATCGGCTGGTTGAGGCCGTTGAGCGTCGTGCCGACGTGCACCAGGCCTTCGTGGACTTCCAACGCCCGCACGTCGCGCTCGTTGAACATCGCATCGGTGCGGATCTTGATGTAGTCCGCACCCGCCGCTGCGTCGGCCACGATGCCATCGGACTCGAACACCCGGATGGTTTCCTCGGCTTCGCCAAACACCCGGTTGAGGCGGTGTTGCAGCAGGCTGACGGCTTCCTTGGCGCTGAGGACTTTGGGCTCGTCCTTGAGGTCGCCACGGCCATCGATGTTGTTCAGGTAATCGGAGAGCATCAGGCCCAGGTCGGCCAGGGTCGGGTCGCCGGCGTGGAAGGCATCGGAGGCGGCGCCATAGAGTTCCTGGGAGATCAGCCCGAAATCCTCGGTGCCACGCGCCTCGAGCATGCGCACCACCATGCGGTATTCCTTGCACATGCGACGCATGATCTGGCCAACCGGGTTGAACTGCCCAAGCTGGCGGGTGATGTCACGCTCGATGTTCTGGAACTCCAGCTTCACCTTGCTCGAATCGAAGGACAATGGCCGGTTGAGGTAATAGTCGCGATCCACCGCGGGCATTTCCTTGCCCTTGGCCTTGAGAAAGCCCTTGCGGATGTTCTCGTCCCACTTCACCGCGTCGAGGATGCGAATCGGCGTTTGCGCCAGCACAATGCGATCGGACAAGGTGCGTATCGTCTGCTGGTAATCGTCCACCCGGAACTCCTGTGAAAAAACGTCCGCTTGTTGCTGTTATTGGGATTTGACCAGCCGCTGGTAGCGCACGGCCTCCGAGAACACATCGGAATTGGCCGGGTCGTCGAGGTAACTGAAAACCTTGTTCATGTCGCTGTCCACCAGCACCCCGTCACCTTCCTCGCTCTGGTTCGGCTGGCCGCTGAGGCGTTTCTGGACGATGGCCTGGTTGATCTGATCCACGTCCAGGTTGTAGACCACCAGCTCTTGCTTGTCGGTCAACTCGAAACCGGCGATCAAATAGTGGCCGCCAAACCGGGCCGGCACCTTGGCCGACACATACCAGCGGCTGCCATGACGGGAAACAGTCAGCGGGATGGCTTCGCGCTCATGGGGCCTGGCCCTGAAGTAGCTGATGGCCTGGTAGCGGTGCTTGCCGACCTTCGTCAGCTCCAGGTTCAACGGTTCGCCCCAGGCATTGGTGCTGGTCCAGTGACCGAGCAGGCCCTCGGGCGCGGCTTCGCTGTCAGGCAACGGCGCCTTGAACGACACCAGGCAACCACTGAGCAGCAGCAACGACACGGCCAGTACAACGGCACGCCAGGCTTTCATTTGAACTCCCTATGGCACAGCGCCTCGTCCTTACATATGGGAGCAGGTGTGTGTGGGAGCAAAGCTTGCTCGCGATGAAGGCACCTCGGTCTATCGAGGGACCGCGTTATCGTTCATCGCGAGCAAGCTTTGCTCCCACCTAGCCTACTCCCACAAGGGGTTACACCGACGCCAGTACCAGGTGCATGTAGCGGGTCAGGATGCCGAGCATATCTTCATCGGCTACCGGCTCGGCGCCATTGAGCAAGCCCTGATATTCCATCCGTCCGATAATCGCCGTCAACACTTTGGCATCCTGTTGCGGCTCACGGGAGCCCAATACCTGGAAAAACTGACAGGTGCCGTGCAGCAAAATCTGCTGGTGGGAACGCACCAACACCGCCAGGCGCGGGTTGAGCAGCGCTTCCTGGCGAAAGGCCTGTTCGGCCATCAGGTACTCACGGCGACTGTCCAATTGGTGTTGCACGTAGTCGGCGGTCATCCGGGCAATGTCGTCCGCCAGCTGCGAACGCGATTGGGCGCTGCCGTCACCGTAAGCGACCATTTCCCGCAGCAGGCCTTCGTTGTTGGTCCACAGCTTGGCCATGAACGCCGCGCTGCGTTCCACATACTGGGCGAAGGTATCGGTGAGCAAGTCATCGATGTCCTTGAAATAATACGTGGTGGCCGACAGCGGCACGCCGGCTTCGGCGGCCACTGCGCGGTGGCGCACGGCTCGCACGCCATCGCGCACCACAATGCGCATGGCCGCGTCGAGAATCTCCTGGCGACGCTGCTCACTGCCCTGTCGGCTGGCCTTGCGGCCTTGGTACTGAACACTTTCAGCGACAGCCGTGGCGACGCCCGCTGCACCTTCTGAAGCCATTGCACGATTCACGACAGGTCTTCCTCGCTCTTTGAAAAAGTAACCAATTGATACGTTTGTACCAGACAGGCAATAAAAAGCCGCCCTTCCAGGCGGCTTTTTAGTTGAAGCACTTACGCTTGAGGCCGCATGTGCGGGAAGAGAATCACGTCCCGGATCGACGGCGAGTTGGTCAACAACATCACCAGGCGATCGATGCCGATGCCTTCGCCAGCGGTCGGCGGCATGCCGTATTCCAGGGCACGCACGAAGTCGGCATCGTAGTGCATGGCTTCGTCGTCGCCGGCGTCCTTGTCAGCCACCTGGGCCATGAAACGCTCGGCCTGGTCTTCTGCATCGTTGAGCTCGGAATAGGCGTTGGCGATTTCACGGCCACCGATGAACAGCTCGAAACGGTCGGTCACGCTTGGGTTCTCGTCGTTGCGACGGGCCAGCGGCGACACTTCGAACGGGTACTGGGTGATGAAGTGCGGCTGTTCCAGCTTGTGCTCGACCAGTTCTTCGAAAATCATCACTTGCAGCTTGCCCAGGCCTTCGAAGCCGAGCACCTTGGCACCGGCCTTCTTGGCGATCGCGCGAGCCTTTTCGATGTCGTTCAGGTCATCGGCCGTCAGTTCAGGGTTGTACTTGAGGATCGAGTCGAACACCGACAGGCGCACGAACGGCTCGCCGAAATGGAACACCTTGTCGCCATACGGCACGTCGGTAGTCCCGAGAACCAGCTGCGCCAGTTCGCGGAACAGTTCCTCGGTCAGGTCCATGTTGTCTTCGTAGTCGGCGTAGGCCTGGTAGAACTCGAGCATGGTGAACTCGGGGTTGTGCCGGGTCGAAACGCCTTCGTTACGGAAGTTGCGGTTGATCTCGAAGACTTTTTCGAAGCCACCCACAACCAGACGCTTGAGGTACAGCTCCGGCGCGATACGCAGGAACATTTCCATGTCCAGGGCGTTGTGGTGGGTTTCGAACGGCTTGGCCGCCGCACCGCCGGGGATGGTCTGCAGCATCGGCGTCTCGACTTCCAGGAAGTCACGCTTCATCAGGAAGCTGCGGATGTGGGCGATGACTTGCGAGCGCACGCGGAACGTCTGGCGCACGTCTTCGTTGACGATCAGGTCGACGTAGCGCTGGCGATAGCGCTGCTCGGTGTCGGTCAGGCCGTGGTGCTTGTCCGGCAGCGGGCGCAGGGACTTGGTCAGCAGGCGCACGCTGGTCATCTCGACGTACAGGTCGCCCTTGCCGGAGCGGGCCAGGGTGCCTTCGGCGGCAATGATGTCGCCCAGGTCCCAGGTCTTGACGGCGGCCAGGGTTTCTTCCGGCAGGGTCTTGCGGTTGACGTAGACCTGGAGGCGCCCGGTCATGTCCTGGATCACCATGAACGAACCACGATCGAGCACGATACGACCGGCCACCTTGACTGGAATCGCCGCCTCGGCCAGCTCTTCCTTGGTCTTGTCCGCATACTGCTTCTGCAAGACGTCGCAGTAGGCGTCGCGGCGGAAGTCGTTGGGGAAGGCCTGGCCCTTGGCGCGCTCGGCAGCAAGCTTTTCCTTGCGCAGGGCGATCAGGGAGTTTTCTTCCTGTTGCAGGGCTTGCGGGTCGAGTTCTAGGTCGCTCATGTCTTTAAGGATTCCATCACAGGTTCGTTGCCCCCGGCCCCGGGCCGGAGTTTGCGGGCGAGTCATGCTCCTTGATGGAAGCGTGCCTGCCCGCCGCATGGGTGTCGCGTTACAGCCCTTGTTTGAGGCTGGCGATCAGGTATTCATCGATATCGCCATCGAGCACCTTGTCGCAATCGCTGCGTTCGATGCTGGTCCGCAGATCCTTGATCCGCGAGGCATCGAGCACGTACGAACGGATCTGGTGACCCCAGCCGATGTCCGACTTGGTGTCTTCCAGCGCCTGGGACGCCGCGTTGCGCTTCTGCACTTCCTGCTCGTAAAGGCGAGCCCGGAGCATCTTCATCGCGGTGTCTTTGTTGGCGTGCTGGGAACGCTCGTTCTGGCAGCTGACCACGGTGTTGGTCGGTACGTGGGTAATCCGTACGGCCGAGTCGGTGGTGTTAACGTGCTGGCCACCGGCCCCGGAGGAACGGTAGGTGTCGATGCGCAAGTCCGCCGGGTTGATCTCGATCTCGATGTTGTCATCGATTTCCGGCGAAACGAATACGGCCGAGAACGAGGTGTGGCGGCGGTTGCCGGAGTCGAACGGGCTCTTGCGCACCAGGCGGTGCACGCCGATCTCGGTCCGCAGCCAGCCAAAGGCGTATTCGCCCTTGATGTGCACGGTGGCGCCCTTGATCCCGGCGACTTCACCGGCCGACAGTTCCATGATGGTGGCGTCGAAACCGCGTTTGTCAGCCCAGCGCAGGTACATGCGCAGCAGGATGTTGGCCCAGTCCTGGGCTTCGGTGCCGCCGGAACCGGCCTGGATGTCCAGGTAGGCGTTGTTCATGTCCATCTCGCCGCTGAACATGCGACGGAATTCCAGCTTGGCGAGGTTCTCGTCGAGGCGTGTCAGCTCGGCGACTACATCGCCGACCGCGCCTTCATCGTTCTCTTCGACAGCCATGTCCAGCAGGTCGCGGCAATCGGCCAGGCCGCTGGACAACTCGTCCAGGGTCTCGACGATCTGCGCCAGCGCAGAACGCTCGCGGCCCAGTTCCTGGGCGTACGAAGGGTTGTTCCAGACATTCGGATCTTCAAGCTCGCGATTGACTTCGGTCAGACGCTCATGCTTTTGATCGTAGTCAAAGATACCCCCGAATAGTTTCGGAGCGCTCGGACAGGTCCTTGATGGTGTTCAGGATCGGGTTGATTTCCATGGCGGGCAGCACTCGTTGGCGAACTTTTGAAAGCCGGCGAGTATAACGTAATCAAGCGCCAGCGGCAGCCCGCCTGGCGGCTTTAGGAACACCAATTCCTTGTACGCTACAGGTCCTGTGGCGAGGGAGCTTGCTCCCGCTGGGTCCTGTAGGAGCTGGCGAAGCCTGCGATCTTTTGATCTTGAGCTTTCGCTTGGGACTCAATTGGCTGGGGAAAGATCGCAGCCTCGTTGCACTCGACAGCTCCTACACAGCGCCTACAAGCCCAGCGGGAGCAAGCTCCCTCGCCACAAAAGCAACCTTGCTGCTGTTCAGGATGGTTTATTCAACCCCCACCCGATTACGCCCATTGTGCTTGGCCATGTACAGCCCCTTGTCCGCCGCCAAGATAAGTTGCCGGCAATCGCTACCCTGCTGGGGGGTAAAGGTCGAGACGCCGATGCTGATGGTCAGGTTCGCGCCGGCGTTGGGCGTGGTGTGTGGGATCTTCAGGGCGACGACGCTCTGGCGCAGTTTCTCGGCCATCAGCCGGGCGCCGCCCGGCGAGGTGCCCGGCAGGACCAGGGCGAACTCCTCGCCGCCGTAGCGGGCCGGCAAGTCGGACGAACGGCTGCACGCCTCGCGGATCGCCGTGGCGACCTGGCGCAGGGCTTCGTCGCCCTCCAGGTGGCCGAAGTTGTCGTTGAAGGACTTGAAATAATCCACATCGATCATCAGCAGCGACAGTTGGCTCTGGTCGCGCATCGCCCGGCGCCATTCCAGCTCCAGGTATTCGTCGAAGTGCCGGCGATTGGACAGGCCGGTCAGGCCGTCGGAGTTCATCAACCGTTGCAGCACCAGGTTGGTGTCGAGCAGTTGCTGCTGGCTGATCCGCAGTGCGCGAAAGGCCGCATCGCGTTGCAACAGCATCATGTAGGAACGCGAGTGATAGCGGATACGCGCCACCAATTCGATGTTGTCCGGCAACTTGACCAGGTAGTCGTTGGCCCCGGCGGCGAACGCCGCGCTCTTGACCAGCGGGTCCTCCTTGGTGGACAGGACAATGATCGGGATATCACGGGTAGCGGGATGGTTACGGTACTCGCGCACCAGGCTCAAGCCATCCAGGCCGGGCATCACCAAGTCCTGGAGAATCACCGTCGGCTTGATGCGAACGGCCTGGGCGATGGCCTGGTGAGGGTCGGAGCAGAAGTGGAAGTCGATGTTTTCTTCATTCGATAAGCCACGCCGCACGGCCTCGCCGATCATCGCCTGGTCGTCGACGAGCAAGACCATGGCGGCGTTTTCATCGCGCTTGAATTCGTCGAGCTGCAGATCATTCATGGTGGCTTACCTGAGTACGCCCTGGCGCAAGGCTGGCGGGGTTCATCATGGGGTAAAAATCTCCAACAACCGTGGCGCGATAGCATCCAGGGCGAGAATATGGGCGGCGGCGTCGATGGCGGCCGCCGCTTTGGGCATCCCGTACACCGCGCTGCTGCGCTGATCCTGGGCGATGGTCACATAGCCCTGCTCTCGCATGAGCTTAAGCCCTTGTGCACCGTCGCGGCCCATGCCAGTGAGCAATACACCCACCGCATCACCGCTCCAGTACTGGGCGACACTGTCGAAAAACACGTCGATGGAGGGCCGGTAGATCTCGTTCACCGGCTCGGCGGTGTAGGCCAGGGTGCCGTCCTTCAACAAACGCAGATGATGATTGGTCCCGGCCAGTAACACCGTGCCGCTCTGCGGCGTCTCGCCGTGCAGGGCCAGGCGCACCGTGTGGCCCGAGACACTGCCCAGCCACTCGGCCATGCCTGCAGCGAACACCTCGTCCACATGCTGGACCAGCACGATGGCCGGGGCAAAGTCACGCGGCAGCGCCTTGAGCAGCACCTCCAGCGCCGCCGGCCCGCCCGCCGACGACCCGATGGCCACCAGGCTCTTGCGCGACACTGCCGCACGCTGCGCCGCTGGCGCAGGTCGTTCACGCTTGTTGCGCTCACCAATCAGCCAGCCGATGTTGGTAATCTTGCGCAGCAGCGGCGCCGCCGCATCTGCCGGGTTACCGACGCCCAGGGCCGGGGTGTCGACCACATCCAACGCGCCATGGCCCATGGCCTCGAACACCCGGTGGACATTCTGCTGGCTGTCACCGGTGACAATCACGATAGCGCACGGGCTGTCGGCCATGATCCGCCGGGTGGCTTCCACGCCATCCATGATCGGCATGAACAAGTCCATGAGGATCAGGTCCGGGGTGTATTCGGCGCAACGCTGCACCGCCTCGGCGCCGTTGGCGGCCACCCAGACCAGTTGATGCGCCGGCTCGAACGCCAGGGCGCGGCGCAGGGCTTCGACCGCCAGGGGCATGTCATTGACGATGGCGATCTTCAAGCGCGTGCCCCTCCGATCAATTCGACCACGGCATCGAGCAAGGCGTCGTCGTGGAAACTCGCCTTGGCCAAATAATAGTCGGCCCCGGCGTCGAGACCACGACGGCGGTCTTCTTCGCGGTCCTTGTAGGACACCACCATCACCGGCAGCGACTGCAAGCGGTTGTCGCGCCGCAACAGCGACACCAGCTCGATGCCGTCCATGCGTGGCATGTCGATGTCGGTGATCAGCAAGTCGAAATCCTCCGAGCGCAATGCATTCCAGCCATCCATGCCATCCACCGCCACCGCCACGTCGTAGCCGCGATTGAGCAACAACTTGCGTTGCAGCTCGCGCACGGTCAGGGAGTCGTCCACCACCAGGATCCGCTTGCGCGGGGCCTGGGCCTGGTTCTGCCGGGCGATACGCTCCAGGCGCCCGGTATCGAGCAACTTGTCCACCGAACGCAGCAGGTCTTCGACATCGACAATCAACACCACTGAACCGTCGTCGAGCAAGGCCCCGGCGGAAATGTCCTGGACCTTGCCCAAGCGTTCGTCCAGGGGCAGGACCACCAGCGTCCGCTCGCCGATGAAGCGCTCCACCGCCACGCCGTAGATCGTCTCGCGCTCGCGGATCACCACGACCTTGAGGGTCTGGCTACTGCCTTGCGTCGCCGGGCGATTGAGCAATTGGCTGGCGGCCACCAGCCCGATATGCCGGCCTTCGTGCCAAAAATGCTGGCGACCTTCGAGCTGGACGATGTCTTCCGGCGCCAGGTCGCACATGCGTTCGATGTGGGCCAGGGGAAAGGCGTACGCTTCATCGCCGACCTCCACCACCAGGCTGCGCACCACCGACAGCGTCAGCGGCACCTCGAGATGGAAACGACTGCCCTCGCCCGCCGTCTGCTCCAGCACCACCGCACCGCGCAGTTGCCGGACCATGTGCTGGACGGCGTCCAGGCCGACGCCGCGCCCGGACACTTCGGTGACTTTGTCACGCAGGCTGAAACCGGGCAGGAACAGGAAAGTCAGCAGCTCCTCTTCGCTCAGGCTGGCGGCGGTTTGCTCAGGGGAAAGGCCGCGCTCGACGATGCTGCGGCGCACCCGTTCCAGGTCCACCCCGGCGCCATCGTCCGCCAACTCCAACACCAACAGGCCAGCCTGATGGGAAGCCCGCAGGCGGATCAGGCCTTCGGCGGGCTTGCCGGCCAGTATTCGTTGCTCCGGGGGTTCGATGCCATGGTCCACGGCGTTGCGCAGCAAATGGGTCAGCGGCGCTTCGAGCTGCTCCAGCACATCGCGGTCGACCTGGGTTTTCTCGCCCTCAATCTCCAGGCGCACCTGTTTACCCAAACTGCGGCCCAGGTCACGGACCATGCGTACCTGACCCGAAAGCACATCGGCGAACGGCCGCATGCGACAGGCCAGCGCGGTGTCGTACAGCACCTGCGCCCGCTGACTGGCCTGCCAGGCGAACTCATCCAGCTCGGCGGTTTTCTGCGCCAGCAATTGCTGGGTTTCGGCGAGCAAACGGCGGGCATCGCCAAGGGCTTCCTGGGCTTGCAGGCTCAGGGCATGGTCCTTGAGGTGCACGTTCAGCTCTTCAAGGGCGCGCAAGCCGCTGCTTTGCTGGCGCTTGAGCCGCTGCATCGCCGCCAGCCAGGGCTTGAGGCGCTGGGTCTCCACCAGGGACTTGCTCGACAGGTCGAGCAAACTGTTGAGGCGTTCGGCCGTGACCCGCAAGACCCGCTCGCCGCCTTCGGTGACCCGTTTGCGCTTGGGGGCCGGCTCAGTCGTCGGGGGCAGTTCCACTTCCGGCAGCTCGACGCGTAGCGGCTCGACCGGTGTCTCGACGCTTGGTAAGACCATTGCCGGGGCCTGCGGCGCGTTGGGATCAAGCAGCCGCCCCATCAACCCCACATAAGCGTCGATGTCCGGGGCGCCGACGCTGTTGCCCGGGGTGGCGATACGCGTCAGCAGGTCGGTGCCTTGCAGCAAGGCATCGATGTGCTCGGCGCCCAGCACCAGGCGCCGCTCCTGGGCGCTGACCAGGCAATCTTCCATCACATGGGCCACGCTGACCCCGGCGTCCACCCCGACAATGCGCGCCGCGCCCTTGAGGGAGTGCGCCGCGCGCATGCACGACTCGAGGTATTCGGCCTGGGTCGGGTCGCGCTCCAGGGCCAGCAGGCCGGTGCTCAGCACCTGGGTCTGGGCTTCGGCTTCCAGGCTGAACAGTTCCAGCAACGAGGCGTCGCGCATCTGATCAGGGGTCATGACAGGCTCCGAGCCACGGCGGACAGCAGTTGTTCTTCATCCAGCCAGCGCAGGCTGCGACCCTTGAAGGGCAGCACGCCACGGGTGTACTTGCCCGTCGATTGCGAAGCGCTCGCCAGGATGCGCTCATCGATGGCATGGATGCCGTCCACCTCATCCACCGGCACCACCACCGGCCCGCCCTTGGCCGCGACAATCAACATGCGCGGCATCACCCGTGCGCCGGCAACCACCGCTGCGCCGGGCTCCAGGTCCAAGAGCTCCACCAGCGACAGGCAGGCCACCAGCGCCCCGCGTACATTCGCCACCCCCAACAAGGCCCGCGAGCGCTGGTGGGGCAAGGAATGGATCGGCTGCAACGGCGCCACTTCCACCAGGCTGCGCGTCGTCAGGCCCAGCCATTCCTCGCCGAGGCGGAACATCAGCAGCGAGCGCGTGACCACATCGGTGTCCGCGGGGGCAAGGGACAGATCCCGCTGATCCTGTGGCAAGGCATACCGGTCGAGCAGCCGGGTGGCGGCCGCCGAATACACCGAGCAATTGCGGCAGTGAATATGCTCGACCAACAACGGACAGGATTTGTCGCCATGCACGCCGATGCGATTCCAGCAGTCGTCGATAGCCTGGGCATCGTCATGGGTGACGGTGTAAGAAGCCGAACCGCTCATCGTTTGTGCTCACTGTCTGCCGCGCGCCCGCTACGGGCGGCGCGTTCCTGCAATCGACGGGCTCCGGCCGCGTCTCCCTGGGAAGCCAGCAGCGCCGCCAGATGCACCAGGGCCTCGGCGTGTTGCGGTTCAAGATAAAGCGCCTTGCGATAAAAACCCTGGGCTTCAAGGGCGCTGCCAGCCATGTCGCTGAGCAGGCCCAACCAATAGAACACCTGGGCGTTTGGCGCGTGGCTGCGCAAGTAGGCCTCGCAAGCCACGCGGGCCTCGGCGCTTTTGCCAGCGTTGGCCAGGGCGGCAATATTGGCCAGCAAGGTCGCGGCATCGCTGCTTTTGGGCTCGGCAATCGGCGTCACGCTCGTCGCAAACGGCCGCGGTCGAATCACCGGAGGGACAACGCGGGGCGGTGGCTGACGAACCGGCAGCGGGGTCGGCATCAAGGCCGGCAACGGTTGCGGCTCGGGAGCCCCCTGGCGGCTGAAGGCGAACGATTGGGCGATCCCGATCGAGCGCATACCCAGTCGGCCCAGCAAGCTGCCCTCGGCGGGGCCGATAAACAGCACACCGTCCTGATGGGTCAGGCGCTTGAGCACCTCGAACACCTGCTGTTGGGTCGGCTGGTCGAAATAGATCAGCAGGTTGCGACAGAACACAAAGTCGTACGGTGCCTCGTTCACCAACAAGGCCGGATCCAGCAGGTTGCCCACTTGCAAACGCACCTGTTCGCGCACCCGCTCGCTGAGGCGGTAGCCCTCGTCTTCGGCGTCGAAGTACCGCTCGCGAAAACCCAGCTCCGCGCCACGGAAGGAATTCCTGCCGTAACGCGCTTCCTTGGCCCGCGCCACCGACAGCGGGCTGACGTCCAGGCCGTCCACCTTGAACTGATGCGGTCCCAGGCCTGCATCGAGCAAGGCCATGGCAATCGAATAAGGTTCTTCGCCGGTGGAACACGGCAAGCTGAGGATGCGCAGCGCGCGCAGGTGCTTGATCTCGGCCAGGCGCTTGACTGCCAGCTTGGCGAGGGTGGCGAAGGATTCGGGGTAGCGGAAAAACCAGGTCTCCGGGACGATTACCGCTTCGATCAGCGCCTGCTGCTCCTGGGCCGAATACTGCAGGCCCTGCCAATATTCATCGGCGGTTCGCCCGGGCACGGCAATGATGCGCTGGCGCACGGCCCGCTCAATGATCGCGGTGCCGACGGAGGTCACATCCAGGCCGATGCGCTCCTTGAGAAAATCGAAAAAACGCTGGTCGTTGTTCATGGCGTTGCCTCGAGGTCGTCGAGGTTCAGCGGCGGCGCAGGAAACAGCAGCGCCCGAACGGATTCATCGAGCAGGTCATTGACCCGCACCCATTGCAGCAACCCCTGGGCATCTTCGCGCACCGGGCCGAGGTACGGCGCCTGCCGGTTGTCCAGGCCATAGGGTTTGAAATCGGCCGGGTCACAGCGCACGGTGTCGGTCGCCTGTTCCAGGATCAGGCCCAGCACCTGTCCCGTTTGTTGCGCGTCGCCCTGATAGCGCACCAGCACCAGTCGCGTACTGGTCCGGGCCTGTGCGCTCTGGCCAAAGGTCAGGGCGCACAGGTCGATCACCGGCACCACCGTGCCACGCCAGGCAAACACCCCCGCCACCCAGGACGGCGCCCGGGCAATCGGCTTGAGAGGCAGGCGCGGCAGCACTTCCACCACATCGATGGCCTGCAGGGCGTAACGTTCGTTGCCGACGCAGAACACCAGGAACAACGACTGGCGGGCCGTCGGTGCGGCGCCACGCCGGGTCTCGAGTTCGCCCATCAGACTTTGAAACGCGAGACGCCGCTGCGCAGCCCTACGGCTACCTGGCTCAGCTCGTCGATGGCGGAACTGGCCTGGCGCAGGGACTCCACGGTCTGGCTGCTGGCATCGCCCAACTGCACCAAGGCGTGGTTGATCTGCTCGGCACCGGTGGCCTGGGCCTGCATGCCTTCGTTGACCATCAACACCCGCGGTGCCAGGGCCTGGACCTGATGGATGATCTGCGACAGTTGCTCACCCACCTGCTGCACTTCAGCCATGCCCCGGCGCACTTCTTCGGAGAACTTGTCCATGCCCATCACCCCGGCCGATACCGCGGACTGGATCTCGCGCACCATCTGCTCGATGTCATAGGTCGCCACGGCGGTCTGGTCGGCCAGGCGTCGTACTTCAGTGGCGACCACGGCGAAACCACGACCGTACTCGCCGGCCTTTTCGGCCTCGATGGCCGCGTTGAGGGACAACAGGTTGGTCTGGTCGGCCACCTTGACGATGGTCACCACCACCTGGTTGATGTTGCCGGCCTTCTCGTTGAGGATCGCCAGCTTGGCGTTCACCAGGTCGGCGGCGCCCATCACCGAATGCATGGTTTCCTCCATGCGCGCCAGGCCTTGCTGGCCGGAGCCGGCGGCCACCGAGGCCTGGTCGGCGGCGGTGGACACCTCTGTCATGGTGCGCACCAGGTCTCGTGAGGTGGCGGCGATTTCCCGGGACGTCGCGCCGATCTCGGTGGTGGTGGCGGCGGTTTCGGTGGCCGTGGCCTGTTGCTGGCGCGAGGTGGCGGCGATCTCGGTCACCGAAGTGGTGACCTGCACAGAGGAGCGTTGGGCCTGGGACACCAGTGAGGTCAGCTCGGCCATCATGTCGTTGAAGCCGGTTTCCACGGCGCCGAATTCGTCTTTGCGCGCCAGGTTCAGGCGCCCGCTCAGGTCGCCGCTGCGCATGATCTCGAGGATCTCGACGATGCGGTTCATCGGCCCCATGATCGCCCGCATCAGCAACAGGCCACAGAGTACGGCGACGACCAGCGCGACCAGAAACGACAGGCCCATGGCGACCTTGGCCGCCGTTACCGCATCGCCGATGGTCTGGGTGGCGTTTTCCGCCAGCTCACGATTGCGCTCGATGATGTGGTTCAAATGCCCGCGGCCGCCGATCCATTCCGGCGTCAGCTCTTTGTCCAAGGCCTGCCGCGCCCCTTCGTAGTCCTTGCGCTGGTACAAGTCCAGGACCTTTGCCATGGCTTGGTTGAACGCCTGGTGATTGACCTCGAACTCGTCGAAAGAGGCTTGGTCGGCCGGGTTCTGGATCAGTTTTTGGTAGTTCTGCATCTCTTCGCGCAGGTGCTGCTCGAAGCCCTGGTAGCGGGCCTTGTCCTCGGCGGTGATTTCCCGGTTGCCCGAAAGGCCGACGATTTGCTGGGTCAAGACGTAGCTGTCCACCCAGCCACCGCGAATCATGGAGCTGTAATACACCCCTGGCACCGCATCGACCCGGACGTTTTCTTCACTGTCCTCGATCTTCAACAACCGCGAATACGAGACAACCACCATCAACAGCATGATGGCGATGATCACTGCAAAACTCGCCAGGATGCGTTGGCGCAATGTCCAATTCTTCACAGTAAAACCTCGGGTACTTGAAATGCTGGGGAGTATAGCCGAGGGCGGTGTCGGGCCTGTATGGCGGTGTGAGGGGATTTTTGAGCTGTGGGAGCGAGCTTGCTCGCGATAGCGGTGCATCAGTCAAAAACACTGTGACTGACCGGGCCCCATCGCGAGCAAGCTCGCTCCCACAGGAAATGCGTTGGACACAGGATTACCAAACACCACAAAACCACTGTGGGAGCGAGCTTGCTCGCGATAGCGGGGTGTCAGGCAACGCAGCTGTGACTGGCCGGGCACCTTCGCGAGCAAGCTCGCTCCCACAGGGGACTGTGGTTGGGACTGTTCTATACAGTCGCCTGACGTACCTGTTTCTCCAACTCCACCTTCAGCCCCGGCTCCAGCTTGAGTTGGCGCGCCAGTTCATCGAGGTAGGATTTCTCCATGAAGTTTTCCTCGTCCACCAGCATCACGCTGGCGATGTACATTTCTGCCGCCATTTCCGGGGTGCTGGCGGCGCGGGCGACGTCGGTGGGGTCCAGGGGCTTGTTCAGTTCGGCGTGCAGCCAGTGTTGCAGTTCCTGGTCGTTGTCGAGCTTGGTGAACTCGCCTTCGATCAACTGCCGCTCACGCTCGTCCACATGGCCGTCGGCCTTGGCCGCCGCCACCAGCGCCTTGAGGATCGCCTGGCTGTGCTGCTCGACCTGCGCCGGGGGTACACGGTCGAGGGTCTGCGGTTCGGTTTTCGGCGCGGTGCCTTGCTGGGCCTGCCAGTTGCCATAGGCCTTGTAGGCGATCACGCCCAAGGCCGCGAGCCCACCATAGGCCAGGGCCTTGCCGCCGAAACTTCGGGCTTTCTTGTTGCCCAGCAACAGGCCCATGGCCCCGGCGGCCAGTGCCCCGCCGCCCGCGCCGGAAAGCATCCCGCCCAGGTTGCCGGAGCCGCCGAGCAATCCGCCCAGACCGCCAGACGACTTGCCTTGGGACCCGCCAGCCTTGTTCTGCAACATTTCCTGGCCGGACTTGAGAAGCTGATCGAGCAATCCACGGGTGTTCATTTGTCGTCTCCACATTTCGGGTCAACGTAAGGCCACCAGCCTAGATCGAAAGTGCCCCGGCGCCTGCGGCGAGATTGCTTCCAGATGTTGCCTGGCTCATTCAAAGACGCACTCACCTATCCTTCTAAAAAAACGATATACACTCCAGCACATTGATAAAACCGCCCACCGGGTATTCGACCATGATGACCCTGCGCCAGATCCGCCATTTCATCGCCGTGGCCGAAACCGGCTCGATCTCCGCCGCTGCGCAAACGGCGTTCATTTCCCAATCCACCCTGACCCTGGCCATCCAGCAACTGGAGCAGGAAATCGGCGTCAGCCTGTTCAACCGCCACGCCAAGGGCATGACCCTGACCCACCAGGGTCATCAATTCCTGCGCCAGGCCCATTTGATCCTGGCCACCGTCGACAACGCCAAGCGCAGCCTGCAACAGAGCACCGACCAGATCGCCGGCCAAGTCACCATTGGCGTTACCAGCCTGGTCGCCGGCTATTACCTGGCTGACCTGCTGACCCGTTTCCAGCGCGCCTATCCAAACGTGGAAATCCGCGTGATGGAGGACGAACGCCCGTACATCGAGCATTTGCTGGTCAGCGGCGAAATCGACGTCGGGGTGTTGATCCTGTCCAACCTGGAAGACCGCCACGCCCTGCAGACCGAAGTCCTGACGCACTCACCACACCGTTTGTGGCTGCCGGCGCAGCACCCACTGCTGGAACACGACAGCATCAACCTGGCCGATGTGGCCCGCGAACCGCTGATCCAACTGAACGTCGATGAAATGGACCGCAACGCCCAGCGTCTGTGGCGCGGTGCCGGCCTGCAACCGAAGATAACCCTGCGCACGGCCTCGACCGAAGCGGTGCGCAGCCTGGTGGCGGCGGGATTGGGCGTGTCGATCCAGCCGGACATGACCTACCGTCCATGGTCGCTGGAAGGCGACATCATCGAAGCACGACCGATTGCCGACCTCAACCAGACCCTTGACGTCGGCCTGGCCTGGCGCCGAGGCACGGCGCGACCGGCGTCGGTCGACCCGTTCCTGGCGGTCGCCCGGGAACAGCTCCATGGCGGGCGCAAGCCATCTATTTAATCGAACGCAGCCTTGAGTATTTCGAATTTGTCGGCCTTGTGGCTGAGCACTAATCTGACTACGCGCCCCCTTCCTGTGGGAGCTGTGCTTGCTCGCGATAGCGGTGGGTCAGGCAACATTGATTCGACTGACAGACCGCTATCGCGAGCAAGCTCGCTCCCACAGGTTCTTTGTTTCAACTGAGACCTATAAAAATGGCTGGTACGCAAACCCCGTTGTGCACCGCGTTGCTGATCGATGGGGAGCTGGTTCCCGGTGCAGGCATCGTCGAGCCGATTCTCAACCCGGCCACCGGTGAAGTAGTGGCTCACATCGCCGAGGCCAGTACCGAGCAGGTCGAAGCTGCGATCCTCGCCGCCCACCAGGCCTTCGACGGCTGGTCGCGCACCACGCCGCAACAACGCTCGAACCTGCTGCTGGACATCGCCAGCGCCATCGAAAGGAACGCCGATGAGCTGGCCCGCCTCGAATCCCTGAACTGCGGCAAGCCGCTGCACCTGGCGCGTCAGGACGACCTCAGTGCGACGGTGGATGTATTCCGTTTCTTCGCTGGCGCCGTGCGCTGCCAGACCGGCCAGCTCAGTGGCGAATACCTGCCCGGCTACACCAGCATGGTGCGCCGCGACCCGATTGGCGTGGTGGCGTCCATTGCACCGTGGAACTACCCAATCATGATGGCCGCGTGGAAAATCGCCCCGGCCCTGGCCGCCGGCAATACGCTGGTGTTCAAGCCGTCGGAACACACACCGCTGTCGATCCTGGCCCTGGCGCCAACACTGGCCCAGATCCTGCCACGAGGCGTCATCAACATCCTCTGCGGGGGCGGCGAAGGTGTGGGCAGCCATCTGGTCAGCCATCCCAAGGTGCGCATGGTCTCGCTGACCGGCGATATCGTCACCGGACAGAAGATCCTCCAGGCAGCAGCGAAAACCCTCAAGCGCACGCACCTGGAGCTGGGCGGCAAGGCGCCGGTGATCGTGTGCAACGACGCCGACATCCAGGCCGTGGTCGAAGGCGTGCGCACCTACGGTTATTACAACGCTGGGCAGGATTGCACCGCGGCCTGCCGGATCTACGCCCAGGACGGGATTCACGACCGTCTGGTGGCCGAACTCGGCGCGGCGGTCAGCAGCCTGCGCTTTGCCGGCAAGCGCGACGCCGACAATGAGATCGGCCCGCTGATCAGCACTCGCCAGCGCGACCGCGTGGCCAGTTTTGTCGAGCGTGCCCTCGGCCAACCACACATCGAACGCATTACCGGCGCGGCGGTGCATTCCGGTGCCGGCTTCTACTACCAGCCCACGCTGCTGGCCGGCTGCAAGCAAAGCGATGAAATCGTCCAGCGCGAAGTATTCGGCCCGGTCGTCACCGTGACCCGCTTCGACGAACTCAGCCAGGCGGTGGACTGGGCCAACGACTCCGAATATGGCCTGGCGTCCTCGGTATGGACCCAGAACCTCGACAAGGCCATGCAAGTGGCGGCGCGCCTGCAATACGGCTGCACCTGGATCAACAGCCATTTCATGCTGGTCAGCGAAATGCCCCACGGCGGCCTGAAACGTTCGGGCTACGGCAAAGACCTGTCCAGCGATTCGCTCCAGGACTACAGCGTGGTGCGCCACATCATGGCCCGCCACGGCCAGCATCTCTAGATAACAGCACTACTCTAATAACAGGCCACCCATGGCGCTTCACCCTGTTCGAACACTGCCCCGACCATAATTAAAGCAAGAGGGATTTCCATGTACGCGCACAAGACCGTATTGCTCAGTGCAATCACCACGGCGCTGCTGACCAGCGTCAGCCTCCAGGCCGCCGAACCTATCAAGGCCGTCGGCGCCGGCGAGGGCCAACTGGATATCGTCGCCTGGCCGGGTTACATCGAGCGCGGCGAAAGCGACAAGGCCTACGATTGGGTCACCGGTTTCGAGAAGGAAACCGGTTGCAAGGTCAATGTGAAAACTGCCGCTACCTCCGACGAAATGGTCAGCCTGATGACCAAGGGTGGCTACGACCTGGTCACCGCCTCGGGCGACGCCTCGTTGCGGCTGATTGCCGGCAAGCGCGTGCAGCCGATCAACACCGCGCTGATCCCCAACTGGAAAAACCTCGACCCGCGCCTCAAGGATGCACCGTGGTACGTGGTCAACCAGCAGACCTACGGCACCCCGTACCAGTGGGGCCCAAACGTGCTGATGTACAACACCGACGTGTTCAAGCAGGCGCCCACCAGTTGGAGCGTGCTGTTCAGCGCTCAGAACCTGCCCGACGGCAAGCCGAACAAAGGCCGCGTGCAAGCCTACGATGGCCCGATCTACATCGCCGACGCGGCGCTGTACCTCAAGACCGCCAAGCCTGAGCTGGGCATCAAGGACCCGTACCAACTCGACGAAGCCCAGTACAAGGCAGTGTTGGAATTGCTGCGGGCCCAGCAGCCGCTGATCCACCGCTACTGGCACGACACCACCGTGCAGATGAGCGATTTCAAGAACGAAGGCGTGGTGGCATCCGGCGCCTGGCCGTATCAGGTCAACGGCCTGATGAACGAGAAGCAACCGATCGCCTCGACCATTCCGAAGGAAGGCGCCACCGGTTGGGCCGACACTACGATGTTGCACGCCGAGGCCAAACACCCCAACTGCGCGTACAAGTGGATGGACTGGTCGCTGCAACCGAAAGTCCAGGGTGACGTCGCCGCGTGGTTCGGCTCGTTGCCGGCGGTGCCGGCGGCGTGCAAGGGCAGCGAACTGCTGGGCGCCGAGGGCTGCAAGACCAACGGTTTCGATCAGTTCGACAAGATCGCCTTCTGGAAAACCCCACAGGCCGAGGGCGGCAAGTTCGTGCCGTACAGCCGCTGGACCCAGGACTACATTGCGATCATGGGCGGGCGGTAAGGCCTCAGTCGGCGAAAAACTGGAGCTGAGCACCGCTCTTGTGTGGGAGCAAGGCTTGCCCGCGATGAAGATGACGCGGTATCTCGGGGAGCCGAGGCGCCTGTATCGCGAGCAAGCTTTGCTCCCACAGCACTGCTACCACAGGTTTGGTGCACGGCAACCCAGCAACGATTCAACAGCAGTCCCGCTTTTTGGAGCCCCGCACCATGACGCTTGCAGTCCAATTCACCCAGGTATCCCGTCAGTTCGGCGATGTGAAAGCCGTTGACCGGGTTTGCATCGACATCCAGGACGGCGAGTTCTTTTCCATGCTGGGCCCGTCCGGTTCGGGCAAGACTACCTGCCTGCGACTGATCGCCGGGTTCGAACAACCCAGTGCCGGCTCGATCCGCATCCATGGCGAAGAGGCCACCGGGCTTGCGCCGTACCAACGGGACGTCAACACGGTGTTCCAGGATTACGCCCTTTTCCCCCATATGAACGTGCGCGACAACGTGGCCTACGGCCTGAAAGTCAAAGGCGTCGCCAAGGCCGAGCGCATCAAGCGCGCCGACGAAGCGCTGGAGATGGTTGCCCTGGGCGGCTACGGCGAACGCAAGCCGGTGCAGCTTTCCGGCGGCCAGCGCCAACGCGTGGCCCTGGCCCGCGCGTTGGTCAATCGCCCGCGGGTGTTGCTGCTCGATGAACCCTTGGGCGCCCTCGACTTGAAGCTGCGCGAACAGATGCAGGGCGAGTTGAAGAAGCTGCAACGCCAACTGGGCATCACCTTCATTTTCGTCACCCACGACCAGACCGAAGCACTGTCGATGTCCGACCGCGTGGCGGTGTTCAACAAGGGCCGCATCGAACAGGTCGATACCCCACGCAACCTGTACATGAAACCGGCGACCACCTTCGTCGCCGAATTCGTCGGCACGTCCAACGTGATCCGTGGCGAGCTGGCCCGGGAACTGAGCGGTTATCCACAGCCGTTCTCGATTCGCCCGGAACACGTGCGTTTCGCCGAGGGTCCGTTGGCCAGTGGTGAGATCGAAGTCCACGGCCTGCTGCACGACATCCAGTACCAGGGCAGTGCCACGCGCTACGAGTTGAAGCTTGCCAACGGCCAGACCCTGAACCTCAGCCAGGCCAACACCCAGTGGCTCGACAACACCGCCCAGCACCAGACCGGCCAGCACCTGAGCGTACGCTGGGCGCGGGAGGCGATGGTCGCGCTGCACGACACCGTCAGTGGCGAGGTGTGAGATGAACACCCTGGCCATCGCTCAAACGCCCACGCCCGGTTCACCGTTGCGACGTTTTTCCAACCTGCTGTACCGGCGCCCCAACCTGTACCTGTCGATGTTGCTGGTGCCGCCGCTGATCTGGTTCGGCGCAATCTACCTGGGCTCGCTGCTGACCTTGCTCTGGCAAGGTTTCTACACCTTCGACGACTTCACCATGGCGGTCACGCCGGACCTGACCCTGGCGAATTTCGCGGCGCTGTTCCAGCCGTCGAACTTCGACATCATTTTGCGCACCCTGAGCGTGGCGATAGCGGTGTCCATCGCCAGCGCCATCGTCGCGTTCCCGATTGCCTACTACATGGCGCGCTACACCAGCGGCAAGACCAAGGCGTTTTTCTACATCGCGGTGATGCTGCCGATGTGGGCCAGCTATATCGTCAAGGCCTATGCCTGGACGCTGCTGCTGGCCAAGGGTGGCGTGGCGCAATGGTTCGTCCAGCACCTGGGCCTGGGGCCGGTGTTGCAGTTCGTGCTGGGGATTCCCGGCGTGGGTGGCAGCACCTTGTCCACCTCACACCTGGGGCGTTTTCTGGTGTTCGTCTACATCTGGCTGCCGTTCATGATCCTGCCGATCCAGGCGTCCCTGGAGCGTCTGCCGCCATCGCTGCTGCAAGCTTCGGCCGACCTGGGCGCCAGGCCACACCAGACGTTCATGCAGGTGATCCTGCCGCTGTCGATCCCCGGCATCGCCGCCGGCTCGATCTTCACCTTCTCGCTGACCCTGGGGGATTTCATCGTGCCCCAGTTGGTGGGCCCACCGGGCTACTTCGTCGGCAGCATGGTCTACGCCCAGCAAGGCGCCATCGGCAACATGCCCATGGCCGCAGCGTTCACCCTGGTGCCCATCGTGCTGATCGCCCTGTATTTATCCATCGTCAAGCGACTGGGAGCTTTCGATGCACTCTGACTCTCAAGACCGGGCCTCGTGGGGCTTGCGGATCGCGGCGTGGGGCGGGCTGGTGTTCCTGCACTTCCCGATCCTGATCATCTTCCTCTACGCCTTCAATACCGAGGACGCCGCGTTCAGCTTCCCGCCCAAGGGCCTGACCTTGAAGTGGTTCAGCGTCGCCTTCGCGCGCCCGGATGTGCTGGAGGCGATCAAGCTGTCGTTGCAGGTCGCGGCCATCGCCACGCTGATCGCCATGGTGCTTGGCACCCTGGCCTCGGCGGCGCTGTACCGGCGCGATTTCTTCGGCAAGCAAGGCATTTCGCTGATGCTGATCCTGCCGATTGCCTTGCCGGGCATTATCACCGGCATTGCGCTGCTGGCGACCTTCAAGACCTTGGGCATCGAACCAGGGATGTTCACCATCGTCGTCGGCCATGCCACTTTCTGCGTGGTGATCGTCTACAACAACGTCATCGCCCGCCTGCGCCGAACCTCCCACAGCCTGATCGAGGCTTCGATGGACCTGGGGGCCGACGGCTGGCAGACCTTTCGCTACATCATCTTGCCCAACCTGGGGTCAGCGCTGCTGGCCGGCGGGATGCTGGCGTTTGCGCTGTCATTCGACGAGATCATCGTCACCACCTTCACCGCCGGCCACGAACGCACCTTGCCGCTGTGGCTGCTCAACCAACTCAGCCGCCCTCGCGATGTGCCAGTGACCAACGTAGTGGCGATGCTGGTGATGATGGTCACGATGGTGCCGATATTGGGCGCGTATTACCTGACCCGAGGCGGTGAGAGCGTGGCCGGTAGCGGCGGGAAATAATCAGAACCGAAATCCTGTGGGAGCGAGCTTGCTCGCGAAGGCGTCGTGTCAGTCGCTGCAAAGGGTGAATGATCCACCGCTATCGCGAGCAAGCTCGCTCCCACAGGGGACTTGGGAAACATTCAAGAGGACATGGACATGCAAACCAAACTGCTGATCAACGGCCATCTGGTGAACGGCGAAGGCCCTGGCCAGGCGGTGTTCAACCCATCGCTGGGCCGGGTGCTGGTGGAGATCAATGAAGCCAGCGAGGCCCAGGTCGATGCCGCCGTGCGCGCCGCCGATGCCGCCTTCGAGGCCTGGTCGCAAGTACCGCCCAAGGACCGTTCCCTGTTGCTGCTCAAGCTGGCCGATGCCATCGAAGCCCACGGCGAAGAACTGGCGGAACTGGAGTCGGACAACTGCGGCAAACCCTTGAGTGCCGCGCTGAACGACGAGATCCCGGCGATTGCCGACGTGTTCCGCTTCTTTGCCGGCGCCAGCCGCTGCATGAGTGGTTCGGCAGGCGGCGAATACCTGCCGGGGCACACCTCGATGATCCGCCGCGACCCGGTGGGCGTCATCGCCTCCATCGCGCCGTGGAACTACCCGCTGATGATGGTCGCCTGGAAAATCGCCCCGGCCCTGGCTGCCGGCAATACCGTGGTGCTCAAGCCATCGGAGCAAACTCCGCTGACGGCGCTGCGCCTGGCAGAATTGGCGTCGGAAATTTTCCCGGCCGGCGTGCTCAACGTGATATTCGGTCGTGGGCAAACCGTCGGCAACCCGCTGGTCACCCACCCGAAGGTGCGCATGGTGTCGCTGACCGGCTCCATTGCCACTGGCTCGAACATCATTTCCAGCACATCCGACAGCGTCAAACGCATGCACATGGAACTGGGCGGCAAGGCCCCGGTGATCATTTTCGACGACGCCGACATTGACGCGGCGGTTGAAGGCATCCGCACCTTCGGTTTCTACAACGCCGGCCAGGACTGCACCGCTGCCTGCCGCATCTATGCCCAGCAAGGCATTTACGAGCAGTTCGTCGAGAAGCTCGGCGCCGCCGTGGGCAGCATCAAGTACGGCCTGCAAACCGCGCCAGACACCGAGATGGGCCCACTGATCACCGCCCAGCACCGCGACCGCGTGGCCGGTTTCGTCGAACGGGCCATCGCCCAGTCGCATATCCGCCTGATCACCGGCGGCAAGGCCGTGGACGGCAACGGGTTTTTCTTCGAGCCGACGGTGCTGGCCGACGCTCTGCAGGATGACGAAATCGTCCGCCGGGAAGTCTTCGGGCCAGTGGTGTCCGTCACGCAGTTCCTCGACGAAGCACAAGTGCTGGCCTGGGCCAACGATTCGGACTACGGCCTGGCCTCATCGGTGTGGACCGCCGACATTGGCCGTGCCCATCGCCTGTCGGCACGCCTGCAATATGGCTGCACCTGGGTGAACACGCACTTCATGCTCGTCAGCGAAATGCCCCATGGCGGTCAGAAACGTTCCGGCTATGGCAAGGACATGTCCATGTATGGGCTGGAGGATTACACGGTAGTGCGGCATGTGATGTTCAAGCATTGACACCAAGACAACCTTGGCAACACATGCCCACGCCTGCCCAGCGTTCGTCCTGCTAAGGTTTTCGTCGATCGGTGCACGCTCGCCGGTTGACGGAAATCCTGGCAGCCCCTAGGGTGTCTACAACGTATACACCTTGGAGATCAGCCATGGCCTCGCCCGTTTTGTCCTTTCGTGTGGAAGAAGGTCTGGCCCAACAGCTGGACTTGCTGGCCGCCGCCACCGACCGCGACCGTCAATATCACCTCAAGCGTGCACTGGTCCGATATGTGGAAGCCGAATCCTGGCATCTGCAAGCCATCAGCGAAGGCATAGCCGATGCCGACGCTGGAAACCTGACCGATCTGGACGCCGTGAAGGCTAAGTGGGCAAAACGTGCCGAGCATCGTACTGACCGACAAAGCACAGAGTGACCTCGACTCGATCCACGAACATTACCAAAACGCCGATGACGTCATCAGCGCCATCCTCGAGACACTGCGCCAACTGCAACGCTTTCCCGGCTCGGGCCGTCCTTCGGTCGCTCCCGATATTCGAGAGCTGGTGCTGACCCGCTACCCGTTCGTAGCCCCCTACCGGCTCAAGCATGGACAACTGCAGGTGCTGCGGATACTGCACCAGCGCACCGAACGCCCTCAGGACTGGTCGGTGGAGTGATGTCGGCCGGCGTTCCTGCTCCGGCCGCCCACCTGCGCCACGCTTCAAAACCGCGAAACACTGCGCATCGCATCCACTAGGTAGCGCATGGCGATACGGTCGTTTTCCGACAACTCCCGATAGCGCTCGACCAGTCTCAATTCTTCCAGGCTGAGCCGGCGTGTCCTGCGTGGGTTGGTCAGGCCTGGAAAGATCCCCAGCATTTCGGTAATGCCCTGTATTTTTGTCATGAGTTGTCCTTCTTTACGTCGAGGTTGACCTGATAGCGCCGTCTGAATCCGGGTTAGATCGCCTATCACGCTAAAGAATAGGGAGGATTCAAAGCGTGAAAAGGGAGTTTTAGAGTAATTAGTCAAAAAAAGTCGGAATCGACATAAAAAAAGAAATAACTGTAAGAAAATTTGACCAAGCCACGCTTTCCTTGCTCTCAAAGCCCGTATTTCCCCTATGATTTTGCGCCTCGGTGAACCGATCCAACTCTCAGGCATCTGTTCTAACGTTCGTCGCGTTTGGCCAAAGGCATGTCCGAACTCCCTTATCAGTCGCTGTTGCCAGGATCGGCTCGGGACTGTTTCGAGAAAAGGTTGTATTTATGCACCGCAGGAATCTGCTCAAGGCCTCCATGGCCTTCGCCGCCTACACCGGGCTATCGGCCTCCGGGCTCATGGCCGCACGCGCCTGGGCCGCCGATCAGACTGCCGATGGCGAAGCCCGTCCTTTCGACTTCAACGGTTTGAAGGATCAGGCCCGGCGGCTGGCCGAGAGCCGCTATATCGACACCAAGCAAGTCCTGCCAGAAACCCTGGCCCAAATGTCGCCGCTGCAGTTCAACGCCATCCAGTACGACGTCAATCACTCGCTGTGGAATGAGCTGGACGGGCAACTGGACGCACAATTCTTCCACGTCGGCATGGGCTTCAAGCAGCCGGTGCGCATGTACAGCGTCGACCCGAAGACGCGCATGGCCCGTGAGGTGCACTTCCGCCCCGAGCTGTTCAACTATCAGAAAACCACGGTCAACACCTCGCAACTGACGGGTGACCTGGGCTTCGCCGGCTTTCGCGTCTTCAAGGCGCCGGAACTGGACCGGCACGACATCCTTTCGTTCCTGGGGGCCAGCTACTTCCGCGCCGTGGATGCCAGCGGCCAATACGGGCTGTCGGCCCGCGGTTTGGCCATCGACACCTACGCCAAGAAGCGCGAAGAATTCCCGGACTTCACCAAATTCTGGTTTGAAACCCCGGACAAGAACAGCACCCGCTTCGTGGTCTACGCCCTGCTCGACTCCCCCAGCGCCACCGGTGCCTATCGGTTTGACATTGATTGCCAGCCGACCCGGGTAGTGATGGAGATCGACGCGCACATCAATGCCCGTACTGCCATCGAACAGTTGGGCATCGCGCCCATGACCAGCATGTTCAGCTGTGGCACCGTCGAACGGCGCATGTGCGACACCATTCACCCGCAAATCCACGATTCCGACCGGCTGGCCATGTGGCGCGGCAACGGCGAATGGGTGTGCCGGCCGTTGAACAATCCCGCCACCCTGCAATTCAACGCCTTCGCCGACAAGGACCCGAAAGGTTTCGGCCTGGTGCAAACCGACCACGACTTCGCCAGCTACCAGGACACTGTGGACTGGTACAGCAAGCGCCCAAGCCTGTGGGTCGAACCGACGACGGCCTGGGGCGAAGGCTCGGTCGACCTGCTGGAGATTCCTACCACCGGCGAAACCCTGGACAACATTGTCGCGTTCTGGACGCCGAAAAAACCGGTGGCCGCCGGCGACTCGCTGAACTATGGCTACAAGCTCTACTGGAGCGCGCTGCCGCCAGTCAGCACGGACCTGGCCCACGTCGACGCCACCCGCTCAGGCATGGGCGGTTTCATCGAAGGCTGGGCACCGGGCGAGCATTACCCGACCGTCTGGGCCCGTCGCTTTGCCGTCGACTTCAGCGGCGGTGGCCTCGACCAACTGCCGCCGGGCACCGGCATCGAACCGGTGGTGACCTGCTCCCACGGTGAAGTGAAAGACTTCAACGTGCTGGTGATGGATGCAATCAAGGGCTACCGCATCACCTTCGACTGGTACCCGACCGACGACAGTGTGGAGCCGGTGCAGATGCGCCTGTTCATTCGTACCAAGGACCGCACCTTGAGCGAGACCTGGTTGTACCAGTACTTCCCGCCGGCGCCGGATAAGCGCAAATATCCCTGATAGGGATCGGGTATCTGGGCTGGCCCTATCGCGAGCAGGCTCGCTCCCACAGGTTATGTGTGAACAACACAAATCCACTGTGGGAGCGAGCTTGCTCGCGATGAGGCCGGTACAACCACCGAACAATCCAGCCCAATAAACAAAAAGCCCCGGCCAATGACGACCGGGGCTTTTTTGTTTTACCAAACACTCAATCGCGCAAATCCGACTCATGAATCGGCTGGTCCCGATGCGTTGCCCGCTGGTACTGCGCGGGCCACGTGGCCTTGCGACCACCCAGGTCATCATCGGCATGCAGGGCCCAGTACGGATCGCGCAACAATTCGCGGGCCAGGAAAATGATATCGGCCTGGCAGGTGCGCAGGATGTGTTCGGCCTGGGCCGGTTCGGTGATCATGCCGACAGTGCCGGTGGCGATTTCCGACTCCTTGCGCACCCGCTCGGCAAAGCGTGTCTGGTAACCCGGGCCGGTGGGAATTTCCGCATTGGCGGCCGTGCCACCCGATGACACATCGATCAAATCCACTCCCAGGGCCCTGAAGCGCCGCGCCAGCTCCACGGTTTCGTCCGGGTTCCACCCGTCCTCGACCCAGTCGGTGGCGGAAACGCGAACGAACACCGGCAGTTCTTCAGGCCATACGGCCCGCACCGCTTCGGTGACTTGTAGCACCAGGCGGATGCGATTCTCGAACGAGCCGCCGTATTGATCGCGCCGCTGATTGCTCAAGGGCGAGAGGAATTGATGCAGCAGATAACCATGGGCCGCGTGAACCTCGACCACTTTGAAGCCGGCCGTGAGGGCGCGCTTGGCCGAATCCACGAAGGCCTGGATCACACCGGCGATCTGTCCTTCGTCCAACTGCACCGGAGGAGTGTGTTGTGGGTCGAAGGCAATCGGCGACGGGCCGACCGGCACCCAGCCGCCGTCCGCCGGTTTTACGCTGCCATGCTTGCCCAGCCAGGGTCGCCAGGTGCTGGCCTTGCGTCCGGCATGGGCCAGTTGTATGCCCGGCACTGCCCCCTGAGCGGTGATGAAACGGGTGATGCGTTGTAGCGGCTCGATCTGTTCATCGTTCCAAAGCCCAAGGTCCTGGGCGGTGATGCGGCCGTCGGCGGTAACAGCGGTGGCTTCGGTGAACACCAGGCCGGCGCCGCCCACGGCACGGCTGCCCAAGTGCACCAGGTGCCAATCGTTGGCCAGGCCATCGGTGCTCGAATACTGGCACATCGGCGATACCGCGATGCGATTGGGCAGGGTCAATTGGCGAAGGGTATAGGGTTCCAGCAGCAGACTCATGGGGCACCTCTCGAATCAGTGGGCAGGCTCCAGGGTTCTGTTTGAAAAGTCGACGAGTGACAAAAGGTGCAACACCCGCCCCCGCGGGCAAAAAACTCGACAAGACGTCACAAGGGCTATCAAGCAGTGCTTAGAGCCTAGTCGACAACCCGCAAGGACGGAGGGTTCAGAACTTAAAAACCGACGGTGTGGCGCAATGCAGTTCACTTAAGGCGCCCCTGAAACCCTGTGGCGAGGGAGCTTGCTCCCGCTGGACGCAGTAGGAGCTGTGTAGGAGCTGACGAGTGCAACGAGGCTGCGATCTTTCCACTGACAATTGAGTCGAGAGCGAAAGATCAAGATCAAAAGATCGCAGGCTTCGCCAGCTCCTACAGGCCCAACGGGAGCAAGCTCCCTCGCCACAAAGGCCGATCGGCTACCGCGGCTCGATATGGGCAATCATCAACTGCACCGTTTCCTGACCGCGGAACTCGTTGAGGTCAAGCTTGTAGGCCAGCTCCACCCAGCGCACAGTAGGGTTGGGCCAGATCTCGCGGTCGATGCCAAAGGCGATGCCATCAAGCTTCACCGAACCGCACTCGCTCTTGAGGACGACCTTCAGGTGCCGTTCGCCCACCACGCGCTGTTCGACCAACTGGAACAGGCCGTGGAACATCGGCTCAGGAAAATGCTGGCCCCAGGGGCCGGCGTGGCGCAGTGCCCGGGCCAGTTCCAGGTGGAACTCCTCCACCGCCAGGGTGCCATCCGACAACAGCCGGCCGGTCAGGTCTTCTTCGCGCAACTGCCGGCGCACTTCCGCGTCGAACGCTTCGGCGAACAACGGAAAATTCGCCTCCGGCAGCGTCAGCCCCGCCGCCATGGCGTGACCGCCGTACTTGCTGATCAGGGTGGGGTGCTGCGCCGCCACCACGCTCAGCGCATCGCGAATGTGAAAACCCGGCACCGAGCGACCCGAGCCCTTGAGCAAGCCGTCCCCGGCATCGGCAAAAGCAATGGTCGGACGGAAATAGCGCTCTTTCATCCGCGAGGCGAGAATGCCGATGACCCCTTGGTGCCACTGCGGATCGAACAGGCACAAACCGAACGGCATCGACTCCACCGGCAGGTCCTTGAGCTGGGCCAGGGCTTCGCGCTGCATGCCCTGCTCGATGGACTTGCGGTCCTGGTTCATGCCGTCCAGTTGCGCCGCCATCTCCCGCGCCAGGGCCGGGTCGTCGGTGAGCAGGCATTCGATGCCCAGGCTCATGTCGTCCAGGCGCCCTGCCGCATTCAGACGCGGCCCGAGGATAAAGCCGAGGTCGGTGGAGGTAATCCGTGAAGCATCGCGCTTGGCCACTTCCAGGATCGCCTTGATGCCGGGCCGGGCGCGTCCGGCGCGAATCCGCTCCAGGCCCTGGTGCACCAGGATCCGGTTATTCGCGTCCAGGGGCACCACGTCGGCCACGCTGCCCAGGGCCACCAGGTCGAGCAATTCGCCAATGTTCGGTTGGGGTGTGCTGGCATACCAGCCCAGGCTGCGCAGACGCGCCCGCAGGGCCATCAGCACATAGAAAATCACCCCGACACCGGCCAGGGCCTTGCTCGGGAACTCGCAGCCCGGCTGGTTCGGATTGACGATGGCATCGGCTGCCGGCAGTTCGAGGCCGGGCAAGTGGTGGTCGGTGACCAGCACCTGGAGCCCCGCCGCTTTCGCCGCCGCCACGCCTTCCACGCTGGAAATACCGTTATCCACGGTGATCAGCAACTGCGGTTCGCGGGCCAGGGCGACTTCGACGATTTCCGGGGTCAGCCCGTAGCCATATTCGAAGCGATTGGGCACCAGGTAATCGACATGGGCCGCACCGAGCAGGCGCAGCCCGAGCATGCCCACGGTGCTGGCGGTCGCGCCATCGGCGTCGAAGTCGCCCACGATCAGGATGCGCTGGCGTTGCTCCAGCGCCGTCACCAACAGATCCACCGCGGCGTCGATCCCCTTGAGCTGCTGGAAGGGAATCAAGCGCGCCAGGCTCTTGTCCAGTTCAGCCTCGGACTGCACACCACGCGCTGCGTACAGGCGGGTCAACAGGGGCGGCAGGTCACCGAGAAATGGCAGGGTATCGGGCAGTTGGCGGGGTTCTATGCGCATGGGGAACGGACGTTTCTCTATTTTTTTGTAGGAATCGCAGACTGTGACAAGAGCGCGTGCTCACGCTGGACCCCGTAGGAGCTGCCGAAGGCTGCGATCTTTTGATCTTTCGCTTGAGACTCAAGCGCCAGGGGAAAGATCGCAGCCTCGCTTCGCTCGGCAGCTCCTACAGGGCCCGGTGGGTTCAACCACGCTCGCCCAGCAACCATTGCAGCTGGACTTCATGCTGGCCACGGTCGTCGGTCACGAAAATCGTGCCCTCACTGATCATCACATCCCACTTGATCACCCGCGGCATGTCCTGGGCCAGGGTTTCGAGCACTTCCTGGGGTACAGCGGCGATGTTGACGTTTTTCAGGTTCTTGACCGCCGGGATCACCTTGCCTTCCCAGACCCGCAGGCTGCCATAGGCCAGCAGGCTGGTGCGCTCGGTCCGGCGCGAGCACCAGGTCAGGCGATCGGCATCCGGCTGGCCGACTTCGATCCAGTGCAGCACACGGTCATCCAGGCTTTTTTCCCACAGCGCAGGCTCATCGACGTCTGACAGACCACGACCAAACGCCAGCAGTTCGTTGTACCAGAACGCGTAGGCCAACAGGCGCACGGTCATGCGCTCTTCGGTTTCCGAAGGGTGGCGGGCGATGGTCTGCTTCACACTCTCGTACACATTGCGGTCAAGGTCGGTGAGGTTCAGTTCAAACTTATAGGTCGTGGACGGCTGGGCCATGAACGGGCTTCTTGATACGAGGAAAGGCGGCAAGTCTAACCGATGACGCGGGCAATCCACGAATTGCCGACCATCAACCTGCGGCGACCAGCCTTGGCCTATGATAAAACGCTCTATTCGTTCTGCCTTTGTCCTACAGGATCTGTCATGTCGCTTACTGCCAAACCCCTTGCCGGCGTCAAAGTCATCGAACTCGGCACCTTGATCGCCGGGCCCTTCGCCTCGCGCATCTGCGGCGAATTCGGTGCCGAAGTCATCAAGGTTGAATCGCCCGACGGCGGTGACCCCCTGCGCAAGTGGCGCAAGCTGTACGAAGGCACCTCGCTGTGGTGGTTCGTCCAGGCACGCAACAAGAAGTCCCTGACCTTGAACCTCAAGCACCCTGAAGGCCTGGCGATCCTGAAAAAACTGATCGGCGAAGCCGATATCCTGATCGAGAATTTTCGCCCCGGCGTACTGGAAAAGCTCGGCCTGGGCTGGGATGTCCTGCACGCACTGAACCCGAAACTGGTGATGGTGCGGCTTTCGGGCTTCGGCCAGACCGGGCCGATGAAAGATCAGCCGGGGTTTGGCGCGGTAGGCGAGTCCATGGGCGGCCTGCGCTACATCACCGGCTTCGAGGACCGTCCGCCGGTGCGCACCGGAATTTCCATCGGCGACTCCATCGCCGCCCTCTGGGGCGTGATCGGCGCATTGATGGCCCTGCGTCACCGCGAGATCAATGGCGGAACCGGGCAAGTGGTGGACGTGGCCTTGTACGAGGCGATTTTCGCCATGATGGAAAGCATGGTGCCGGAGTTCGACGTATTCGGCTTCATCCGTGAGCGCACCGGCAACATCATGCCCGGCATCACCCCCTCGTCCATCCACACCAGCTCTGACGGCAAGCACGTGCAGATTGGCGCCAACGGCGACGCGATCTTCAAGCGCTTCATGCAGATCATCGGCCGTGACGACCTGGCCAATGACCCGCAACTGGCCAGCAACGACGGCCGTGACAGCCGCCGTGACGAGCTGTATGGCGTCATCGATCGCTGGGTCAACTCGCTGCCGCTCGATAGCGTTATCGACCAATTGAACCAGGCCGGGGTGCCGGCCAGTCGGATCTTCAGCGCCGAAGATATGTTCAGCGACCCGCAGTTTCTGGCTCGTGAAATGTTCCTGCAGGCCAAGTTGCCCGACGGCAAGGCGTTCAAGATGCCGGGGATCGTACCGAAACTCTCCGACACCCCGGGCACCTCCGAATGGGTCGGGCCGGCACTGGGTGAACACAACGCACAAGTGCTCGGCGAGCTTGGCTACGACGCGCAGCAGATCGCCAAACTGCGCACCGACGGCGCCATTTGACACACCGCAGCGGGCCGTCACTGAAGATCAAACTGTGGGAGCGAGCTTGCTCGCGATAGCGTCCGTTCAGTCGACTTGATGTTGACTGGCACACCGCAATCGCGAGCAAGCTTTGCTCCCACAGGTCCTGCTCAAACAGATCTGACGGGTGTACGACCGCAAGAGCCAGGCCGGCTACTAGGCCGCCTCGCGGTGGACGTTGATCTCGGCGCCCCGTTAACCACGCTGGCCGAACGCAGGCATTGTGGAGTGGGCATCCCGGCATGGATGCCGGGATAGCCGCGCTGGGCCATGGATGGCCCTTCGCGGCGGGCCCACGGAGCAATG
>NZ_JBFREY010000036.1:0-55205 GCF_052114545.1 Pseudomonas sp. KB_12 | reverse complement strand
GGCGGCGGTCCATTCAACATCATCTTTCCAGACAGACCGCTATCGCGAGCAGGCTCGCTCCCACRGTTTTGATTGAGGGTGTTCACAAAACCGGGTCCGCCACCAATCCTCTGTGGGAGCGAGCYTGCTCGCGATGGCGGCGGTCCATTCAACATCATCTTTCCAGACAGACCGCTATCGCGAGCAGGCTCGCTCCCACRGTTTTGATTGAGGGTGTYCACAAAACCGGGTCCGCCACAAATCCTCTGTGGGAGCGAGCTTGCTCGCGATGGCGGCGGTCCATCCAACATCATCTTCTCAGGTAGACCGCTTTCGCGAGCAGGCTCGCTCCCCAGTTTGGAATGGGGACGTTCGGAAATTGTGTGTCCGCCGTCAGCAATCCGACCGGCAAGCTTTTCATGACCCCCGGCAAAGCAGGCATAATGGCGGTCCTTCGCCGATGCGGCGTTTCTTATTTGTCGGTTTTCCCTTGAACGAACGTCCATCCTCCAACGTCGTACGCCCCTCCGGTTGCCCGGGGTTGCTGCGTGTCGTCCAGGCGCTGGACGGTGGGATCTGTCGGATCAAGCTCGATGGCGGTGCCATCCAGGCGGATCAGGCCGAAGTCGTGGCGTCGGTGGCCGAGCGGTTCGCCGCTGGCGTGATCGAGGCGACCAACCGAGCCAACCTGCAAATTCGCGGGATCGGTCCTGGGCACGACGCGCTGATCCAGCCATTGCTGGCCGCCGGGCTTGGTCCGCGCAAGGCGGCCGGCGATGACGTGCGCAACCTGATGCTCAGCCCTTCGGCCGGGATCGACCGGCAGATGCTGTTCGACACCCGCCCGTTGGCGGCGCAGATCCTCTTCACTCTGCAAACCCACGAACGCTTCCCCGAGTTGTCGGCCAAGTTCGCCGTGCAACTGGACGGTGGCGAAGCGTTGGCGATGCTCGAACATCACCACGACCTGTGGCTGTCGGCCCTGGTCCGTGATGGCGAGCCTTGGCTGGCCTTCGGCTTGGCCGGTTGCCCATTGGATAAACCGGCGGGCAGGGTGCCCCTGGCCCAGGGGCATACCTTGGTGGTGGCGGTGCTGGAACTGTTCCTCGACCTGGCGCGCCCGGACCAGATCCGCATGCGTCACTTGTTGGCTGAACTCCCCAGTGATGAATTCATGAGCCGATTGGCCCGCCGCGTGCCGCTGCAAACTTGCCTGGATTGGCAACGGGACGGGGCCAGCGACGGACTGCACATCGGCGTTCATCCCCAGCACGACGACCGGGTCTACGTCGGCGCGGCGGCGCCCCTTGGCCGACTCGACGCCGGCATGCTGGGGGAGGCGGCGCAATTGGCGCGGGAGAAGGGCGACGCAAGCCTTCGTTTCACCCCTTGGCAAAGCCTGCTGCTGCCCAACGTGCGCCGCGAGGACGCCGACGAAGTGCTGGCGCGGCTTGAGGGGTTGGGCCTGTTGGTTTCGGTCGATCAGCCCCTGGCACAACTCATCGCCTGCACCGGCTCCAGTGGCTGCGGTAAAGCCCTGGCCGACACCAAGGCCGATGCTCGTCAATTGGCCGAGCTGCTGCAACGCCAGGGCCAGACCCTGAAAGTCCATCTGTCGGGCTGCCCGCGTTCCTGCGCGGCGGCCCATATCGCGCCCGCCACCTTGCTGGCGGTCGCCCCTGGTCGTTATGACCTGTATTTTCGCGATGCCACGCTGCCGGGTTTCGGCGCGTTGCAGGCACACAATCTGACTATTGAAGCGCTCGGCCACTGGCTCGACGCTCGCCCCCGGAGCCCCCTTGATGCTTGATTACATCCGCGACGGTCAGGAGATCTATCGCAACTCCTTCGCGATCATCCGCGCCGAAGCCGACCTGGCGCGCATTCCGGCCGACCTGGAAAAACTCGCGGTACGGGTGATCCATGCCTGCGGCATGGTCGAGGCCATCGATGGCTTGCAGTTTTCCGAGGGCGCGGGCACGGCCGGGCGCCAGGCGCTGGCCGCCGGTGCGCCGATCCTGTGTGATGCGCGGATGGTCTCCGAAGGCGTGACCCGGGCTCGTCTGCCGGCCAACAATCAGGTGATCTGCACCTTGCGCGACGAGGGTGTGCCGGCATTGGCCCTGGAACTGGGCAACACCCGTTCGGCGGCAGCGCTGGAGTTGTGGCGTCCGCACCTGGAAGGCAGCGTCGTGGTCATCGGCAATGCGCCGACCGCGCTGTTCTACCTGTTGGAAATGCTCGATGCCGGCGCGCCGAAACCGGCACTGATCCTCGGTTTTCCGGTGGGCTTCGTCGGGGCTGCCGAGTCCAAGGCGATGCTGGCGGCCAACAGCCGCGGCGTGCCGTTCGTGATCATGCAAGGCCGCCTGGGCGGTAGCGCCATGGCCGCCGCCGCCGTCAACGCCCTCGCTACGGAGATTGAATGATGCAGCAGCCTGGACGTCTGATCGGCCTCGGCGTGGGCCCCGGTGACCCGGAACTGATTACGGTCAAGGCCCTGCGCCTGTTGCGCGAATCGCCGGTGGTGGCGTACTTCGTCGCCAAGGGCAAGAAGGGCAACGCCTTTGGCATCATCGAGGCCCATTTGCAGGACGCGCAGACCTTGCTGCCGCTGGTCTACCCGGTCACCACCGAAGCGCTGCCGGCGCCGCTGTCCTATGAACAGGTGATCGCCGACTTCTACGACACCGCCGCCGAGCAGTTGGCCGTGCACCTGGATGCCGGTCGCGACGTGGCCGTGATCTGTGAGGGCGATCCGTTTTTCTACGGCTCCTACATGTACTTGCACGATCGCCTGGCCGAGCGCTATGAAGCCCAAGTCATTCCTGGCGTGTGCTCGATGCTGGGCGGGGCCTCGGTGCTCGGTGCGCCGCTGGTCTATCGCAACCAGAGCCTGTCGGTGCTCTCCGGCGTCCTGCCCCACGACGATCTCAAGCGTCGCCTGGCCGACGCCGATGCGGCGGTGATCATGAAGCTGGGGCGCAATTTTCCCAAGGTTCGCCAAGTGCTTCAGGAATTGGGTATGGACGGGCGGGCGCTGTATGTCGAGCGGGCGACCATGGCCAACCAGAAAATCGTGCCGTTGGATGACGTCGAGCCGATGTCTTCGCCGTACTTCTCGCTGATCATTGTCCCGGGCGAACGGTGGCAGGGTTGATGACTTCTACCGCGCCGGCCATCGTCATCCTCGGCCCGGGCAGCCTCGCAACGGCCCGGCGGATCCAGCAACGCTATCCCGAAGCCGTGATCCACGGCCTGGCCGCAAGGGTCGAGGGCGCGGATCGCCAATACATCGAGTTCGGCGCGACGTTGCGTGAGCTCTACCAACAGAACATACCGATCATCGCCCTGTGCGCGGCCGGCATTGTCATCCGCACCCTGGTGCCGCTGTTGCTGGAAAAAGGCGTCGAGCCGCCGGTGCTGGCGGTGGCCGAGGATGGCAGCGCCGTGGTGCCGCTGCTGGGCGGCCTGGGCGGGGTCAATGTCATGGCCCGGGAGATCGCGGCAACGCTGCAAGTGGCGCCGGCGATTACCACCAGCGGCGAATTGCGTTTTGGCACCTGCCTGCTCAATCCGCCAAGCGGCTACAGCCTCGGCGACCTGGAGCAGGGCAAGCGCTTCGTCTCCGACCTGTTGGCCGGTGAGCCGGTGCGCATCGAAGGCGCGGCGCCATGGCTGGATCAGGCGCAGTTGCCGCAAGACCCGCAAGCCCGACGCACGATCCACGTCGGCCATGCCGAGCGTGAGGCGAGCGCCCATGAACTGCTGATTTATCCGCGCAGTGTCGCGGTGGTGGTGAGCGCCGAGGTGGCTGATCTGCCGGGCGCCATTCGTGCCGCTTTGCAGCAAGCCAACGTGGCGCTTCCGAGCCTGGCGTGCCTGGTGGCGGCGCAGACGCTGATGGCCAGCACGGCCTTGCGTGAAGCGGCGCTGGAACTCGGGGTGGCGCTGCGCTTTGTGGCGATGACCGGCGATGCCGCCACCTTGGCGCGCAGTTCGATGCCGGCGGCGAACATCCTTTCGGCGACGGACAACCTGGCCATTGCCATTGCTGCGCAGCCCTTGGATGTGGCCCAAATCGGTCGTCCACGCGGACGCCTGGCGGTGATCGGCCTGGGGCCGGGCGCGGCCGAACTGATGGTGCCGGCGGTGAAGGCCGAACTGACGCGGGCCACCGATGTGCTCGGCTACGAAACCTATGTGCGCATGGCCGGCCCGTTTCGCGACGATCAAGTGCTGCACTGCACCGACAATCGCGAAGAAATGCAGCGTGCCCGACACGCCTTTGAATTGGCCGCCCAAGGCCGTTCGGTGATCGTGGTGTCGTCCGGCGACCCGGGTGTATTCGCCATGGCGGCGGCGGTGCTTGAAGCGTTGCACGAATCCAGCGACCCAGCCTGGCACCAGGTTGACCTGGAAATCCTGCCCGGCGTGTCCGCCTCCCTCGCCACCGCCGCCCAGGCCGGTGCGCCGTTGGGGCATGACTTCTGCGTGATGTCGCTGTCGGACAATCTCAAGCCTTGGTCGATCATCGAAAAACGCCTGGACCTGGCGGCCGAAGCCGATCTGGCGTTGGCTTTCTACAACCCGATTTCCCGTGCGCGACCGTGGCAATTGGGGCGCGCGCTGGAGATCGTCGCCCAGCACCGCACCCCGGAGACGCCGGTGGTGTTGGGGCGTGACATCGGTCGTCCGGGCCAGACCCTGCGTGTCACCACGTTGGGGCAACTCACTGCCGAGCAGGTGGATATGCGCACCATGGTCCTGATCGGCTCCTCCACCACCTGCGTGTTCCCGCGCGCATCCGGTGGGAACTGGGTGTACACGCCTCGCTGGTATGGGGCTAAACCGGCCTGAACCGCGACACTGTTCTGTGGTGGGGGCGTTACTGTGGCGAGGGAGCTTGCTCCCGCTGGGCTCTGTAGGAGCTGGCGAAGCCTGCGATCTTTTGATTTTGATCTTTTGCTCTCGACTCAATTGTCAGTGGAAAGATCGCAGCCTCGTTGCACTCGTCAGCTCCTACGGCGCAACCCAGCGGGAGCAAGCTCCCTCGCCACAAAAGAGAAACATCGCCCTCAGGACCGTGCATTCGATTCTTTCGCTTTAGTTGTCGTCCGTATAAATAAAAGAGCAAGTTTCAGTCTTGATCCTTCTTTGAAATGCATTGAAAGCCTTCCCATTTGAGTTGTTGGTTTTCAAGCGTTAGTTTGCGTGCCTGATAAGTTGTCGGTGTGCGCTTGTCAGTGCTTGGCAAACGCTTTAGATGTCGCCAGGTTGCAAAATATTAAATTGAATCAATAGGTCGCCAGAACACGTGCTGGCGACGGCGTTGTTATAGGCCTGTTTTTAATGGAACAGGCCAAGGAGTGTCTTTTTATGCAGGAAGCAAACATCAAGACAGGCGACAGTGCGCTCGGCTTCATCAGCCTTTTCAAACTGGCCGACCTCGAACGGGCACTGTTGCCCTACAAAAACAATGAGCACTACGACGTGGTCATCCGTTATTACTTTGCCTGTATCGGCATGCCGGATTCCCACAGGCTGCTCGAGCCACTGGGGCTCTTGAAGCAGACGCTGGCCAGGCTGGTGGGCGCGCGCAGGGTCAAGCGCAGCCAGGAGACACATATCTCTGGCCCTGCCAGGGCGGGGATAGACCTGCCGCAGATATACGACAAAGTCGAACAGCACGAAGCGCGCCTGCAGTTCAGTGCCGAGCAGATGAAAAAATTGCCCGCGGAGGTGCCCAGGACGTTGCACTTCGTCTGGCTCGGCGGTGGCCTTGGCGACATTCAGCGCGATTACCTCAATGTATGGCGACAGGTGTTGGCCCGGCAGGGTTATACCTTGAATCTTTGGTATGACAGTGATGCACTGCTGGCCTGGCAAACCAATAAGCTTATTGTCGAGGCCGCCAAGGCCAATGTTTTTTTACACGACGTAGATGTGCGTATTAGTGAAATCGAGTTGGGGGCACTGTACAACGAACATGCCCTGGTTCTGAAACAACAGATGCAGGCCCATATCAATACCGCGGTAACGAATGGCGGATCCGCCGATGAGGCCCGGATCGATTTACTGACCCGCGCCTACGGTCAGGATACGCAAGTGCTGCGCCAACAGTTGGAACGCAATCGGCGCAGTGTCCTGGACATGGACGGCTTCAAGTTGCGCGATCTTGCCGCCGGCGCAGTTTCGCTGCAATTGCAGGAGGTCTATGACCGGCAGATGCGCTTGCTCGGCAATATGGCGGCAGCCTCGGATGTGGTACGCGCTGAAGTCCTGTTTGCCGAAGGTGGCAGTTATACCGATATCGACCACCTTCCGCCGTTATCGGCCACCCTGGGCGGCGTCGACATCAGCGGGTTTGGCCAGGATGCCCGTCTGGGGGCCCTGCAATTGCTGCTGAACGAGAACCCCGGATGGATGCCGAGCCGCCAGGCCTCCTCCCGTTATCGCGTGCATATTCCTGCCGAGCATCTGCCGGCACTGCAAGCGTACGCGCGAAGCCGGCCAAGCTTGAGCGAGGTCTTCGAGCTGCCGACGGAGCGGTTGGCCCGACCTTTCGCGCTGCGGGCCTTGAGCATGGAAATGTCGTTATCCAATGCCTTCCTGATGGCCCATCCGGGCGCTGAGATGCTTGAAAGCGTGATCGATCGTCTGTGCGCCAATCACGAGTTGATTGAAGCGTCGGTACAACTGGCCGCCCAGCGCGATGTGACATTGAGCGACGTTGCCGGGATGTTAGCTCTGGTGGAAGAAGTCTTCGAAAAAACCAATGGACCGCTGAGCCGCCTGCCGATGGGCGAAGTGCTCAGGGCGATCGCGCGAATATCGGGAGTAGCGACCCACTTCGGCGACGGCATTCGCTTCGAGAGCGAAGGAACCGTCCATCTGACGGGCCCCGGCGCCATGCGCGACGGCATGGCCGACTATGCGAACACACACTTGAGCGCGGAAGTTGCCAGCACTTTACACAAGGAGGCGGGCATTGCTCCCCACCTGACGGTCAATGGCGCCACAGAAGAAGAGCAGGATCACTCCTGGAAAGAAAATGGCAACCAACCCGAAAAATGGGTCAGCGACGAGCAGGCACGCTGGCGTGAAGGTCAGTACCGTACGCGCTACAGCGGCGACATCGCCCAGTTGCTCAAGCATTCGACTGTTGAGTTCCAGCAGGGCTGGCCGCTGATCGAAGGCCGCGCCGTGCTGCTGACCGATGTGCTGGAGCGTTTGGTCGAGGGGCTCGGCGAGCCGTTCATCGAGGCGATGAGCCGGGGACACGATGGTGAGATTCGCTTCGACAAGCCGCTGCCCTTGAGCTTCGATGATCGCCAGCGTATCCGGCACCAGCCTGCCGATGCACTGGTTCCGGTGTTCCTGAGCGATGCAAAGATGCAAAGCCTGGGGATCGATGACGTACTGGGCGAGATTGCCAGCGGCTTGCGGCGCGTCATTGAGGCCAGCCCTGTGCAAAGGTTGTCGCTGGGCGTGCTGCTCGGCTTGGAGACTCTGGATAACCCGCATTTCAACGCGGCTACCAGCGCGCTGGAGAACCTGGCCAACAGCGTTGCCGAACAGGCTGTGGCCGGCCGTTACGCAGTCATCGAGCGGCAATTGTTCAAGCGCAAGGCGCCAGGGTTCATGAACGGCCTGGCGAGCGATTTGGCGGATGTGCCGCTGTCGTCCGACAGCGCGCTGGAGCTGAAGAAAACCGCTTTGAAACAGGCGCGGACGCTGTTCCAGTGGGGGCGTCATGTCGCACGGATCCAGAAGGTGGCAACCCTTGAGCATCGCCTCCAAGTGGTCGAACGCTCCGGGCAGGTGCTGGACGGATTCGGCCACACCGGTGTGCAAATGGTCCCCCAGGATTTGCTGCTCAACGGCGATGGCGAGGCGATTGGTGGGCGCTGCTATCCCTTGGCGTTGGTGATGAGTGCAGCGCTTGCCCAGGGTGACGTCGCCTCCGGGCACTTGCGCGAGCGTTTCTTCCTGGCGGTGCTCGAACCCGGGCAAGCCGACTCCCAGGCCTTTGTGCAAAGCCTGGAAGCTCTGCGGGACGTGTCGCTGGGCGAGGTGGGTACGCGGCTTGGCCAGGCGAGCCTGGACCAGGTCACTGCCGCACTCGAAAGACACGTCGCGCCCCGTACGCTGATGCTCAACTCGGACAACCATTCGATGCTGGTGGCCAAGACCGCCAGCGGAGAACGCGCCAGCTATCATTTTTTCGACCCCAACTTTGGCCTGTGCAAATTTGATCATGTGGACGGGCTGCAACGTGCGCTGGAACACTTTTTCCAGACCGAGGGCATGGCCCGCTATTACGTCGCCTATGGTTCTGAAGCTCGACCGCAATTCGATCTGATCGACCTGCACAGCGCAAAGATCTCGACCTTGGAACTGTCTGACGGTTTCACGGTGGAGCACCTGCTCAAGCCTGATCCCTTGCCAGGAAAACCGGCGCTTGAGATTCGCCAGCGCTTGAACAGGGCCTATGGAAAATCCCTGGTCGACAACTCGCACCTGGGCAGCAGTTTGCTGGCGCTGGACAGCCATTGGTGGGGCCAGCAGATCGCCCAGGCAACGGTCGATTTGCAGGACTTGCATGGTTCGGCGACGCCGCTGGTGCCCTTGTTCGAAACGCTGGAAATCACCCCCGAGGGCAAATACCGGGTGAGCCTGATCGACCCCGCGCAACCGCAACAGTCGGTTCAGGTGCTCAGCGACGATCAGCGCCTGTTGCGGATCAAGAACTGGCTGTCGGAACAGTTTTCGACCCTGGCCCGCCAACCTGTGCAGAGCGGTGGCGTCCTGGATCCGACCGAGGCCGACAGTGTCCATACCCTCAACGCCGGTTTCACCATCCAGGCCTTGATGAACGCCTTGCGCGGGCGGGAAGGGGATGACCGAACCTTGACCACTGCCGTGCGCTTGCATGCCTACGTCAACTACGCGCAGCTGGTGCACGGCAATGTCGTGGATGTGGCGGGGCTGGTGCAGTTGGTCCGCACAGCCCTGGCGGAAGAACGGCTCATTGCCCGCACGTGTGCGCCGGTCGTTGGCCAGGCGCTGGGGCATGCGGCCAACGAGGGCGTCGGCGCGGTGTTGGGGCTGGCCAATGTCGGCTTCGATATCTACCAGTTGAAGACTGCGCAAAACGACATCGAAAAAGCGCAATTCGGTACCCAGCTGACATTCGACTCTGCCAGCCTGGCCTTGACGGCGGGCGGTGTCGGGGCGGGGTTGGCCGGGGCATCGACCGCTGCGGCGGTGCTCGGTGGTGCGGGCGTGATTCTGGGTGGGGTGGCGGTAGGGGTCGCCGCCCTGGCCCAGGGATTTGCCACCATCGCTCGCGAGGCACGGCAAGTCGGTCAGTTTTTCGACGACCTGGAACAGGCCTATCGTGGTGACGCCTACCGCTACGATCACACGCTGGCCGCGTGGGTGGCACGTCCGTCACTGCTGATTAAAAGCATCGATCTGAACGACGGAACGTTGCAGCTCGACAGTCCAAGGCTGTATCCCTTGCATGATCATTTCGGTGTGCCGGGTTTCGATCCCGATGACGCGCGGGCCATCGATATTCGCCGGGAGCTGGGGCTACCCAGGCAGATCGGATTCACCCCGCCTGGCGGACAACCCATCGTGCTGCCCTGCACGCCGCAAACCACTTACGGCTATGAATACAAGGCGCTGCCCTTTGCTCGCTTGCGCCATGATCGCGGCTTCGACACGGCCCGGCGGCTGGAGAAGAGGCAAGCGGACGGCACCTGGCTGTTCTTGTTCTCGTTCTATTCGTTTCCGTCCGACTACATTCTCAATCGCCTGAACCCGGTGTATGGCGAAACGGTCATCCGGGTGAACCTGGATGCGCTGGAGCGGACGCTGGTGATTCCCGTGCTGCCAGACGCCTGGCACGGAAAGTTGTCCTATCGGCTCAGGGGCGCGGGTGCGCGCTGTACCGTGACGCTCAATCCCGGGGTTGATATCAGCCTTGTCGCACCGAACCAGATGTATTGCCGCTGGGTATTGCAGGCAACCTGGGCCAATGAAAGCGATATCCGAGTCGAGCCTTCAGGCGAGCTGTACATCGGCTCCGTCCATGTCAGGCGTTCCGGCGACCGGCAGGAAGTGCTGATCCGCACGGCCGACCAGTTGTTCAGCGTCACCCAGGGTAAACAGCAACTGGACCTGGTCGAGCAGACCGCGCCCGAGGGGCTTGATGAGCAGGCGTTGCTTGACCACTACAAGGACCTGGCGCGGGAGCATCGATTGGCGCTGCCGTATACGCCGGTCCAGCGTTTCCTGATCCCGTTCGAGGAGCCCGGGCAACCGCGCTACACCACCGCCTGGTATGACGCCCACGAAGACCGCTTCCTCTACATTCGCGACGACCTGGAAGTGCTCGGTGAGCCGCAGTTGTCGGTGGTCCTGGGGGGGGCTGCGTATTTCTACGACCCCGAGCAATTGCAGATATGGCAAACGGATTGCGCCACGGGCCTGCTCAAGCGCCGTTACCTGTTGCTCATCCAGGACGGCCAAAGCACCGTTCGCAGCGTCGAGGCGGATGCTCAGGGCGTGATTCATGTGGTGCAGGAATACCTCTTCGAGAATAAAACTACCCGGCAATACCGCTACCTGATTCATGACGGGCAATTGCTGTTGAGTTCCGTCACTTACGACACCGCGCCGCAACTGCAGGCGCTGCTGTTGACCAGCGATAGCCTGCCCGAGTGGTCGTCCGTACTGGGCGACTTTCTGCGGTTGCCCCCCGGGCCTTCGAATAACGGGGCGCCGACCGTCGATTGGCAACCGGCTTCGTACGTTTCGATCTGCTGGACGATTGCGCCCGATTCCCGAGACCTGGCGTGGGTTCGCAGCAGCGATCGACGGCTGATCCTTGCGCAACCCGCCATGCCTCATCCCCGTGGCTGGGATGACTCGATCAAGAACCTGGACGGGTTGCTGCTATTGCCGATGGCCGACGACAGCGATGTGTTCTTCGTGTACCAACGAGTCACCTCCAACCAGACGCTCTGCCGACTGCAACGCAGCGTGTACGACGGTAGAGCGCTGTGGACCCAGCAATGGGTGCAGCCTGAGGGGCTCAAACAGATCCTGGCCGTCGACGGGGGCTATGTGGCGCTTGATGAAAACGGACGGTTCTTCAACCTGGCCGCACAAGGACCGTTGCAGTTTGCCGGCGTGAGTGAGCACTGGCTCAAGGACCGTGCCCAGTGGTGGCAGGCGCTGGAGCCGTTGGCCAAGCGCTATCCGGACAAGGATTTCGCCATTGCCGGCCTGCGCAATGCCGCCGGTGACGGCAACCTGTGTGCCTGGTACGTGAAGCACCGGTTGCTGTTGTGCGATCCAGGGTTCGACAAGGAAGTTCGCGTGCTTGGCGTGACGCCCGACAATCAGTCGGTCTGGCTGTTCGAGCGATCGAGCGGTGAAGTCGTGAGCCAGGCATTCTTCGACCCACTGCAACTGGATCAGGCATTTGGCACCGGCGCGCAACTGTTGCCAGGCGCCAGTCTGCCGGCTTATCGGCGCGAGTGGGCGGGCTGGAGCTTCGCCGACGTCACGCCCGAAGGTAGCGGATTGCGCGGGACAAGCGTGGACGGCGTGTCGCTGGCGCTGGGTCATCAGGAAACGGCGACCGTCATCGGGGTCAACCACGCCTGGGTGCTCGCCCAAGGTGAGCACTTGATCGAAGCCCTCCAGCGGTTGCTGGACGCGGTGCAACATGCGGAGTTCGTGTCGGTGGAGTCCGAACCTGGAAGCCTGCAATGGTACGACGTGCAAAGTGCCCGGCTGCTGCGGGTCACCGGCAGGAACCTACCCAGGGACTTTACTTTGCTGGGCACGCAAGCGCAGGTGAACGTGCTGTTGCACGAGCATCAGGATGGGCGGGTGCTGATCTATCCGGACAAACGCAGCATCGGACCGTTCGATTACGTCCGGCGCAACGTGCAGGTGCTGGTGGTCGAGGGGGAGAAGGTCGGCCGCGATCTCTTGCCGCTGATTCCCGACGAGGTCAATCGGTTGATCCTGCGCATGGGGCAAGGCGCGGTGACTTGCCATTTGACAAGGGCAGTGTGGCTGAAGCTGGAGTCGGTCATTGTCGACTGTCGACATGCCCTGAATGAACCACCTGCCACGGCAAGCACGTTGGTCTGGGCTTTCGATGAGCCTGGAAAACTCGTGTTCGAAATTGTCCAGGCGCATCTGGTCATTGTCGATCCGGACAGTGAACGCTGCTTGATCTTGCGTGACGTGTGTTCCACCGATCCGGCCTTGCGCGGTGAGATATGCCTGGGCTTCAACGCCGCGCAATCTCGCCCGGTGTCGACGTTCGTGGCGCGGTTAAAGGACCTGGGGGCGACTGGCAGTGCAACCCTGCAGGAGCTGCTGGCGACAACACCGGTAGCAGAATAAACCGTCCTCCTTTTACGGCACCAGGTAGCCCTTCACCCCGGTAAAAATGATCTGCGCCGCCAAGGCGCAGACAAACAGCCCCATCAGGCGGCTGACGATCTGCAAGCCCTGGTCGCCGAGGATTCGTTCGATACGGCTGGACAGGTAGAGCACGACGCCGACGGTGAAGCTCGCCAGGGCGATGCTGATGATGGCCATAAGTTTGTCGTCCCAGTGCGGCTGGCTCACGCCCATTACCAGCAGGGCACCGATGGTGCCGGGGCCGACGGTCAATGGAATGGTCAGCGGGACGATGGTCACGTCCTGCTGCACGTTGTCGGTCTGCACGGCCGACTTGCCCTGGGCCATGCCCAGTGCCGAAATGAACAGCACACTGCCGGCGCCGATACGGAAGGCATCCACGGTGATGCCGAACACGCTGAAAATCACCCGTCCGAACAAATACAGCAACACGCTGGAGACCAACGTCGCGGTCGCGACCTTCCAGGCCAGGCGGCGTTGTTCCTTGCGCGAATAGCCGCGAGTCAGCCCGATAAAACACGACAGCACGAAGAAGGGGCTATAGAGCACCAGCATCTTGAGGTACACGCTGAATAGCACGTGGAGCATGGTTCAGACTCATTGCGAAAGACATCGCTGGAGTCTATCAGCCTCTGAATCGACTGTCGGCATTTGATTGGATGTAATGGCGGGGCGTTTTTTATTCGAAGGGTTGTTTTGAGTTTGTTTTATTAATGTTGCTGGGTTGACTTTTATTTTGAAGTTACAAGTCAGGTGTTGTTGTGCCTGATTGAGTTGGTTAGTGTGGGGTCGCAGGTCATGGAGTGACTTGCTTTATAACTTAAGGAGTAACTTATGAGTTTTGAAGTGTGTGATAGCAGTGTGGCCGCCTGTGTGGCGCGCCTGGAAAGTTATGATATTTATCCCGATGTCAGTCCCCGCTCGTTGTATTCGGGTGATATCGAGCCCCCTGCGAAGGGGTCGGTTGTCGGTGAAGGCATCCTGGCCTTCGCCGGTGGTCTTTCTCCCCAGCATCAAGAAGACGCGCAGCATGCTTTTCTCTTTGCTTCCCTGGTCGCCAACAGGCAATACCCTCTCGAATCCCAAGGACGAGAGTGGTACTACAAGTTTGTTGAAGTCATGACGAATGCCGGTTGGGTCGCTACCCAGCGGTTCTATGATGACCTGAGCATTGCCGGTAACACCGTGCGGATGGACAAACTGGTGTTGGACATCCTCGCGTCCGTAGTGTCGGGTATTGCCCTTGGAAGCGCGGCTTCGGCGTTGCTGCTGAAGGTCGCTGACAGTGCGATTACTGCCTTGCAGAAGAAAGAAAAGACGCTGACTCTTTTTGAACGAAACCTGCTGGAGCATGGGGTGGGCGGAATGGCGGCCGGTACCTGCGTCGAGATTGATGGTGAAGTCAGCATGTTGCTTGGCACCGTGCGCTTTATCCGGCGCAACAGCGCGACCCAGGTCCTGTTTGCAGATTGGAGCAGTCGCGAAGTGAAGTTGTATAAAGGTGAGTCGGTTTTCAGGAAAGTTCCGAGTATTGTCGAGCGCACCCGGGGCATCATTATTGGCAGGTTGGGTAATCATGCCGTAAGCAAGATCGAAGAATACGAAATCTAAGCTTCATTTCAATAAGGCAGCCGGAGGGTCGGTTGCCTTTTTTTCAAAAGGAATAAAAGCATGGACAAGGCATATTCGGTTTTTGTTAACGCGGCGGCGATTGTTTTAGTTCCCTCCATTGTGCGGGACGCGGCAATTGACGACCTGATGAACTCGGTCTTGCTCGCGCAATTGGTGGCTAACAAAAATCTGCAACGCCTACCAAGCGCTGATTGGTACGGTAGTTATATGGACGTCCTGGGTGTCGCCTGGATATCAGGTGCCAAGCGGCGAAAGGACCTGCTACCGAAACAAGAAGGGACTAGCTCGCCATTGGAGTGGGTTGCAGCAATACCCTTGGACGATCGTCCGGATCAGCAACAGCAGATCATGGCGGTGTTGGACCGTGTCGCAGCGTTACCCGGCTCGCTGCCAGCGCTGAGTATCCTGCGCAAGCATATGCAAAAACACAACGAACCTGATCCGCCGCAGAGCCCTTCATCGTCCAGCCCCGTGCGCTTGTTGGTGATCGTGGCGCACAGCCCTGTTTCGATGGCAGGTGTCTATTTGCAATTCGACACAGTGAAAGTGATCGAGGCCAATCCTTGGAGGCAGTGCTTTGATGGCAAAGACATCGACGGCTGTGTGACGGCACGTTATTTCCGCGTGCAACTGAGCGAAACATTGTTCGCCCCTGCCCGTGAGGTTATCGCCCGTAAGGTTGCGGCTGTCGTCGGCGACACCATTGCCGATATCACCAAGGCTATCGATGATGCAGGTGTTCTTCCTGCCGAAGAGGTCTGCAGATGAGGGGGCCGATTCCATCTGCCGCAGTCGTTGGCGGCAGTGTCGTTTCGTTCGCTGCCGGTCTACCTGATTCCCATCGGGAAGATGTGTACTTGAGCACGATGTATGCGCAACGGGCCACTTGGGCGGCCTATCGCGACGGGTTGTCTGGTCACTGGTTCGACTATTACTGCAATCAGCTCAGATTCCTGGGCTGGGACGTACCGCGCCCGCAGACGCTGCCGGCCATTGAAGGTCCGATGGGGGTGGGAGCGACACAACATATCGAGGCTCGTCTTGGCGAAGCTTTTCATGCCCCGGCCAGTGGTGCGTTGGTGGCATTGGAGAGCAATCCCAAAGCGCTAGAGCTGTTCGAATCAACCAGCCTGTCGCGCGACACAGGCATTTTCCAGATGATTCCCTGCGTGCCGAACGGCACCCATCGAATTGCAATGGGCGTCTATCACTGCCAGTTCCAGCTGCGTCGACAGACGTCTCGATTCTTGTTCATCGAGCGCGGCGACTGGGTGCGCAACAGTGTCGAGCGAATGACCTTCATCAACTTCAATACGCTGTACTACGCCACCTTCAGGGAAAAGGTAAAACGTTCGGTGATGTCCCAAGCGTCCACCTACCTCAGCGCCCTGGAACTCTGAGGCGTGCTCTCCCGCAGGCTTGGCTCGGTTCAATAAGTCGATGCAGTCGGTTTTTGCTGATCGCGCTGGGCCACCCAGTGTTCGATCAGCTCACGCAGCTGCGACAGCTCCACCGGCTTGGCCATGTGGCCGTCCATCCCGGCCTGGCGGGCGCGTTCCTTGTGCTCGGCCAGGATGTGCGCGGTGAGCGCCACCACGGGAGTGCGGGTCCGCTGGTTGCCCATTTCCCAGGCGCGCAATTGCTGGGTGGCGGAAAACCCGTCGAGGATCGGCATTTCGCAGTCCATCAGGACCAGGTCGTAGCGCTGCTCCTTCATGGCCTTGAGGGCTTCTTCGCCGTTGCTGGCGGTGTCGGGTTGCAGGTTGAGCTTGCCGAGCATGCCGCGGATGACCTTGGTGGAAATGCTGTTGTCCTCGGCCACCAGGATGCGGAAATCGCTCGGCACCTTTACCGGTAGGGGAGGGCCGGCGTTCACCTGCACATTCGTCGCCTGGCCCCGGTTGCGCTGGTTCAGCTCGTCCGCCAGGGTGGTCTTGAGGGTATAGCCGGCCACCGGTTTGGCGAGGATGCGCTTGACCCCGCTGTTGCGTGCCACGATCTTGCTCGGCGCGTTGCTGATACCGGTGAGCATGATCAACAGGATGTCGTGGTTCAGGCTCGGGTCTTCCTTGATCTTGGCCGCCAGTTGCATACCGGTCATGCCTGGCATGTTCTGATCCAGTAACACCACGTCGAAATAATCGCGCAGGTGCGCCTTGGTGCGCAGCAGCGCCAGGGCTTCCTTGCCCGATGGCACGGCGCTGACGTTCAGGCCCCAGGCGCTGCACTGTTGCACCAGTACTTTGCGGCAGGTGTCGTTGTCGTCGACGATCAATACCCGCGCCCCTTGCAGCGGGCCATCGAGGTCGGAAGTCGGATGTTCGAGGCGATCCGGGTCCAGCGGCAGGGTCAGCCACAAGGTACTGCCCTGGTTGCTGCCGCTTTTGATGCCGAATTCCCCGTGCATCAGGATGATCAACTGACGGGCGATGACCAGGCCCAGGTTGCCCCCCAGGCGCGTGGCCGACAGGAAGTTCTTGCTGTGCAGTTCGGCGTGCATCAGCGTGTCGCGCTCTTCGGCGTCCATCGGCGTCCCGCTGTCCTGCACGGCGATGCGCAGGCGCGGCTGATTGCTGCGCTCGTCGAGGGCGACGACGATCAGCACTTCGCCCTCGTCGGTTTTCTTCAGGGCGTTTTCCAGCAGGCTCAGCAGCGCCTGGCGCAGCCGCGTCGGGTCACCGCTGATCACTCGCGGTACCTGGGGCTGGATGAAACTGATCAGCTCGACATTCTGCTGTTCGGCCTTGGCACGGAAGATACTCAGGCAATCCTCGATCAGTGCATTGAGGTCGAACTGCACGTCGTCCAGTTCGATCTGCCCGGATTCGAGCCGGGAGATGTCGAGGATCTCGTTGATCAGGGTCAGCAGCTCATTGCCGGCGCTGTGGATCGTCTGCACGTAGTCGCGTTGCTTGACCGACAACGGCGTACCCAGCAGCAGCTCGGTCATGCCCAGCACGCCGTTCATCGGGGTGCGGATCTCGTGGCTGATCTTGGCCAGGAACTCGGCCTTGGCATTGATCTCGGCATTGCTCGCCGCCAGGTCGCGGCTGATGCTGAACCGGCTTTCGTTGATCGAGCGCTGGCGCTCGCCCAGGGCGACACTCATCAACAGGCCGCTGATGCAGATGAAGATCAGCAGGGTGATGATCAAGCCCTGGGGAGCAACCTCCGTGAGCCCTTGCAGTGCCGGAAGGATAATCAGCGTGCCCAGGTTGAAGACCACCATGGCCGCGACGAACAGCCGGGCCGGGCGGTAGCCCTTTTGCCAGTGCCAGGCGCTGACGAGCAGCATGCTCAGGCCGGCCAGGGCCACGAGGGCGTAGGTCATGATATTGAGCGGCAGCGTGTTGACGAACAACAGCAACAGGCTGCACAGCATGACGAGCACGATGTCCCCCAGCAGCAGCCGATTCAACGGGTGCGGCCCCAGGGGTGCGAAGAAACGGTAGGCGAACATCAAGCCGCAGGGCGCAGTCAGCAACAAGGCCAGGTAGGCTCCGGGCGTCTGGACGGCTGGCCAGTCGGGCAGCCAGGGTCCGGCCAGATTCAGCAACAGCGCCAGGCTGAGCATCAGCAGTCCTTCACAGGCTGCCAGCCACAGGCAACTGCGTGAACGGGTGTAGGCATAGCGGGTGAGGTTGTGCAGCACCAGCATGGCGATGCAGCCGAACAGCAACCCATAGATCAGTGTCTGGTTCTGATCGGCCGCGGCCATGACTGCCGATTGCAAGGTGATGTAGGGGCGCAGTTCATGGCGCGAGGACAGTCGCAGGTAGACGTCCAGCGATTTGTCGCTGCGCGGCAAGGGCAGCATGAAATCGCTGCTGGGTACCGCAGGTTCGGTGTGCGGCGTGGCATTGCCGCTGACTTGCTGGTCAACCAGGGCGTCGCCGTCCAGCACGTAGAGGTTCAGGCGCGACAGGTCGGGCGCGAAGATGCGCAGGATCTGTTCATGCCGGTCGGGGGCCAGGCGGAAACGCAACCACAATGCCCCGCCGGGCTCGGCGGCCTTGAGGCGGTCCAGGTCGATGGGGCTGAATTGATTGGTGTAGCGGGCAGAACGGATGTCGCTCAGCGTCAGGTCGCCCTGTTCGTCGAGCAATACCGCCCAGCCACTGCCTGGCGCGGCCTGGGCCGGGAGCATGCAGAGCAGCGTCAGCAAGGTGACGGTAAGGCCTATGGCAATCCTGAGCCAGCGCACGGCGAAATCCCTTCGTAGGTTGATGCCAGATTATAACTATGCGCGGCGCCGGAACAGTCAGGCAAGGGCCGCAGACCCTTGCCTGGCTGAATGGCTGGGTTATTCCAGATTTTCGCCACGCTCGCGGGCAATGGCGCGGTAGCCAATGTCCTTGCGGTAGAAGCAACCTTCCCAGTCGATCTCGGCGGCAAGCTTGTAGGCCTGCTGCTGAGCTTCGTCGACACTGGCGCCCATGGCGGTGGCGCAAAGCACACGACCGCCGGCGGTGACCACTTGCCCATCCTTCAACGCCGTGCCTGCATGGAAGACCTTGCCTTCCAGGCGAGCCGCGGCCTCCAGGCCCTGGATCGCGCTACCCTTGGCGTAGTCGCCCGGGTAACCGCCAGCCGCCAATACGACACCGACGCTTGGACGCGGATCCCACTGGGCTTCGACCTTGTCCAGTGCCTGGGCCAGTGCGGCCTCGACCAGCAGGACCAGGCTCGACTGCAGGCGCAGCATCACCGGCTGGGTCTCAGGATCGCCGAAACGGCAGTTGAATTCGATGACTTTTGGGTTACCAGCCTTGTCGATCATCAGGCCAGCATAGAGGAAACCGGTGTAGACATTGCCTTCTTCGGCCATGCCGCGCACGGTCGGCCAGATCACCAGGTCCATGACGCGCTGGTGTACTTGGGCAGTCACCACCGGGGCCGGGGAGTAGGCACCCATGCCGCCGGTGTTCGGGCCGCTGTCGCCGTCGCCGACACGCTTGTGGTCCTGGCTGGTGGCCATTGGCAGGACGTTCTTGCCATCGACCATGACGATGAAGCTGGCTTCCTCGCCGTCGAGGAACTCTTCGATCACCACGCGGGAACCGGCGTCACCGAAGGCATTGCCGGCGAGCATGTCGCGCACGGCGTCTTCGGCTTCGGCCAGGGTCATGGCAACGATCACGCCTTTACCGGCAGCGAGGCCGTCGGCCTTGATCACGATCGGTGCGCCTTTCTCGCGCAGGTACGCCAGGGCCGGTTCGATTTCGGTGAAGTTCTGGTAGTCGGCGGTCGGGATCTTGTGACGCGCCAGGAAATCCTTGGTGAACGCTTTCGAGCCTTCCAACTGCGCGGCACCGGCAGTCGGGCCGAAGCAGTCCAGGCCACGGGCGCGGAACAGATCGACCACACCGGCGACCAGCGGCACTTCCGGGCCGACGATGGTCAGCGAGACGTTCTTCTCGGCGAAGTCGGCCAGTTGTTCCAGGGCCAGCACGTCGATGGCGACGTTTTCGCATTTGGCTTCGATGGCGGTGCCGGCATTGCCCGGTGCCACGAAAACCTTCTGCACGCGTGGATCCTGAGCCACTTTCCAGGCCAGGGCGTGTTCGCGGCCACCGCTGCCAATGATCAAAACATTCATTTCAAAAACCTCGGATGACGCTGATTCTGTTGAGCATCGCAGAGATGCTTTTCTGTGGGAGCTGGGCTTGTGTGGGAGCAAGGCTTGCCCGCGATAGCATCACCTCGGTTTGCCTGATGGACCGAGTTGCCTGCATCGCGGGCAAGCCTTGCTCCCACACCCACCCAGCTCCCACAGTGGGTCGGTGTATCAGTGACGGAAGTGGCGCATGCCGGTGAATACCATGGCGATGCCGGCTTCGTCGGCGGCAGCAATCACTTCAGCGTCACGCATCGAACCACCCGGCTGGATCACGGCGGTGATGCCGACCTTGGCCGCGTTGTCGATGCCGTCGCGGAACGGGAAGAACGCATCGGAAGCCATGACCGCGCCTTGTACCTGCAAGCCGGCGTGTTCAGCCTTGATGGCGGCGATGCGGGCCGAGTTCACGCGGCTCATCTGGCCGGCGCCGACACCGATGGTCTGGCGGTTCTTGGCGTAGACGATGGCGTTGGATTTTACGTACTTGGCGACTTTCCAGGCGAAGATCAGGTCGTTGATTTCCTGCTCGCTCGGGGCGCGCTTGGTCACGACCTTGAGGTCTTCGCTGCCGATCATGCCGATGTCGCGGCTCTGGACCAGCAGGCCGCCATTGACGCGCTTGTAGTCCCAGGCCGGCACACGGTCGGCCGACCATTGGCCGCAGGCCAGCAGGCGCACGTTGGCCTTGGCGGCAACGATGGCGCGGGCTTCTTCAGTGACCGAAGGGGCGATGATCACTTCGACGAACTGACGCTCGACGATGGCCTTGGCGGTCTCGGCGTCCAGCTCACGGTTGAAGGCGATGATGCCGCCGAAGGCCGATTCGGTGTCGGTGGCGTAGGCCAGTTCGTAGGCCTGGCGGATGCCGCCCTCGGCGTCCGGGCTCACCGCCACGCCGCACGGGTTGGCGTGCTTGACGATCACGCAGGCGGGCTTGACGAAGCTTTTCACGCATTCCAGCGCGGCGTCGGTGTCGGCCACGTTGTTGAACGACAGTTCCTTGCCTTGCAGCTGGGTGGCGGTGGCAATGCCGACTTCGGCAGGCTTGGCTTCCACGTAGAACGCCGCGCTCTGGTGCGGGTTTTCGCCGTAGCGCATTTCCTGGGCCTTGACGAACTGGGTGTTGAAGGTGCGCGGGAATTCGCTGCGGCCTTCGGTCGACAGGGTTTCAGCAGCCTGGTTCACGGTGCCCATGTAGTTGGCGATCATGCCGTCGTAGGCGGCGGTGTGTTCGAAGGCCTTGAGCATCAGGTCGAAACGCTGGGCGTAGGTCAGGCCGCCGGCCTTGAGGTTTTCCAGCACGCCGGCGTAGTCGCTGGCGTTGACCACGATGGCCACGTCCTTGTGGTTCTTGGCCGCCGAGCGGACCATGGTCGGGCCGCCGATGTCGATGTTCTCGATGGCGGTCGGCAGGTCGCAGCCGGGCTTGTTGATGGTGGCTTCGAACGGGTAGAGGTTGACCGCTACCAGGTCGATCGGCTTGATGCCGTGTTCGTTCATGATGGCGTCGTCGATGCCGCGACGGCCCAGGATCCCGCCGTGGATTTTCGGGTGCAGGGTCTTGACCCGACCGTCCATCATTTCCGCAAAACCGGTGTAGTCCGCGACTTCCACTGCGGCGACGCCGTTGTCCTGCAGCAGCTTGAAGGTCCCGCCGGTGGAGAGAATCTCGACGCCCAGCTGTTGCAGCTCGCGGGCGAATTCGAGGATCCCGGTCTTGTCGGAGACGCTGATCAAGGCGCGGCGGATCGGCAGGCGGGTGGTCTGGTCGGTCATTTCAATTTCCATCAAAAGCAAGGGAAGTCAGCAAAAAAGGCGACCGTTTTTTACGCGGGCGCCTTTCTGGTTTGATTGAATGCTTACAGCAGATCGTACTGCTTGAGTTTCTTGCGCAGGGTGCCGCGGTTCAGGCCCAGCAGCTCACTGGCCTTGGTCTGGTTACCCTTGACGTAGTTCATCACGCTTTCGAGCAGCGGCGCCTCGACTTCGGAAAGCACCAGGTTGTACACATCCGTGACGGCAGCGCCCTCAAGGTGGGCGAAATAATTGTGCAGCGCCTTCTCGACACTCCCGCGAAGGGTCTGGCCTTCTTCGCTGGGCGTATTGAGGTGCTGTTTCAAATTCACGTTGTCGCTCACGGGTGTTGTTCCACTCACTAAAGTCTCGGTCATCATCGTCATGCGGCCACCCCTTCGTCCCCTGTCAGGCTCTTGTAACGCTCAGCGAAGAACGCCTGAACGTCGGCGCATTGTGCTTGTGTACCATCCAAACGATTGAAACGGGCGCGAAACTCCCTGGCGCCCGGCAGGGTTGCGAGATACCAGCCCACATGCTTGCGAGCGATGCGTACACCCATGACTTCTCCGTAGAAGGCATGTAGCGCGGCCAGATGCTCTAGCAGAATACGTTCCACCTCGGACAACTGCGGCGCCGCGAGCTTTTCGCCCGTGCGCAGGAAGTGTTCGATCTCACGAAAAATCCATGGCCGCCCCTGGGCGGCCCGGCCGATCAACAGGCCATCGGCACCGGTCGCGTCGAGCACGTACCGGGCCTTCTCGGGCGAATCGATGTCGCCATTGGCAAACACCGGAATCGACACCGCCTGCTTGATCGCGGCGATGGTGTCGTACTCGGCCTCGCCGGTGTACAGGTCGGCACGGGTGCGGCCGTGGACCGCCAGCGCCGTGATGCCCGCCTGTTCGGCGATCTTCGCCACTACCAGGCCATTCTTGTTCTCCCGGTCCCAGCCGGTGCGGATCTTCAGGGTCACCGGCACATCGACCGCGGCGACGACCGCCTGCAGGATCTCGGTGACCAGTGCTTCATCTTTCAACAGTGCCGAGCCTGCGGCCTTGTTGCAGACCTTCTTTGCCGGGCAACCCATGTTGATATCGATGATCTGCGCCCCCAGCTCGACGTTCGCCCGGGCCGCCTCCGCCAGCATCTGCGCGTCGCCACCGGCGATCTGTACCGAGCGGGGCTCGGGATCACCTTCGTGGATCATGCGCAGACGCGATTTGCGGGTGTTCCACAAACTCATGTCGCTGGTGACCATTTCCGAAACCACCAATCCTGCACCCAGTCGTTTGCACAACTGACGAAAGGGCTGGTCGGTGACCCCCGCCATAGGGGCGAGAATCAGGCCGTTCTGCAATGTATATGGGCCGATGCGTACCGCCGACATAGGACTTCCCTGAAGTGGGGCCGGATCATGAGACTTCGAAAAAGGGTTGGCATGATACCCGCTCTCGATGACTGGATAAAGATCGAATTGGATAAAATCTGAACAGCTATTTTGTTATCGCCAGCGGTTTGGTCTGGGTAGGGTCAGTCAGAAAGCTGCCGTCAATTGGCCGACCCTGGCCGGCTTCATTCGGGGGAATGGAAGCTCAGACTGTAGTTAACCGCCTTGGGGCCAGGGTCCAGGATATCCAGCGCGATGTGAATGGGCGTCTGGGGCGGCATTTCGCCGCGGTCCTCGAGGTCGCCACCCAGGTATTCGCCGGGCTTGAAGCGACGGCTGGCGATCAGGTGTCCGTTGAGGTCGGCAAAGCGCAGTTCCAGCAACGGAAAAGGTTGGGAGAAGGGCGCACGGTTGTAGATGATCGCGTCCACCACCAGGGCACCGCTGAACTCCGGATGGCTGCGCACCACCAGGTTGCTGCTCTTGATCTTGGCGATGTCGACCTTGGACGGTACTTCGCAGCCGATGGTCGGACAGATTTGCAGGAACCACGGCCGGTACTGGTCCTGGCGGGCCAGCTCTTCGAAATGGTAGGCGATGTACTGGCCGCCCAGGGCCGCGCTGGCGAGCAGTATCAGCAGGCCCCACAACAAGCGTCGGCCCCAGGGCGAGCGGCGTTTGCGCCAGTCCAGTTGCAACGGGTCGTCGTCCAGGTCGTGGAGGGCTTCGGCGCGTATTCCCGGCTCCTGGCGTTCCCGTGACTTGCGCAGTGGCACCGGTGGCTCGGGTTCGTCGTCGTGGTCGTCGGTGGCGGACAGGCGTTCGAGGTGTTCCTCGGGCTCGTCGTCCGGCGCGAGGCGGAGCGGGGCGACCGGTTCGTCGTCCGGCTCCAGCGGTTCGAGGGCCAGGGACAGGGACGGCTCGGTACGCGGTGGCCGCACCGGTTCGTGGGGTTCGAACGGTTCGAAGGGGGTATCGAGGACGGTTTCGGCGCGTTCGCTCAGGGTTTCGCTGTACAGGCTGTCATCCCAGGCTTGCTGTTCGCTGGAGAGCGAGTCGCGTTGCGCGCTCAGGTTGTCTTCCCGGCGCCGGCCGGTATTTCCGGGCGCGCGATTGTCGCGCCGCTCCAGGCGCGCCAGTTCCTTGTCCAGGTCATCCAGATCCAGCTCGGCGGCGCTCCATTGTTTCTGGCTGATCGCCCGGGGCGGGGCTTCGACGGCAGGTTTGGTGGGCGGCGCGACGGCAGGTGCCGCTTGCTTGGCAGTGCGTTGTTCCAGCAACTGTCGTGCGGCATTGAACACCTGCAGGCACGAGCCGCAACGAACCACCCCGCGGGCCACGCTCAATTGAGCATGGCTGACGCGAAAACGGGTATGGCAATGCGGGCACTGGGTGACGAAGCTGTCAGTCATGCGGCAATCCGGTGGATACAGGCGGTCATTCTAGCGCCGACGTCCGGTGATGCGCACCCAGCCATCGCGATTGGCGATCGGGTCCAGGTCAAAGTCCGCGGCATAAGCGGCGGCGACTTCTTCACCCTGTTCGGCCAAGATGCCCGACAGCGCCAGGCGTCCGCCCGGCTTGACCAGGCTCGACAGTTGCGGCGCCAGGGACACCAGCGGGCCGGCGAGGATGTTGGCCACCAGCACGTCGGCCTGGACCTGTGGCAAGTCCTGCGGCAAGTACAGCGGGAACAGGGCTTCGGCAATGTTGTTGCGCCCGGCGTTGTCGCGGGAGGCTTCCAGGGCCTGGACGTCGATGTCGGTGCCGACTGCTTCCCTGGCACCCAGCAGGAGTGCGGCAATCGCCAGGATCCCCGAGCCGCAGCCGAAGTCGAGTACGTTGCAGCCCTTCAGGTCCTGGCCGTCAAGCCATTCCAGGCACAGTGCGGTGGTCGGGTGGGTGCCGGTGCCGAACGCCAGGCCCGGGTCCAGCAGCAGGTTGACTGCGTCAGGCTCTGGCGCGGCATGCCAGCTTGGGACGATCCACAGGCGCTGGCCGAAACGCATTGGCTGGAAATTGTCCATCCAGCTGCGTTCCCAGTCCTGGTCCTCGATCACTTCGCTGTGATGCTCGGGCAGCGGGCTGCCGGTCAGGAGCTCGAGATGGGCCAGTACGCTGGCCGCCTCGGTACCGCCTTCGAACAGGGCCAGCAGGTGGGTGTGGGACCACAGCGGGGTGGTGTTGAGCTCCGGCTCGAAGATCGGCTGGTCTTCGGCGTCCATGAAGGTTACCGATACGGCGCCTACTTCAAGAAACGCGTCTTCGTAGGTTTCGGCTTGTTCCGGGCTGATGGCCAGACGTACTTGCAGCCAAGGCATGGCGGGCACCTTTGGAAAAAAATCTACAGGGGGCAGCGCAGGGCTGCAAAGGCGCGCAGTGTACGCCAGGTCGCCGCCAAAGTGGATAAGCGAGTCTCGTGCCGTCCGGGTGGGTGTTTCGATATATATATGTATGCCATGGGCGTATCGCCGGGCGGATAAGGTGCCGGTCCACACAGCAGGGAGGAATGTGTATGGACATCACTGCCGAACGGCACAGCAACATGGCGCGCACGGGGCCGGTCTCTTCCCCGCAGGTGGCGACTGCACAAATGACCCTGGAGAAATTGACGCGTTGGCAGGTGGCTATCGACGCGCGACTGCAAACCCAGATGAGCTTGCTGGAGGTGCTGGAAGAGTACCTGCTGGTCGAGCTGCGCACCCATTATCACCAAGGCAACATCGATCCACACTTCATTGGCACCCTGCTCGACACGGTGTTGCAGCGCATGATCGACCAGGCGCCTGTGGTTTATGACGAAGAGCAGGATTTGCCCTACCGTTGGCCCGAGGGGGTGGACCTGGGATTTGCCCCCGAGCGCCGCGAGTGCGTTGCCCAGGCGGTGGAAAGTGCGGCGCTGAGGTTTGTCAGTCACTACAAGGATTATCTGCGACGGCATTGGCGAATGGCGTCGCAGGATGCCTCGCTCGAAGCGTTGCTCAGGCAAAAACTCGATGAGCATGGGGTTGCGGTCGACGGGCTTTTCCAGCCTGACCATCTGGCCGGCCTGGACGTCGATGAATTGCGAGAACAGATCGAAGAGCTTCAGGACGCCTGGCGCCAGGCGAGTCGCTTGACCGCGTTGGCAACAACCCGCGAGCGGCGGGATCTTGGAGCGCTCGCGCGATTGCAATTGCCGCATTGGCTGCGGGGCTTGAGCAATCCGGATCGTGAACGGCTGCGGGCGCTTGAAAACCAGGCCGCGCTGGCGCAGGTACAAGTCGATGAACTGGTCGATGACCTGGTTTCGCTGCGGGCCTTCGCTCGGCAATTGGCCAGGGACTATGCCAGGGATGAATTGGACATGCTGGTCGAACCCGACAGCATTCGCGTGCAGTTACAGTGGCGAACGGTGATGGGCCAGCCGGTGCACACCTACAACCTGAGTGAGTTGGTGGCGGCAGGCCCGGTACGGCCGGACGCAGTGTCGGTGTTCCTGGTGGAAAATGGCGGCATGCTGCGTAACCAGTCCCTTTCGCCAGCCTTCATTGGCCGATTGCTGGCGAACGTCGATGCGCCTGCCGGGTACCTGCAAGCGCTGGCCGACCGATACGAACGGGCTGACCTGAAAGAGGCCATGTTCGATTGGTTTTTGGCGCGCCTGCAGCACAGTGCGTTTATCGCGCGTTGTGCGGGCCAGTTGTCGGCGACCGGCCATGACGCTCTCCATGCCCTATGGGAGAGTGACGTCGCGACGCCAGCCGCCAGCCTGGTGCTTCCCAATGGCCTGAAGTGTGCCGATCTTCTTCTGTTCTACCGCGAAGACCTGGGCGACGACGTCAGCGGCTTGCTGCTGTATGCCCCCGGCAAACCCGATGGCCAGGAATGGGTCGAATTGACCTCGCTTCGGGCGCTGAGCGGGGAGGTCGGTGCCTGGACCCAAAACGAAGCCGGTCGCGAGTATCTGCTGCAGCAACTCTCTGCGACCGATCATGGGCGGGCCCGGGAATACTTTGCTGGCGTGGCGGAAAAACCAGCCTCGTGGGACCTGGGCAAAGACCTCAGGGGGGCGGTCAGCGGTTTCAGGGCCGGTCTTCAGAACGCGGTCTTGACCGGCCTGGCCAATAACCTGACGCAAGTGGAACTGAACGAGTCGCCTCGCTGGTACTCGGCGTTGCCGCTTGAGTCCCGGCGCAACATCAGCGGCTTGAACCAGGAGTTTCTGGTTCAGCGGCAGGTGTTCGATGACCAACTGGTCGACTATGAAGTCTTCATCGACTTCGCCAAGCGCACCTTCGCCCATTTGATTGCGCCGTACCTGCGTAGCAAGGGCGTGCTTGAAGCGGTCGATCCGGCCACTGTGCTCATCGACTACAGCCCAGGGCTGGCAGCCGAGAAAAAAACCGCCAGCCTCTTGGACCTTGCCATTTTTGGATACGAGCACAACTCGGATATCGACGACCCCGCAAGAGGCGTGCGTTCTTCTGTCGGGCAGGATTTGAAGCAGGTTCGCAGCGCCGAACTGGCGTCGCACATCCGCGTGGCTTACCTGGGGGAACAATATGCCAAGCACATCCGCGCCAGCTTTCTCGATGCCAAGGACCCTGAGTATTCGAAACGCCGCGAGGCTTACCGCTACATGGTGTTGGCCCGGATGGATCGCGACCTGCGTGTGGCCCACGGCAAGTCGATGTTGAACACCGACGAATTCCAGTGGCTCACCCGGCAAGTCACGCTGCTGAGCGATGGGAGGCCTGTGAACAGCGCCACGCACCCCGGCGCTGCCGTGGCGCGCGAAGGCGTGATCAAGTTGACCGTCGGCGGTCACGTCGTGCAAGGGGTCTACGTTTTCACCTACTTCGACCCTAAGGTTTTTTACTGGTTGTACACACCCGACGCCCCGGACGGGATCCTGTTTCGCAAGTACCTGGACTTCTCCGGGAGCATCGCCGCGCAACTGCATCATTACCTACTGGAGCGGGTCGCACTGAGCGCGCGTGCCGCTGCAGGACGTTCGCTGGTGGCTCTGGCGAACGGGAGCACGCGCGTCGATACAGTGCGCGAATTCAATCGGGTCATGGACATCAGTGCTGAGTTCGATGCCTGCATCGAGCGCGCTGTCACCGATGTGGAGGACATCACCACAAGTCGTGCCGAAATGATCAGGGATCAGGTGTTCAAGGGCCTGATCTTCGCGGCGGCTCCTGTGTGCATGGTCTACCCCCCGTTTGCCTTGTTGCTGGACATTGGCTTGGTGGCGGTCAGCGCCGGGCAGGCGGTCGAGGCGCATGGGCAGGGCGACACGGAAGGCGCGCTTGGCCACTGGCTGGCCGCGACCTGGGGGACGCTGTTCGCCACGCTCGGTGCCGCAAGCATGGCCACGCTGCTAGGGCGCGCGGCCAGGAACCTGAAGCTTGCGGTGAAACCGCTGTCGTTGTCCGCTCAACGCTTGAGGCGCGCGACATCGGGCATCGCCAAAGAGGCTGGGCCGGTGATCCCGCCCATACGCCTGAAGCCGCAGCAGGCGGTCAGCAGAACACCGGAGCACTTGCAGCCGGTGACCGAGGAGGGGATTTTTTTTGGCGCCTATCGCAGCCCGTCCAGCGCAACGCAACCGCGAGGCGCTCACTACATCCAGAGCAAGGGCCGGTACTACCAGGTGATGGAGGATCCCTACTTTGGCGGGTTATGCCTGGTGGATGCCAGGCGTCCCGGCGCGTTGTACAAGCTGCCCATCCGCAGGCTGGCGAATGGCAAATGGACCCATAACAAGGTTGGCTTGAGAGGCGGCAACGACCATGTGCGCAACCTCGGGCGAGTGGGGGAGCTGCGGGAGGCGTTTCCCGGGCATGTCTTCCCGGACGTGACGAGGGGGGCGTTGCAGGGCGAAGCCGTGGTGGCGAGGTTCAGCGAGGCGGCGGACAATTATCTGTTCTCGCTGAATGCGCAAACGTGCGTGATCGCTTCGTTGTACAACCCGACCACCAAGGTCGGGGCGGTCATTCATTTTGATCACAACATCCGCACGCTGATCGAGCGCAGTGTTCGCGATGTGACGCGGCGCCTGGGGGGATCGCCCAAGGACATTCGTGCCACGCTGGTGGGTGGGGACTGGCTGACGGGGGCCGACATTGGCGAGCCGGTCCGGTTGGTGATGAGGCGCCAGGGTCTGCAGCCCACCTGGGATCACTGGTCGTATTCTTCCTGCTTTGGGAATAACTATGGTGTTGCGCTGGATCTGCGCAGTGGTGTCACCTCAGTGTTCAAGACCTCGCAGAGTCAAGTCGAGCGCTATTACATACCGGTACTGGCGAGGGCGAAGCAGGGCTCTGATCCGGTATCGATACGTGCGCGCGGGTTCATGACGCGCTTGCGCAGCGAACCGTTGGTGGCCAATGCCAACGGTGCCGTTCGCACCCATCAGGGCCGGCCGGCGACTGCGGCGCAACTGGCCTTGCAGGAATTCTCTACGGTGATGCTGAGCTGATGCCGTTGCCTGCATCGTGAACGACAGGCAAAAAAAGACCCCGGCCAATGGACCGGGGTCTTTTTACATCACTTGAAGCATCAGTGCTGGTTGCCCAGCTTGTGTTCCAGGTAATGGATGTTGACGCCGCCTTTGCAGAAGCCTTCGTCACGTACGAGGTCGCGGTGCAGCGGGATGTTGGTCTTGATCCCGTCTACCACGATTTCGTCCAGCGCATTGCGCATGCGCGCCATGGCTTCATCACGGGTCGCCCCGTAGGTGATCAGCTTGCCGATCAACGAATCGTAGTTCGGCGGAACGGCATAACCGCTGTACAGGTGCGAATCGACGCGAACGCCATTGCCGCCCGGGGCATGGAAATGCTTGACCGTGCCTGGGCTTGGCATGAAGGTTTTCGGGTCTTCGGCGTTGATCCGGCATTCCAGCGAGTGACCGCGGATGACCACGTCATCCTGGGTGAACGACAGCTTGTTGCCGGCGGCGATGCTGAGCATCTCCTTGACGATGTCGATACCGGTGACCATTTCCGAAACCGGGTGCTCCACCTGAACACGGGTGTTCATTTCGATGAAGTAGAAACGACCGTTCTCGTACAGGAACTCGAAGGTACCGGCGCCGCGATAGCCGATGTCGATGCAGGCCTTGACGCAACGCGCCAGGACTTCCTCGCGAGCCTGCTCGTCGATGCCCGGTGCCGGCGCTTCTTCGAGGACTTTCTGGTGACGACGTTGCAGCGAGCAATCGCGGTCGCCCAGATGGATCGCATGGCCCTGGCCGTCGGACAGCACCTGGACTTCGACGTGACGTGGGTTGGTCAGGAATTTTTCCAGGTAGACCATCGGGTTGCCAAACGCCGCGCCAGCTTCGGAGCGGGTCAGTTTCGCCGAGGAAATCAGGTCTTCTTCCTTGTGTACCACGCGCATGCCGCGACCACCGCCGCCGCCAGCGGCCTTGATGATCACCGGATAACCAACTTCGCGACCGATGCGCAAAGCGGTTTCTTCGTCTTCAGGCAGCGGGCCGTCGGAACCCGGAACGGTCGGCACACCGGCCGCGATCATGGCGTGCTTGGCCGAGACCTTGTCGCCCATCAGGCGGATGGTGTCGGCTTTCGGGCCAATGAAGGCAAAACCGGAATTTTCGACCTGTTCGGCGAAGTCGGCGTTTTCCGCCAGGAAGCCGTAGCCAGGGTGAATGGCGGTGGCGCCGGTCACTTCGGCAGCGGCGATGATCGCCGGGATGTGCAGGTAGGAGTGCGCAGCCGACGCCGGACCGATGCAGACGGATTCGTCCGCCAGGCCCAGGTGCATCAGTTCTTTGTCGGCCTTGGAGTAAACGGCGACGGTCTTGATGCCCATCTCTTTGCAGGCACGCAGAATCCGCAGGGCGATCTCACCGCGGTTAGCGATCAGAACTTTTTCCAACTTCGCAGTCATCAAAGGCTCTCCGCGGTTCAAACGATGGTGAACAGCGGTTGGTCGTACTCAACCGGCTGGCCGTCTTCGACGAGGATGGATTCGATCACACCGCTGGTTTCAGCTTCGATGTGGTTCATCATCTTCATGGCTTCGACGATGCACAGGGTGTCGCCTTTCTTCACGGTCTGGCCGACTTCAACGAAGGACGGCGAGGATGGCGAAGACTTGCGATAGAACGTGCCCACCATTGGCGAACGGGCGACAGTGCCGTTGAGCACTGGCGCAGCCGGTGCGGCTGGCGCTGCTGCGGCAACCGGCGCTGCTGCTGGAGCAGGCGCGGCGGCTGGAGCATGCATCGGTGCCGGTGCATAGAACTGCTGGGCCGGGGTCTTGCTGTGGCGGCTGATGCGTACGGACTCTTCGCCTTCCTTGATCTCAAGCTCGTCGATGCCGGACTCTTCCAGCAATTCGATCAATTTCTTAACTTTACGGATATCCATGAATCATCAACTCCCAAGGGTCGGTCAGGGGCGCTTAACGCTTGTTTTCAAGCTGTTGCCTGTTTTTCAAGCTGCTCTAGGGCGGCCTCCAAGGCCAGCCGGTAACCGCTGGCGCCAAGGCCGCAGATCACTCCCACTGCTACATCCGAGAAGTAGGAGTGATGGCGGAAAGGTTCGCGTTTGTGCACGTTGGACAAATGCACTTCGATGAATGGGATGCTCACCGCCAGCAGCGCGTCACGTAATGCGACGCTTGAGTGTGTAAAAGCTGCTGGATTGATCAAAATGAAGTCCACGCCTTCGCCACGCGCGGCATGGATACGGTCGATCAATTCATATTCGGCGTTGCTTTGCAGATAGAGCAAATGATGGCCGGCGTTGCGGGCCCGCTGCTCCAGGTCCTGGTTGATCTGCGCCAGTGTCACGGCGCCGTAGACGCCCGGTTCACGGGTGCCCAGCAGGTTCAGGTTGGGTCCGTGCAGGACCAATAGGGTCGCCATCTGCTGTTCCTTGTTATCTGTGAGCAGGTATCAGAACCTGGCGACTATGCCGCAAAGCCTTTGTGACTGTCCAGTTCTCTGCAATAGCCAGCACGATGACCGATGTTTGCGCGAAATTTGTGACCCGGGTCCCTGATCCAGTCATACGGTTGGAGCCGAACCCCTGTGGGAGCGAGCTTGCTCGCGAAGACGGCGGCACATTCAACAGCGATGCAAGCTGACCCATCGCTATCGCGAGCAAGCTCGCTCCCACAGGGATTTGTGGTGAACACACAATTTATGCCTACTGAATATCCAGTGTGGGAGCGAGCCTGCTCGCGATGGCGGCGGTACATTCAACATCGATGCAAGCTGACCCAGCGCTATCGCGAGCAAGCTCGCTCCCACAGGGATTTGTGGTGAGCACAAAATTTAAGCCTGCTGAAGATCCAGTGTGGGAGCGAGCTTGCTCGCGATGACGGCGGTACATTCAACATCGATGCAAGCTGACCCGGCGCTTTCGCGAGCAAGCTCGCTCCCACATGGATTTGTGGTGAACACACAATTTATGCCTACCGAATATCCAGTGTGGGAGCGAGCCTGCTCGCGATGGCGGCGGTACATTCAACATCGATGCAAGCTGACCCGGCGCTTTCGCGAGCAAGCTCGCTCCCACAGGGAATCTGCGGTGAACATCAGTTCCCGAGTCCCCCCGAATCAATGCGGGAGCGAGCTTGCTCGCGATGACGGCGGTACATTCAACATCGATGCAAGCTGACCCAGCGCTATCGCGAGCAAGCTCGCTCCCACACTGGATCTGAGGTCTAAACCCGAAACGCCTGTACTGCCGTATGCAACCGCCCGCCGAGGACCAACAGGTTGTCGCCTTGTTCGCGCCCCTGGCCGATGCGCAGCAGGTTGTCGCCGCCCAGTTGGTGAATCCGCTCGCTGTGATCGCGGATTTCGCTGACGGCGCCGCTTTGTTGGGCGGTGACGTCGGCAATGCGTACCGCCGTGTCGGCGATGGTCTGGATGGCGCCGACGATCTCATCCAGCGCGCCGTCGGCCGCTTGCGCCTGGTTGGCGGTGGCTTCGGCGTGTTCGACCTGGGCGCGCATGCCGTCCACCGATTGGCGTGCGGCCTGTTGCAGACGGGCGATCAGCGTCTGGATTTCGGCGGTGGCGCCGGCCGTGCGTTGGGCCAGGGAGCGGACTTCCTCGGCCACCACCGCGAATCCCCGGCCCATTTCCCCGGCGCGCGCGGCTTCGATGGCGGCGTTGAGGGCCAGCAGATTGGTCTGGTCGGCAATCGAGCGAATCACCGTCAGCACACCACCGATGGTGGCCGACTCCTCGGCCAGTTGCTCGATCATCTGCGCGTTGCCTTGTACTTCTCCCACCAGCGCATGCAGGCCTGTGAGGCTCAGGCCGATGACTTTCTGCCCTTGTTCCACCGCATGCCCGGCGCTGCGGCTGGCGTCTGCGGCCTGGCTGGCATCGCCGGCCACTTGCTGGATCGTCGCTTCCAGTTCGCTGAGGGAGTCGCGGATCAGCGCCGTATCGTCGGCCTGATCCTCCGCACCACTGTGCAGCTCGCCGCTCAGTTCGGCCAGGGTCCGGCTGCTACCCGCGACCTGTTCGGCGTTCACCCGAATGGTGCCCACCAGGTCCACCAGGTAAGCGCGCAGACGATTGAGCGAAGCCTCGATGTCTTGCAATTCGCGGTTACTGGCGCCTACGTGGATATCACGGCTGAAGTCGCCCTCGGCCCAAGTCGACAGGGCTGGCGCTAGGTGCGTCAAGGTGCGCGCCAGGCGCCGCTGCAAGGTGTCGATGAGCAGCGCGATCAGCAGGATCAGGCCAATCATCACCCCCTGGATCAAGCGAACCTCTCCCTGGATCTGCCCATGCTGGGCCCGTACCGCCGGCTCCATGGCATCGATTGCCTGTTGCACATCGGCGATTTTCAGGTGCGTGGCGCTGCTCAGTTCGGTGCGTTTCTGGATCAGTTCACGGGTGCGGGCCAATTCTGCCGGGTAACGACCGAGCAGGCTGTTGAGTTCGCGCTTGAGGGCGATGCCAGCGTCTTCGGCGGCGGTTTTTTCCTGGGTTTCCAAACCCATCAGCGCGGCGAAATCATCGCTGCCTGATTCGCTGCTGGCGGTGACGCCCAGCAGTGGCAGGCTGTCGAGGCGTTCGGCCTCGACACGGATGCTCGCCAGTTCCCGCTCGACGTCGGCGGCCAACTCGCTGCGGCCACTGCTGACCAGTTTGTCCCGCGTGAGGGATAAGCGGCCCAGGTGCTGCGACGCGGCAAACAGCGCGGGCAAGTAGGCCGGGGCGCCATTGGCGTATTGGGCCAGTTGGTCGAGGCTGGCGCTCAGTTCACGCTCGGCCTGCAGCAGCAAGGCCTGCGGATCGCCGGCCAGTTTACCGGCGGCCAGCAGATCGGTCTTGCTGAAGCCATCGAGGTTCGACAGGCTCGGGCGCAGGGGCTTGGCCAGTGTCGGGGGGAATTGATCGAGGTCTTTTTGCAGGGTCTCCAGGGCCTGGGTGGCAGCACTCAGGCGCAAGGCGTCGCCGCTGGCCAGGTAGTCCTCGATGTTGCGCGCCACTTCGCCCTGGAACTGCCGCGACAATCCCAGGTAGCGCTCCATCAGCAGATAGGGTCGCTCCAGGGCAATTTGCGACCACCACAGCGTGGCCCCAAGGCCCAGGCACACGGCAACTAAAAGAAGGGTGTTGAGATTGGTCAGCAGCTTCAGGCGCATCAAGGGTCTACCAGGGGCAGAATCGTAAGTGCCTGAAGTTATTGCGTTTGCGTTACAAGTTTATGACCGAATCGGTCGATTCCGATGAAAAGGTGGCACTTTGCTTTGATTGGCGGGCGCTCTGCACCCGGTTGCGCCCGGCATGCTTGGCGCGGTACAGCGCTTCGTCCGCCTGGCTGGCCATCATCAGGCTGTCGAAATCATGGCTCATTTCCACCACGCCGGCGCTGAAGGTGCACCACAAATCATGGGGCTGGGCCGGGTAGTGGATTTCGGCAAAGCGTTGGCGAATCTCATCCAGCACCTTGCAGGCGGCGTCGATGTCGGTGTCGGGCATGACGATGGCGAACTCTTCGCCACCGTAACGGCCGATGAAGTCGGTCTTGCGCAGGCGCTGCTTGAGAAACAGCGCCAGGCTCTTGATCACGCGGTCGCCCATGGGGTGGCCGTGGCTGTCATTGACCCGTTTGAAATGGTCGATGTCGAGCATGGCAAAGCTCAGGGGCTTGCCTTCGCGGCGAGCGCGGAAGCTGCAATCCTCGAGCAGTTGCAGGATATGGGTGTGGTTGTACAGGCCGGTGAGGCTGTCGCGCACCATCCGCGCCTTGAGGTTGCGCGCCCGGGCGGCACGGTTGCGCACCGTGGTGATCAGGTGCCGGGGCTTGATCGGTTTGGTCAGGAAGTCGTCGCCGCCTTCGCTCATGGCATCGAGTTGCTTGTCCAGGTCGTCTTCGGCGGACAGGTAGATGATCGGCACGCTGACGTAGCGGTCATTGTGGCGTATCACCTTGGCCAGTTCCGTGCCGGTGCAGGCCGGCATGTACATGTCGAGGATGATCAGGTCGGGCTGGAAGTCCGCCAGCTCGGCCATGGCCTGGATCGGCTCGATCAGCGTGCGGGTGATGATGCCGGCGCTGTTGAGCAGGCGTTCGGTATGCATGGCCTGGGCGCGGGAGTCATCGATGATCAGTACTTTGTACGGATCGTACTGGGCGACGCAGGTCAGCACTTCGATCTTTTCCAGCAGGCTCGAGGCTTCGAGGGTGCCGGTGAGAAATTCCTGCCCACCGGCGCGCACCGCGGCCAGGCGTGTCGGCGTGTCGGTTTCCAACAAACTGAAGAACAACAGTGGCAGCGGTTGCTCCAGGCCTTCCTGGGCTTCGGCGGCCAGTTTCAGGCCGGCGCCGGGGCCGCTGAAATCCACATCCATGACAATCGCCGCCGGCAGGCGCTCGACCATCGAGGCGCGGAACGCTGCGACGCTGTCCAGCGCCTGGGCGCTGAGGCCGAAGAACTCCAACTGCTTGGCCAGGCGCTCGGCGCGGTCATGGTCCTGCAGCAACACGTAGATGGGTTTGCGCAGCGGCGGCAGGAAGGTGTGTTCGAGTTGGTCGCCATGGCGCAGGCCGGTACGAGACAAGCGCTGCATCAAGCGGTTGATTTCGGTGATCAGGTGGCTGCTCAGGCGCCCACGATTGGCGTCCACCGCTTGCAGCGATTGGCTGATGCCTTGGGCCAACTGGGAGTGCTCGGGCTGTTCGAAGCGCTCGGCAAAGCGCAGCAGGCGCAGGTTGGCTTCGCTGAGCTCCGACAGGTCGGTGCTTGACCACTCACTGCGTTGCAGGCGCTGCCAAATCTCCAGGATCTGACGAGCCTGATGAATTACCCGCTGGGCAAAGTGGTGCTTGAGGCGCTCACGGCTGGGGTCTTCTGGCTCGGTCATATCCTGACTACTAGTTAGGGTGCATGCTGAGATCGACTGGTGGCTCTATGCTAGCACCTCTTTTCCTCTGCATGAGTGTCATACGTCAATATTCTGTCCAGTCGCGAAATTCAGTTTGTGACTGACCAGTCTCGTAGGCCGATGGCAGCGCTTCCTTTATAGTGCTGTTCGATTGCCCTGTCGCGCCCGGCATGATTGGCGCCGCATTATCGCGTTTCAAATCAGGCACGATGGCGTAGGGTTGTGGTCGAACCGAGAACTCAAGTGATTGAAGGGATATCACCATGCTGGACTGGAAAAACCGCGCGGGCAGCGCGCCTGAACGTGCCGCCGAGCCGAAATCGGACACCCGCAGCTACCTGGGTGGGCTTTTTTTCAGCCGCGCACTGGCGACGCTGATCGGCCTTTACCTGCTGGTGACCATTGCCGTCGGCTGGTATTGGAGCCAGGAGCCCGCACTGTTCCCTGTGCAGCAGAACGCCCAGGCCGCGGCCGAGAAAGATGGCCGGCAGATGGTGGTGGGCTACACCACGGTCGAAACGCTCAAGACGGTGGCCGGGACCCTGCTGAGCAAGCCGGGTGGCTACATCTCCAACGACCGCTTCCCGCCTGGCCTGTGGATGGACAACATGCCGAGCTGGGAATACGGCGTGCTGGTGCAGGTCCGCGACCTGAGCCGTGCGCTGCGCAAGGACTTCGCCCGTTCCCAGTCGCAGTCCGCCGAGGACGCCGACCTGGCCAAGGCCGAGCCGCGCTTCAACTTCGACAACCGCAGTTGGGTGCTGCCCTCCAGCGAATCTGAGTACCAGGAAGGTATCAATTCCCTGAGCCGCTACCAGGCGCGCCTGTCCGACCCAAGCCAGAAGAGCGCACTGTTCTACGCCCGCGCCGACAACCTGAACAACTGGCTGGGGGATGTCGGCACTCGCCTGGGTTCGTTGTCCCAGCGCCTGTCGGCCAGCGTTGGCCGGGTCAAGCTCAACACCTCGCTGAAAACCGAAGTCCCGGCCCCGGGCCAGGTGCCGCAGGTGGACGAAGAGGTGGTCGAGACCCCGTGGCTGCAAATCGATAACGTGTTCTATGAGGCCCGTGGCCAGGCGTGGGCGTTGTCGCACCTGCTGCGCGCCATCGAAGTGGACTTCGCCGATGTCCTGGCGAAAAAGAACGCGACGGTCAGCGTGCGGCAGATCATTCGTGAACTGGAAGCGTCCCAGGAACCGGTCTGGAGCCCGATGATCCTCAACGGCAGCGGCTTCGGTGTATTGGCGAACCACTCGCTGGTCATGGCCAACTACATTTCCCGAGCCAACGCAGCGGTCATCGACTTGCGACAACTGCTGAACCAGGGTTGATTCATGAGCGAAAGCCCCCGGGAGGTCGCTCATCGAGTGGCCTCGGATGCCGAGCTGATTGCGTGGGTCGATGAGCACGACAACCTGCTCGGCAGCCTGGTGCGTTCAGAGCTGCGTGAGCGTGGCCTGATCGGACGCGGGACCTACATCATGCTGTTCAATTCGTCCGGTGAGCTGTGTGTTCATCGGCGCACCCTGAGCAAGGCCATCTACCCGGGTTTTTGGGACGTGGCGGCGGGCGGCATGGTGCAGGCCGATGAGACTTACGCCGAATCGGCTGCCCGTGAGTTGGCGGAAGAGCTGGGCGTGAGCGGCGTTGAACTGACCGCCCACGACCATTTTTATTTCGAAGACCCTGGCAGTCGCCTGTGGTGCTCGGCGTTCTCGGCGGTGTGGGACGGCCCGCTGGTCCTGCAGCCCGAAGAAGTCCTCGAAGCGCGTTTTCTGCCCCTCGAGCAGGTGCTCGATGAAATCCAGCGCAAGCCTTACTGCCCGGACTCCCTGGCGGCGCTTGAACGCTATTTGCGGGTCCATGGCGGCAGCGTCGCAAAGAAGCTATAAATTGGCGCTGATTGGCCCTTAGCAAGTCGGCTTTTTGCCGTTACACTGCGCGACTTTTCAAGCTGAACCGTGTCTGCGGTCCAGTAGCGCTGCCCCTGCCTGAGTGGGGTTTCGCGGTCGAGGCATGTTCCCCCTCGACCAGTCTTTGTCCTCCCAAGAGGATTGCCGGTGGCCAAAAAAGCCGCATCCTTCGCCGCCCTGGGCGGCCTGGTATTTTCTACCGACGCCGGTCGTCATTGTCCTGATTGCCGTCAGCCGGTGGATGCCTGCATCTGCAAACAGACCGCCATCCCTGCCGGTGACGGCATTGCGCGCGTGCGCCGTGAAAGCAAAGGTCGCGGCGGCAAGACGGTGACCACGATCACTGGCGTGCCGTTGGCCGAAGACGCGCTCAAGGAACTGGCTACCACGTTGAAGAAACGCTGTGGCACCGGTGGCGCGTTGAAAGACGGCATCATCGAGATCCAGGGCGATCACGTCGAGCTGCTGCTGGCGGAACTGGTCAAGCACGGTTTCAAGGCAAAGAAATCCGGCGGCTAGCAGCCTCTGTGAAAACCACCCTCGGCTTGACCCGCACCCCACGTTCGAGGTCGCCCGCATGGTTTTCACAGAGCCTGTTCTGAACGGGTTTCTAAACTCATCGCTGGGAGCAGGGTCTACCTTGCTAACAGGCAATTCGTCATTTTCACTCTCTAGACTGCCCCAGCCTCCGACCGGATGGTGCATTTTGACTTCTTTATAGGGGACTTCGATGTCCGTACGACGCACACGCAAAGACGATGGCAGCCAATGGACAGTTGCGGACAGCCGCAGTGTTTACGGGATTCGCCATTGGGGGGCCGGGTATTTCGCGATCAATGAAGCCGGTCGCGTCGAAGTCCGTCCGAACGGTCCCGACAGCTCGCCCATCGACCTGTTCGAGCAAGTCGACCAGTTGCGCCAGAGCGGCCTGTCGCTGCCCTTGCTGGTGCGCTTCCCCGATATCCTGCAAGACCGTGTGCGCCAGCTCACCGGCGCCTTCGACAGCAACATCGCGCGCCTGGAATACCAGAGCAAGTACACCGCGCTCTATCCGATCAAGGTCAACCAGCAGGAAGCGGTGATCGAGAACATCATCGCCACCCAGAACGTCTCCATCGGCCTGGAAGCCGGTTCCAAGCCAGAGCTGCTGGCAGTCCTGGCCCTGGCGCCGAAGGGCGGGACCATTGTCTGCAACGGCTACAAGGACCGCGAATTCATCCGCCTGGCGCTGATGGGCCAGAAGCTCGGTCACAACGTCTTCATCGTCATCGAGAAAGAGTCCGAAGTTGGCCTGGTGATCGAAGAGGCCGCAACGCTCAAGGTCAAGCCGCAGGTCGGCTTGCGCGTGCGCCTGTCATCCCTGGCGTCGAGCAAGTGGGCCGATACCGGTGGCGAGAAGTCCAAGTTCGGCTTGTCGGCCGCGCAACTGCTGTCGGTGGTCGAGCGTTTCCGCGCTGCCGGCCTGGACCAGGGCATTCGCCTGCTGCACTTCCACATGGGTTCGCAGATCGCCAACCTGGCGGACTACCAGCACGGCTTCAAGGAAGCGATCCGTTACTACGGCGAGCTGCGCAACCTCGGCCTGCCGGTGGATCACATCGACGTCGGCGGTGGCCTGGGCGTGGACTACGACGGCACGCACTCGCGCAATGCCAGTTCGATCAACTACGACATGGACGATTACGCCGGTGTCGTGGTCGGCATGCTCAAGGAGTTCTGCGATGCCCAGAGCCTGCCGCATCCGAACATCTTCTCCGAAAGCGGCCGCTCGCTGACCGCTCACCACGCCATGCTGGTGGTGCAGGTGACTGACGTCGAGAAACACAACGACGACGTGCCGGTGATCGACAACAAGCAGGAACTGCCGGAAACCGTGCAATGGCTGGTTGACCTGCTGGGCCCGACCGATATCGAGATGGTCACCGAGACTTACTGGCGCGCCACCCACTACATGAGCGACGTGGCGACCCAATATGCCGACGGCAAGCTGACCCTGGCCGAAAAAGCCTTGGCCGAGCAGTGCTACTTCGCGGTGTGCCGTCGCCTGCACAACTCGTTGAAGGCGCGCCAGCGCTCGCACCGCCAGGTGCTGGATGAGCTCAACGACAAGTTGGCCGACAAATACATCTGCAACTTCTCGGTGTTCCAGAGCCTGCCGGATACCTGGGCCATCGGCCAGGTGTTGCCGATCCTGCCGCTGCATCGCCTGGACGAAGAGCCGCTGCGCCGCGCCGTGCTGCAAGACCTGACCTGCGACTCCGACGGCAAGATCAAGCAGTACGTCGACGAGCAGAGCATCGAGACCAGCCTGCCGGTTCACGCTCTCAAGCCGGATGAAGACTATCTGCTGGGCATCTTCCTGGTGGGCGCCTACCAGGAAATCCTCGGTGACATGCACAACCTGTTTGGTGACACCGACTCGGTGAACATCTACCAGAACGCCGATGGCAGCGTGTACCACGCCGGTATCGAAACCCACGACACCATCGAGGACATGTTGCGCTACGTGCACTTGTCGCCGGAGGAGTTGATGACTCACTACCGCGACAAGTGCGCCAGCGCCCGTATCAGCGCCGCCGAACGTACCCAGTTCCTCGATGCCTTGCGCCTGGGGCTGACGCGTTCGTCCTATCTGTCTTCTTGATGGGGGGGAGGGAAGCTTACTCCCGCTCGGCTGTGCCCTGTAGGAGCTGCCGAAGGCTGCGATCTTTTGATCTTTCGCTTGGGACTCAAGCGTCTGGGGAAAGATCGCAGCCTCGTTGCACTCGACAGCTCCTACGCAGCTCAACTCGCCACAAGATTACAGCGGGGCTCGCCCTTTTAACTGATCGGCACCGCCCTCCGGGGCTGTCAGAAAATGCACCGCACGCCGCGGGTTTTTTCGGACAGTCCCGGAGGGCGTTTTTGTTTGTGCCGTTGTTATTTCTGCACGTCGGTGCATTTAACCGGCGATGTCCTTATTTCGTGTAGTCCCTTTCCTAACTTGTACTTGGCCCCTCTACTCGGCCATGGCTCTCGGCGAGAATCCCCGACCGCCCCTCCTGTAGAGAAACGCCGATGTCCGATCCAGCCAGCGCGCCAGCCTTTCGTCTGGAGATAGCCGGTCTGCCCGAGCCTGTTGACGTCGTGACCTTCACGGGTAGCGAAGCGATCAGCGAACCTTTCGTCTATGAAGCGCAGCTGTCGTTGCGCGACGCGAACCTGGACCTGGCGGGCCTGTTGTACCGCAGCGTCTGGTTGAGTTTCGGGGCCCCGGGCCGGGGCATTCATGGTCAGCTTCATGAATTGGTCCAACACCGTCATGGCGCTGGCTGCCGGGTGCGTATCGGGCCGAAGCTGGCCTGCCTGGCGCAGCGTTTCAGCCAGCGAGTCTTCAGCGCCCGCTCGGTGCCGCAGATCATTCGCCAGGTGCTCAAGGCCCATGGCATCAGTGGCCGCAGCCTGTGCCTGGATTTGGGTGGCGATTATCCACTGCAGGATTTCTGTACCCAGTATCGAGAGTCGGACCTGCAGTTCCTGCAGCGCGTATGCGCCCAGGCGGGTATCCACTTTCATTTCGAACACACCCGGGACGGGCATTGCCTGGTGTTCGCTGATAATCCGCACAGTTTTCCCCCTGCCGGTAAGGCGGTCTACGCGGACGACGAGCCGATTGCCGCGGTGCGGTTCTTCAGTGTGCGAACCGATGTGTCGGGGGAGCAGGTCGCCCAGGGCCGCAGCGACTTGATGAACCTGCACGGTGGTCAGGTGTTGATGCTGACGGCCCATCCGTTTGCCGACTGGAACCGGCGCTGGCTGCTGACGAAGGTCGAGCACCGCGCAGAGGCGGGGGTGTACGGCAATCATTTCAAGGCCATTCCCCGGGGCGTGCTGTTCGTGCCGGACGAGGTCCCGGTAAAACCGCGCATGGTGAGCCGGCAACGTGGCTGGGTCGTGGCGGTGGACGAGCCGTCGGAGCTGGGAGTGGGGCGCGTGGCGGTGCAGTTTGACTGGCTCTACCAGGGCGAAGGTTCCAGCCCCAGTCATTGCTGGCTGCCTTTGGCACCCGAACTGGCCCCGGGCGTGGCGGGTGCCTTGAGTGACGGTACCGAGGTGCTGGTGAGCTTTATCGAAGGCGATCCGGATCAGCCGATGATCAGTGCATTTCTGGATGCGCCTGCCTCGGTAGAGGTTGTGGATGGGTCATCCACAGGCGAAACGCGTGGGCCGTCGGTTGCCGATCCGCTCCTGTTGTCTGCAATCCGGGATGCCGAGCCGCTGGTCTTGTTGTGCTTGCTGCCCGAAGGCGGGCCTTTCAGCCCCTGCGCCCAGCCACTGTGCACCTGCCGTATGCTCATGCGGCGCGGCGCGGGTGTTGCTCGATGAATGCCGCGGCCTTGTCTGGATCAACGCCGCAATGGCTGTTGCTCGACGTACCGAGTGCGCCTGGCGCTGCGCGGCTTGTGCACGCGCAGTTCGCCAAGGCCCGGTGCTTTGCCTTGTTTGAAAACACCGAGCTGCATGGGCTGCGAGAGCACGGTCCGCTGCTGGTGGATCTGCGCCACTCGCCTGCGTTGGTCAGCCTCTGTCACCTGGACCCACGTTCCTGGCCGGGGCTGTTGTTGGTCAGTCCATCGCCCGCTGCGCAATTGCTGGCGCATCTGCGGCGCATGCTGACGGTGACCCTGGGTCTGCATCACAAAGCCTTGTTGAGCTATTACAACCCGCACATCGCCAGCTATTTCTTCGACGGTTGCGACCCTCAAGAACTCAGTTGCTGGCTGGGCCCGATCAGTTTGTTGCGCTGGTTTGGTGGCACCTGGGCCGACCGGGCGATCGGCAGCCAGGGTTGGCAACAACTGTCCAACCCGGGGCTGCCGGTGGCGGCGCTGGAGAAAGAGCACGGCCTCAGCGACCGCCAGCAGGACCAGTTGCAACGATGCCTGCTGGAGCGTCACGCCTGGCAATGGTGCCGCTCCACCGGATGTAATTACCAGCGGCTCTGGGGGGATTTGCAGCAGGGCCTGGCGCTGGGGTTTACCGAGCGGGCGGTGCTCGATGACTGGCTGTGGCTGCGCCTGCAACACCCCGATGCCCGGCCAGTGCCTGGCCTGGTGGGTGGTTCGCAGCGCGAGCGGCTCGAGCATCTGCGCCGGCGCTGGCAGGGCAGCCAGGATTGAAGGTTAGTGGGCTGATGCGCCGAGCCAGCGGTCGTGCCGCTGCAAGTGCCAGGCAAAAGCACCGAGGGTCAGGCTGCGCAGGGCCATGAACAGCAGGAAGGTGATCCACAGCCCATGGTTGCCCAACCCTTGCAGCGCCCAGGCGATTGGCAGCACCAGCAGCAGGGTCAGCAGCATGCCGTTGCGCATTTCCCGGGCACGGGTGGCACCGATGAACAGCCCGTCGAGCAAGTAACTCCAGACCGCAATCAGTGGCAAGGCGGCCAGGTAAGGCAGGTAGTGATAAGCGGTGGCGCGCACGTCGGGAATGTCGGTCTGCATGTCGATGAACAGGTGGCCGGCGAGCAGGAACAGCAGTGCAAAACCCAGGCTTGCAATCAACGACCAGCCGCACGCCACCACCAGCGAGCGACGCAGCGCCAGGCGGTCGCGGGCGCCAATGGCATGGCCGCACAGCGCTTCGACGGCATGGGCCAGGCCGTCCAGGGCATGGGCTGTCAGCAACAGGCCGTTGAGGAGCAGGGCGTTGGCCGCCACGGTCGCATCCCCCAGGCGTGCGCCTTGCACGGTGATCAGGAAAAACACCGCTTGCAGCGCCAGGCTGCGGATGAAAATGTCCCGGTTCACCGCCAGCAGCGGGCGCCAACTGTGCCACAGCCCCAGGGCGGCCCAGGCGATCTGCCCGGGCCAGGCGCGCAGTGTGTTGCGGGCCAGGGCCAGGCCGACCAGCGCGCCGGTCCATTCGGCAATGACCGACGCCCGGGCCGATCCGGTCACGCCCCAGTCCAGGCCGATCACGAACCACAGGTTCAGGGCGATGTTGACCAGGTTGGTCACCAGCAGGATCGCCAGCGGGGCCCGGGCATTCTGGGCACCGAGGAACCAGCCAACCAACGCATAGCTGGCCAGCGCCGCCGGCAAGCCGAAGAGCCGGGTGTGGAAGAAGTCTCGGGTCAACTGGTTGAGCTCGGCGGACGGCTGCATGAAGTGCAACGCCACGTCGCTCAATGGCACGCCGACGGCACCGAGCAGTACCGCCAACCCCATCGCCAACAACAGCCCTTGCAGCAACACTTGTCGCAACGCCGCCCCATCGCCACGCCCGGCAGCCTGGGCGGCGAACCCGGTGGTGCCCATGCGCAGGAAACCCATGGCCCACGCCAGCACCGTATACAAACTCGCTCCGACCGCCACGGCGCCCAGTTGATGAGCATGGGGCAAATGGCCGATGACGGTGCTGTCCACCAAGGCCACCAGCGGTACGGAAATGTTCGAGAGAATCATTGGCGCAGCCAGCGCCCAGACCCGGCGATGGGTAAGGCGGTCGCGCCAGTCGGTGGTCAGGTTGGACATGCGGGCTCCTTGATGGAGCGCGATTGTAGCGGGTTCTCGCCTGATCGTTCCCACGCCGGAGCGTGGGAAACGAGCAAAATCTGTGGGAGCAAGGCTTGCCCGCGATGAAGATGACGCGGTCTTTCAGGGAACCGAGGCGCCTGTATCGCGAGCAAGCTTTGCTCCCACCCAGTGCTCTGAGCCCTAGTGAATGATCCAACTCAACAACCACAACCCCAGCACCAGCCAGATGATGCCCATGACGATCGAGGCCCGCATGAACGCGCGGATGGCCGAGTAGAGCAGCATCAGCCCGAGGATCAGCGCGATGATGCTGATGATCGAGGTGTCCATGCCCAGGGTGCGTGACAGCCCATCGACAAAATTGCCGCCGGCATTGGCCAGGGTGTTGAAGAGACCGCTGAGCAGGTCGACGATGAAACGGATCACCGAACCGAGCGCCTGGCCGAGCCATTCGAAAAAGCTTTCTGCCTGCATATGTGCATCCTGATGGGAGGGGATCTGAGCTGAGCCGTTGGCTCCTGATTGTAGGAGCTGTGGCGGCCGAGTTGGTTCGATTATGGGGCAAACCGTCGCTTCGTACCGAGACTCTTGCCTTCCCTGGTCATCCCCCTGAAGCTATGCGCATTCAGGAGAACCCGATGAACCTTGTTGAACTGACCGAACGCCTGCATGCCATTCGTGACCGTAACGACTGGCGGCAATTCCACAGCCCGAAAAACCTCGCCATGGCCGCCAGTGTGGAAATGGCCGAACTGGTGGAGATTTTCCAATGGCTGACCGAGGACCAGTCGCGCCAGTTGCCGGCGGACAAACTGGCCCACGCCGGGCAGGAGGTCGGTGACATCGTGTTGTACCTGTTGCTGCTTTGCAGCGAACTGGGCCTGGACATGGACGCTGTGGTGCGCAGCAAGCTGGCCGACAGCGAACGGCGGTTCGGCCAATGAGCGACCGTCATTTCGATCAGCTCGCCACGCGTTTTGCCGAAAAAATCTACGGTGGGGCCAAGGGTGCGATCCGCCTGGCGGTGCTTCAGGCCGATCTGCTGGAGACCTTGCCACAGCGTCCGTTGCGTGTGCTGGACATCGGCGCCGGCCTGGGCCACATGTCGTTGTGGCTGGCCGAGCGGGGCCATCAGGTGACCCTGGCCGAGCCGGCCGAGCCCATGCTCGAAGGCGCCCGCCAGCGTTTTGCCGAGGCGGGCCAGAGCGCCACGTTCATCCAGGCACCTTGGCAGGACCTGCTCGGCCAGCTCACCGAGCCGTACGACCTGGTGTTGTGTCACGCGGTGCTGGAATGGCTGGCCGAACCTCACGCGATCCTGCCGGTGCTGCATCAACTCACGGTCCCGGGCGGTTGGTTGTCCCTGGCGTTCTACAACCGCGACGCGCTGGTTTATCGCAACCTGCTCAAGGGGCATTTTCGCAAGTTGCGCAAAAATGACATGGCCGGCGAAAAACAGAGCCTGACGCCGCAACAACCCCTTGATCCGCGAGAATTGGCGGCGCAACTTGAAGACCTGTGGCAGGTCGAAAACCAGAGTGGCGTGCGGGTTTTCCATGACTACATGCCGGTGGAGTTCCAGGGCCGCGTGGAGCTTGCGCAGCTGCTGGAAATGGAACTGGCCCACCGTCGCCATCCGGCGTTTGCCGGGTTGGGACGTTATCTGCACTGGATCTGCCGTCCAGTGTGACCGGAGAGCGAAATGAAAGGTCGTTCAGGGTTGTTGATGCTGTGCCTGGGACTGGCGGCCTGCCAGGGCAGCAACCCCTATGTCGCCACGTCCAATCCGCTGCCGCCGGCGCCGCCCGAGGCCGCCACGGTGTTCGACCGCAGCGCTTACCCTGCGCCGCCCCGTGACTATGGGCGCTATCGCAGTTGGACCTGGCGCGACGGGCGCCTGCCGTCGGGTTCCGCCTGGGCGGATTCGGCCCAGGTGGCCGAAGCGGTGAGCAATGCCCTGGACCAGCGTGGCCTGCGCCCGCTGCATGACAACCGGCCCGCCGACCTGTTCGTCAGCGCCGACCTGCGTCTGGAAACCCGCGTGCGCCAGGTCCGGGACGACTATGATGCCGGTTACTACGGCGGCTATAACCGTTATGACCGCTATGGTCCGGGTTATGGCATGTACCATCCGGTGCCGATGGTGCGCACGTACCAGGAGCAGGTCGTGGTGGTGCGGGTGGATCTGTTCGATGCCCGCACGGGGCAACCGGTGTGGAGCGCCAGCGCCGAGACCGGCCAGCGGGGCAGCCAGAGCGAACGCACCGATGCCATTCGTGCGGCGGTGGAAAAAGCCATGTCGGCGTATCCTCCAAGTTGATTACGCAACGGAGAAAAACCATGTTTCGCCGTCTTGCTCTACTGGCCTTCACCCTGTTGCTGGGCGCTTGTGCCTCTAACCAGGTCAACCATGACTTCGACACCAGCCGCGATTTCGCGGCGTATCGCAGTTGGAGCTGGAAAGACCCGGCGCTGCAATATCGCCCCGATGACCCTCGCATCAAGAGCGACCTGACCGAACAGCGGATCCGCCAGGCGGTGGCCGATCAACTCGACCAGCGCGGCCTGCGTCCGGCGGCGAGTGGGCACGGCGATGTGCTGGTGCAGGCCTATCTGATCGTCGAGGACCGCCAGCAGCAGGTCACCACCAACTACGGCGGCGGTGGTTGGGGCGGCCCTTGGAATGGCTATTGGGGCGGGCCGATGTACAACGAAACCCGCAACATCAGCTACAAGGTCGCCACCGTGCAAATCGACCTGCTCGATGGCAAGGACGGCAAGCTGGTGTGGCGTGGCAGTGACGAACAACTGCTCAGCAACTCGCCCAACCCGACTGACCGCAACACGGCCGTGCGCGAGACGGTGGGACGGATCCTGTCCAACTACCCGCCGCGTTGACCGCAGCGCATTCAAGATGGATGCGAGCTGACCCACCGCCATCGCGAGCAAGCTCGCTCCCACAGGGATGGGTGTGGAGACCATCCCATCATTCTGCTCAGGCCACCGGCCGCCACTCTCCTACCATATGCTCCAAACCCCCAGCCCCCATCAGTTGCAGTTGCCCGCTGGACCCCGCCGCACTCGCCAGCAGTGTCACCTCACTGGGCAGGCGCACCGGTTTCTTGAAGGTCACATCGATCTCGATGTTGGCCTCGGGCAGGTGGTCATCCAGCGCCGCCAGGGTCCGGGCCTTGTTCCACAGGCCATGGGCGATGGCGGTGGGGAAGCCGAACAACCGGGCACTGATACCACTCAGGTGAATCGGGTTGTAGTCGCCGGACACTTTGGCGTATTGCCGACCGATGTCCGCCGGTGCGGTCCAGTGCGCGACTTCAATCAAGGGCAGGCTGGCCTGCGGTGAATCCTCCACAAGTGCCCCGTCGAGCTGGACACCTTTGCAAAGCATCTGGCTCTGGGCCTCCCATAGCGGCCCCAACTGATCATCGAGGCGGGTCACCAGGTCGAATACCGCGCCCTTGGGGTGGGCTTGCAGATTTTCGACATGGACGCTGGCCCGCACCTGGCCAACCCCGCCCATAGGCCGCAATACGCGGATGCGATTGCTCAAGTGGATCAGCCCCAACAGCGGAAATGGAAAATTCCGCGCGGTGAGCAATTGCATTTGCAGGGCAAACGCCAAGACGTGGGGATAGGTCGGCGGCAGCAGTCCGCTATCGAGGAAACCGCAGACTTTGCGATAGGCCGCCAGGCGTTGCGGGTCGACCTGAAGCACTTGACGCAGGCCTTCCTCGGGCAAGGTCGTTCCGGTGACCTTGCGCCGTGTTGCCGCTTTCCAGTAAAGCCCGGACATGGAGGGCTGGCTGCTGACTTCATGCCATTGGATCGTCATGGTCACGCTCCCAGGAGGCTTTGCCCGCATACCCGCAGGGCCTGACCGGTCACGGCACCCGTGCCTGGTTGTGCGAGCCAGGCCACGGCTTCGGCGACATCCTGGGGCAGGCCGCCCTGGCCCAGGGAACTCATGCGTCGCCCGGCTTCGCGCAAGGCGAAGGGGATGTCGGCGGTCATGCGGGTTTCAATGAAGCCCGGCGCCACGGCGTTGATGCTGATGCCGCGTGGCTCCAGTAGCGGCGCCCAGGCCTGGGCCAGGCCGATCAGTCCGGCCTTGCTCGCCGCATAGTTGGTCTGCCCACGATTGCCGGCAATGCCGCTGATGGACGCCAGCAGAACCACCCGACCATTGTCGCGCAGGGTGCCGCTGTCGAGCAGGGCCTTGGTCAGCACTTGCGGGGCATTGAGGTTGACGGCCAGCACCGCGTCCCAGAACTCCGGGGTCATGTTGGCGAGGGTCTTGTCCCGGGTGATGCCGGCGTTGTGGACCACGATGTCGACGCCGTCGGGAAGGTGTTCGATCAACTGGGTGGCGGCGTCTTCGGCGCAGATATCCAGCGTGACGCTGCGTCCGCTCAGGCGTGCCGCCAGGGCGTCGAGGTCGGTCTTGGCTTGCGGGACATCCAGCAGGATCACGTCGGCGCCATCGCGGGCCAGGGTTTCGGCGATGGAGGCGCCGATTCCGCGGGCTGCGCCAGTGACCAGCGCCTTGAGCCCCGTGAGCGGTCGGGTCCAGTCCTGGACCTGGGTATCACAGGCGTTGAGGCGAATGACCTGCCCGGAGATGAAGGCGCTCTTGGGCGACAGGAAAAACCGCAGTGCACCTTCCAACTGGGCTTCGGCGCCGTCGCCGACGTACAACAGTTGCAGCGTCCCGCCGTGGCGCAGCTCTTTGGCCAGGGAACGGCTGAAACCCTCCAGCGCTCGCTGGGCACTGGCGGCGAACGGATCGGCAAGACTTTCCGGCGCGCGACCGAGGATGACGACATGGGCGCTGTGGTCGAGGTTTTTCATCAGCGGCTGGAAAAATTCCCGCAGCTGCTTGAGCTGGTCGGCCTGCACCAAATGGCTGGCGTCGTACACCACCGCCTTGATTTTCGGGCCATGGCCGGGGATCCACTCGGTGGCCAGGGTCGGCTCGCCGCCGTAGATGAAGATGGTGTCGGTCAGGCGCTTGGCAAACGTGCCGATCTGTTCGGTCAACGGCCCGCCGCCCAGCAGCAGTGCACCTTCGATCGGCCGCAGGCGCCCGGCCTGCCAGCGTTCCAGGCGCACCGGCGATGGCAGGCCGAGGGACCCGACCATGCGCCGGCCAATGGGCGAGTTGGCAAAGTCGATATAACGGTCAGACATGGAACACACTCCGGCTGATGAGGTTCCAAGTGTGGACCATGATTGGCAATCAGTCGTTCGATTGGCGAGATAAAGCCTAAGCTTGAGCGGGAGCGCTTTTTCCAGGCACCGAATCCCTGTGGGAGCAAAGCTTGCTCGCGATGCAGACACCGCGTTTTTCAGGTAGGTCGCGTCATCGTTCATCGCGAGCAAGCTTTGCTCCCACAGGGTTCGGTTGAGTCTTCACAGGGCACTAGACCTACACAGGGAGTTCTTCATGACACAACTACGCCGCGTCGCGATCATCGGTGGTAACCGCATTCCGTTCGCCCGCTCCAACGGGGCCTATGCCACCGCCAGCAACAAGGCGATGTTGACGGCTGCCCTCGAGGGGCTGATCGAACGCTACAACCTGCATGGCCTGCACATTGGCGAGGTGGCTGCCGGTGCGGTGCTCAAGCACTCCCGGGATATGAACATGACCCGCGAATGCGTGCTCGGCTCGCGGCTGTCACCGATGACGCCGGCCTATGACGTACAACAGGCCTGTGGCACCGGGCTGGAAACGGTGCTGCTGGTGGCCAACAAGATTGCCCTGGGCCAGATCGACAGCGGCATTGCCGGCGGCGTCGACACTACCTCGGATGCGCCGATCGCGGTCAATGAAGGGTTGCGCAGGATTCTGCTGCAAGCCAATCGCGCCAAGACCACCGCCGACAAGATCAAGACCTTCCTGCAACTGCGTCCCCAGCACCTCGTCCCCGATCTGCCGCGCATCAACGAACCGCGCACCGGCCTGAACATGGGCGAGCATTGCGAATTGATGGCCCAGACCTGGCAGATCCCCCGGGAGGCGCAAGACCAGTTGGCCCTGGAAAGCCATCAGAAAATGGCCGCGTCCTATGCCGAAGGTTGGCAGAACGACTTGATGACACCGTTTCTTGGCCTGACCCGGGACAACAACCTGCGCCCGGACCTGACCCCGGAAAAACTCGCTTCCCTCAAGCCAGCCTTCGAAAAAAGCGCGAAGGGCACGATGACCGCGGGTAATTCCACGCCACTGACCGATGGCGCTTCGTTGGTGCTGCTGGGCAGCGAAGAGTGGGCCAAGGCCCGAGGCCTGCCGATCCTGGCGTACCTGCGCGACGGCGAAACGGCGGCGGTGGATTTCGTCAATGGCGCCGAAGGGCTGTTGATGGCCCCGGTCTACGCCGTGCCGCGATTGCTGGCGCGCAACGGCTTGACCTTGCAGGACTTTGATTACTACGAGATCCATGAAGCGTTCGCCGCCCAGGTATTGTGCACACTGAAGGCCTGGGAAGACCCGGACTACTGCAAGACCCGCCTGGGCCTCGACGCGCCGCTAGGGTCCATCGACCGCAGTCGGTTGAACGTCAAGGGCAGTTCCCTGGCCGCCGGGCACCCGTTTGCCGCCACGGGCGGGCGCATTGTCGCCAACCTCGCCAAGTTGCTTGATGCCGCCGGGCGAGGTCGCGGCTTGATCTCCATCTGCGCCGCCGCGGGCCAGGGCGTGACGGCGATTATCGAGCGTTGAGGACGGCGCCGTCCTGGCGGGACGCCAGTTCCCGGTGATGGCTGGCGTAGCGCTCGGCGAGGATCGAGCAGACGATCAACTGCAGCGGGTGATAGATCATAATCGGCAGCAGGATCAGCCCCAGGCCGGGATGATTGCCAAAAATCAATGCGGCCATGGGCACCCCGGCGGCGAGGGATTTCTTGCTGGCACAGAACACCGCGGCGACTTCATCGGCGCTACTGAATTGCAGGGCGCGGGCAGTGCGGGTGGTCGCCCACAAGATGATCGCCAACAGTACGGCACTGCCAAGCACTGCGCTCAATAGCACGCCGTGGCCTTGCTGTTGCCAGATGCCGGACACCATCGAGTTGCAGAACGCCGCGTAGACCAGCAGCAGGATCACCAGCTTGTCGATGATGCTGGTGTAGCGCTTGTACCTGCCGAAAAAGCCAGCCAACCAACGCCGCAGGAACTGCCCCAGCACCAGTGGCAGCAGCAACATCATGCACAGGTCGAGCAAGGTTGACCCCAGGTCGATGCCACCGGCGCCGCTGCCGACCACGAAACTGACCAGCAGCGGTGTCAGGAAAATCCCCAGTACGCTGGACAGGCTCGCGTTGAGAATCGCCGCCGGCACGTTACCGCCGGCACTGCCGGTCAGCGCCACCGAGGAAGAAATGGTCGAGGGCAGGGCGCACAGGTAGAAGAACCCCAGCATCAGCAGCGCTGGCACGTGGCTGCCGACGAGCCAGTGGCTGATCAGCCAGATCAACGGAAACACGCCAAAGGTGAAACCCTGCACCATCACGTGCAGGCGGATGTTCTTCAAACCGTGGCGGATCTGTTCGCCGGACAGGTTGACCCCGTGCAGGAAGAACACCACGAAGATGCCGATGTTGACCACCCATTCGGCATGCATGGCGCCGCCCGTGGCACCAAAGGTTGGAAAGAAGTACGCCAACAGCGTGGCGAGCAACATGCCGCACAGGAACCAGTCGGTCACCATGCGTTTGAGGTGTCTGAGGATATGCATAGGGCACCGCAAGTTGTAAGAAAAGTCGACTTAGCCTAACGTCGTCCCTACCAGTCGTCTTGCGACATAAGGCCAATCAATGCCGCCTAACGGACACCAACAGCTCGAACGCCGCATCCCCGACCTGGCGCAATTGCCGAGGCCGCTGTACGCCCGTGTCGAAAGTTTGAGCGCCGGTTCCTGGACGCAAGCCCATCGTCATGACTGGGTGCAGTTTTCCTACGCCATCAGCGGCGTCCTCGGCGTACACACCGCAGCGGGTAGTTTCTTTGCCCCGCCACAACGGGGCATCTGGATCCCGGCCGACCTGGAACACCATGTGGTGACCTCCACCCGAGCGGAAATGCGCAGCTTGTATGTGCATCGCCACGCCTGCCCCTGGGCCGATGAGCGCTGTCGGGTGCTGGAAGTCACGCCTCTGGCCCGTGAGTTGATCAAGGTGTTCTGTCAGCTTCCGGTCGATTACCCGCAAGGCGACACTCAGGAACAACGGTTGGTGCAGGTGTTGCTGGACCAGTTGGCGACTTTGCCGGAGGTGGGGTTCTCCCTGCCGCTGCCGCGACATGCCCGTCTGCTGGGGCTATGTAACGAGTTGATCGAACAGCCTGAGCAGAACGTCACCTTGCACGCCTGGGCGGAGCGCCTGGGCACGTCGGAAAAAACCTTGATGCGCCTGTTCCAGCGCGAGACCGGCCTGAGCTTTCGCGCCTGGCGCCAGCGCATGCGCTTGTTGTCATCCCTGGGCTCGCTGGAGCAGGGCGACAGCGTCACCAGTGCCGCGTTGTCCTGCGGTTATGATTCAACGTCCGCGTTCATTGCGGCGTTCAAGGGGATGTTCGGGTTTACGCCGGGGGAGTTGTTCAAGCATTGAGTTGTCGCACTTCCTACAGCCGACGGTAGACATGGCTGTCAGCTCTTGTCGCAAATGCCTGGGCATTCAGTTACCAATGCCAGGTTCGGTCTCGGCTATGATTCGGCTCGGTCGATTGATCCGGCACATTGTGTGCATCACAGGTTCATAGGTCGGCAACCCCTCCCCGTGGAGGAAGGATTGCCGTATAACGACTGTCATTCGCGTGTTTGGTAATAAAGGACCCACAATAAAAGCTGATGAAGACTCCAAAACGCATTGAACCCCTGATCGAGGACGGTCTGGTCGACGAGGTGCTGCGCCCACTCATGAGTGGTAAAGAAGCAGCTGTTTATGTGGTGCGCTGCGGTAACGAGCTACGTTGCGCGAAGGTCTACAAGGAGGCGAATAAGCGAAGTTTTCGTCAGGCGGCCGAATATCAGGAAGGCCGCAAGGTCCGCAACAGCCGTCAGGCCCGGGCCATGGCCAAGGGCTCGAAGTTCGGGCGCAAGGAAACCGAGGACGCCTGGCAGAATGCCGAAGTAGCGGCGCTGTTCCGCTTGGCTAGCGCGGGTGTGCGCGTGCCCAAGCCGTACGACTTCCTTGAAGGCGTGCTGCTGATGGAACTGGTGGCCGACGAGTACGGCGATGCAGCGCCGCGTCTGAACGATGTGGTGCTGGAGCCGGACCAGGCCCGTGAATATCACGCCTATCTGATTTCCCAGATCGTGCTGATGTTGTGTACCGGTCTGGTGCACGGCGACCTGTCGGAGTTCAACGTCCTGCTCACGCCGACCGGGCCGGTGATCATCGACCTGCCGCAGGCCGTGGATGCTGCGGGTAACAACCATGCCTTCAGCATGCTGGAGCGGGACGTGGGCAACATGGCGTCCTACTTCGGTCGGTTTGCCCCGGAGCTCAAGCGCACCAAGTACGCGAAGGAAATGTGGGCGCTGTACGAAGCCGGCACCTTGCACCCGGCCAGCATGCTGACCGGCGAGTTCGACGAGCCGGAAGAACTGGCGGATGTCGGCGGGATCATGCGCGAGATCGAGGCCGCGCGCCTGGACGAGGAACGCCGCCAGGCCGTACGCGCCGCCGACGATGCCCCGCCCGGCAAGACCGAAGAACCACCGCCGCCGTGGATGCAATGATCGGTTGAACAGAAACCCGACCAATGGCCGTAATGCTGCTCAACTTAGAAAAAACGGCGCTTCTTTCAGAAATGGAAAGGCGCCGTTTTTTTTGGTTGGTGTGTATATCCATTTTTGTGGTAACGGCGGCTTATGGTTCCGCTCTTACAGCGGGTCACTTTCGAAAAGCGCGAAAGTAACCAAAGCGCTTTTGCCCCACCACTCGGTGCCTCGCCTAGGCTCGGCATGCCTGAACGAAGGCGTTGCTCCGTGGGCCGCCGCGAAGGGCCATCCATGGCCCAGCGCGGCTACCTCGGCATCCATGCCGAGGTGCCCACTGCGCAACACCTTCGTTCAGGCATCGTGGTTAACGGGGCGCCCGAGATCAACGTCCACCGCGAGGCGGCCTGGTAGCCGACCTGGTTCTTGATGGGGACTGCGTTTCTCCTGTGGGAGCGAGCTTGCTCGCGAAGGCGGTGGCTCATCCACATAGATGCTGGACATGCCCCCCGCTTTTGCTTTGCTTTGCTTTGGATTTTGATCTTGATCTTGATCTGGACGCCCCGTTAAACCACGCTGGCCGAACGCAGGCATTGCGCAGTGGGCATCCCGGCATGGATGCCGGGATAGCCGCGCTGGGCCATGGATGGCCCTTCGCGGCGGCCCACGGAGCAATGCCGGAGTGAGGGCACACCGAGCCTAGGCGAGGTGCCGAGTGGTGGGGCAAAGCGCTTTTGGTTACTTTTGGCGCTCTTCCAAAAGTGACCCGCCGTAAGGGCGGAACC
>NZ_JBFREY010000035.1:0-82054 GCF_052114545.1 Pseudomonas sp. KB_12 | reverse complement strand
TGAATGGACCGCCGCCATCGCGAGCAGGCTCGCTCCCACAGAGGATTGGTGGCGGACCCGGTTTTGTGAACACACTCAATCAAAATTGTGGGAGCGAGCYTGCTCGCGATAGCGGTCTGTCTGGAAAGATGATGTTGAATGGACCGCCGCCATCGCGAGCAGGCTCGCTCCCACAGAGGATTGGTGGCGGACCCGGTTTTGTGAACACACTCAATCAAAATTGTGGGAGCGAGCTTGCTCGCGATAGCGGTCTGGCGGTGATGGTGTTGCGCCAGGCGCCTGATCCGCCGGGGCACGGTATGATGGCGGCCCGGTTCGTGGGGAAACAGACCCGCCGATCAAACAGATCTATTCGAGGAACAGAGATGACACCCTGGCTGACCGTAGTGGGCATCGGCGAAGAGGGCTTCAAGGGCCTGGGCAAGGTTGCTCGCCGCGCGCTGCTCGGTGCCTCGCGTATCGTTGGCGCGCAGCGTCAGTTGGATCTGCTGCCGCTGTGCATCCGTGGCCAACGGGAGCTGTGGCCCAGCCCGTTTTCCCTGGAACCGCTGCTCGCTCGGCAGGGTGAACCGGTGTGCGTGCTGGCCAGCGGCGATCCGATGTTCTACGGCGTGGGCGCCAGCCTGGCGAAACAGGTGCCGGGTGATCAGATGCTGGTCATCCCCGCACCCTCCTCCTGCTCTCTGGCCGCGGCGCGCATGGGCTGGCCGTTGCAAGAGGTGATCACGCTGTCGTTGGTGGCGCGGCCCCTGGCGGCGCTCAATGTTCACTTATCCACAGGTGTCAGGCTGTTGCTGCTGAGCAACGACCGCCACAGCCCCGCCGCCGTGGCAACGCTACTACGCGAGCGCGGCTTCGGCCCGAGCACCATGACCGTGCTGGAGCATTTGGGCGGTGCGGCGGAACGACGGATCGACGGTTGCGCCGCGCAATGGTCCGATGACACCGTCGCCGACCTGAACCTGATCGCCATCGAATGCCGGGCCGAACCGTCGACACCACGCCTGTCACGCCTGGCCGGTTTGCCGGACACCGCCTTCGAGCATGACGGCCAGTTGACCAAACGCGACGTGCGCGCCATCACCCTCGCCCGCCTCGCCCCCACACCCGGCGAGCTGCTCTGGGATGTCGGCGCCGGCAGCGGCTCCATCGGCATCGAATGGATGCGCGCCCACCCCAGTTGCCGGGCCCTGGCCATCGAAGCCGACGAAGGCCGCCAAGGCTTGATCGAACGCAACCGCGACACCCTCGGCGTGCCTGGCCTGCAACTGATTCGCGGCAAAGCCCCTCAGGCGCTGGAGAACCTGGAGCGGCCGGACGCGGTGTTCATCGGCGGCGGCGTCACCCGCGAAGGCGTGCTCGACGCCTGCTGGGCCCAGCTCAAGCCCGGCGGTCGGCTCGTCGCCAATGCCGTGACCCTGCAAAGCGAAACGGCCCTGATGCACTGGCGCGAACGTCACGGCGGTGAACTGACCCGCATCCACATCGCCCAGGCCCAGCCCTTGGGCGAGTTCGACACCTGGCGCCAGGCCTTGCCGATCACCTTGCTCGACCTGGTCAAACCTCTCGATGCGTGACGAAACCGCCGAACAACCCGCCCCCTTACGCAGCGGCCTGACCACCGGCAGTTGCGCCACGGCCACCAGCCTGGCGGCCGCTCGATTACTGCTGCGCGGCACCGAAGCCGATGCCGTGGAAATCGTACTGCCCAAGGGCAAGCAGGTGCAGATGCGCCTGGAGTTCTGCCGGCTGACCGAACAAGGCGCCGAAGCCGGGACGATCAAGGATGCGGGCGATGACCCGGACGTGACCCACGGCGCCCTGTTGTTTTCCCAGGTGCGCTTGATCGCCGAGCCCGGTGTGCGTTTCGTCGCGGGTCGCGGCGTCGGCACGGTGACGCGACCGGGGTTGGTGCTGAACGTCGGTGAACCGGCGATCAACCCGGTGCCGCGCAAAATGATCAACGACCACCTGGGTCGGCTGGCCGAGGAAAGCGGTTACGCCGGCGGCTTCGAAGTCACGGTCAATGTCGAGGGCGGCGAAGCCCTGGCGCTGAAAACCATGAATCCGCGCCTGGGGATTCTTGGCGGCCTGTCGATCCTCGGCACCAGCGGCATCGTCCGGCCGTTCTCCTGCGCGGCCTACATTGCCTCGATCCACCAGGGTATCGACGTGGCAAAAACCAACGGCTATCTGCACATCGCCGCCTGCACCGGCAACGCCAGCGAAGACACCATGCGCCGGGTCTACAACCTGCCGGAAATCGCCCTGATCGAAATGGGTGATTTCGTCGGCGCCGTGCTCAAACATGTGCGCCAGGTGCCGGTGGATAAGCTCAGCCTCTGCGGCGGCTTTGGCAAAATCAGCAAACTCGCCGCCGGCCACATGGACCTGCACAGCCGTCACTCGAGCATCGACCTGCCACAACTGGCCGAGTGGGCCGCCGCCATCGGTGCCGATGAGGTTTTGCAGCAAGGCATCCGCGCGGCCAACACCAGCCAGCAAGCCCTGGCAATGGCCAGCGCCGCCGGCATCGCCCTTGGCGATGCTGTGTGTGAGCACGCGCTGGCCTTCGCTCGCAGCGTGGTGCCGGCCCAGGTCCAGGTCGAAGTCTTCGCCATCGACCGCCAGGGCGGGATCGTCGGTCACGCCGGAGCCTTGTTATGAAACGTATCCTGCTGCTCGGTGGCGTCACCGAAGCCCTGGCCATCGCCCGCACCCTCGGCCCACAACACATCTACAGCCTGGCCGGCATTGGTCGCGTCCCCACGGACTTGACCTGCCAGGTGCGCGTCGGCGGCTACGGCGGCGCCGAAGGGTTGGCACAGTTCATCCGCGCCGAGGGCATCGACCTGCTGCTGGACGCCACCCACCCCTACGCCGCCCAAATCAGCCACAACGCCGCCCACGCCGCCCGCGCCTGCGCCGTCCCCTGCTGGGCCCTGCGCCGCCCGGCCTGGCAACCCCAAGCCGGCGATGACTGGCGCGAAGTGGCCGACTGGGCCGAGCTGATCCAAGCCCTGCAACCCTTCCACCGCCCCCTGTTCACCCTCGGTCGTGAGCCGCTGCAACATCTGCATGAAATTCCGCCAGAGCAATTCTGGACCCTGCGGGCCCTGGACGTTTACCCCGGCAATGAGCGCTGCGAAGTGATTGGAGCCCGTGGGCCGTTTCACATCGAGGACGAGCGTGAGCTGTTCGAACGGCGGCGGATCGATGTGCTGGTCAGCAAGAACAGCGGCAGCACGGCTACCGAGCCGAAGCTGGAGGTGGCGCGGGAGCGAGGGGTGCCGGTGTTGGTGTTGAAGCGGCCGGCGTTGATGGGGGTGGATCGGGAGTTTGGAGAGATCAATGAAATGCTGGACGCTTTATCCGTACAAAACGGGTTCTGAATTCAGCACATTCGCGCGACATTTCTGACAAGTTTTCAAGACGAAGCCGGCTGTTTCGTCCAAGACGTTCAATTCTATAGTTCCGCTCCTTAATACCCATCGCAGCACCTGGCAGTCATTAAGCATGAGCGACCCGTCTCGTGCCGAGGAAAGTGCTGCTTGCCAATGTGTATCCCAAGGAATACGATCCGAATGATCGAATTTGAACAGTCCCGAGTATTCTCAAGCTGGCTTAACGGGTTGAAGGACATTGCTGGGAAAGCTCGCATCATTGCCAGGCTCCGATCGGCAGAGCATGGAAATTTTGGTGATTGCGAACCGGTGGGTAACGCAGTGTATGAGATGCGTATTCACTCGGGTCCGGGCTACAGAGTGTACTTCTCCCGTCAAGGCTCCGTGCTTTATTTGCTGCTTGTGGGAGGTGACAAATCGACTCAGAAACGGGATATCGCACGCGCTGTTCAAATGGCGCAAACCATGGGTAATGAGGAGTGAATCATGACTGAAGAATTCACACGTTTCGATGCAGCCACTTACCTCAAGACGCCTGAGGAAATGGCCGCTTATCTGGATGCCTGTTTTGAAGAGGATGCGGGTGACGGCGTACTGGTTCGAGCAGCTCTTAACGATATTGCCAGGGCAAAGGGCATGACGCAGATTGCTCGTGATGCAGGCCTGGGGCGAGAGAGTCTTTACAAAGCACTGGGAAGTACGGGCAATCCGGAGTTCACAACTATCATGAAAGTCATGAAAGCTTTGGGCTTGAGGTTACATGCGACGGCCATTTGACAGAGGTTCCCTTCCCTCCTGTATTGGAGTGATTGAATACCGATTGATCAAAAACACACGACGAGGGAACTTGCTCCCTCGCCACAAAAGCACTCACTCGAAGATCTGTTGCTACTGTTAACACCAACCCTGCGACCCTACACCGCACGTGGCCTTTTTACTTCTCAACCCCGATCAGGCTAAATACCGCCACCTGATCGCCCATCGAGCGGATTGCCCCATGTCCCGACAACGGCTTGCATTTGCCTGGATCGCCTGCTTCGCAGTGCTGTTCAACATGCTTGCCATGCCGCTTTCCAACAGTGGCGGTGCAACCGCCAATTCGCCAGCCGAGCAAGTGCTGTGGGGCAGTTTCTGTTCCTCCAGCGGCACAAAGATGCTGGCGATTTCCCTGGGCAAACTCGAACAAGACACACCGCAGAAAGACAATCACTCGACGATGCAGCATTGCTGGTGCTGCTCAGGCTCAGCGCCGTTGGTGGCGCTCGCCGGGCATGTCCCGCAGTTGTACCTGGATGCACAGCTGGCCCATCGCAGTGCCGTCCACTCGACGCTCGACAGCCCCACGCCACGCCAGCAATGGCCCAGCCTCAACCCTCGCGCTTCGCCTCTGGCCTGATTCTTCCCGCATCAAACTGCGCCCCTGAATCGTTCCGGAGAATTGCCATGTTGAACAGACTTATCCTGCTGGCTGCCCTATTGCTTCCCGTCGGCTTCGCCCAAGCTCACCAGTACAAGGTGGGCGAACTTGAGATCGCCCATCCGTGGTCCCAGGAGTTGCCGCCCAATGCGCCGACCGTGGCCGCGTATTTCGTGATTCACAACGGCGGCACGACCGCCGACAAGCTGCTCAGCGTCGACTCGCCGATTGCTGGCAAGGCCGAGCTCCATGAGCATGTGATGCAAAACGACCTGATGAAAATGCAGCCGGTGCCCGTCGTTGATATCGCCCCCGGTGCGACCGTCACCTTCGCGCCGATGGCGTATCACGTGATGCTGTTGGACCTGAAGGACCGCAGCCTGCTCAGCGATGGCAAACGCTTTGCCATGACCCTGCATTTTGAAAAAGCCGGGGATGTCACGGTCGACGTCGCGGTGCAGAAAAAAGCACCCGACGGCACCAAGACGCACATGCACGCCCAGTAGTCGTAGCCGCCCGTGCAACCTCTTCGCGCCAGGCAGTCCATGCCCCGCCGTCAGCCCATGAGCCTGACACGCGGCAGTTGGATCAGCCTGTTCGCCATGCTGATGATCTTTATCGGCCCGCTGATTTCCCAGTCGATGCCGATGGGTCAGCGTATGTCCATGCCTGTGTCCATGGACATGAACATGGAGATGGGCATGGACATGTCGGCGCACGAAGCGCCGGCAGCCGAACACTGCCCGCCCCAGAGCGAGCATCATGCGCTTTGGGAAAAATGCGGCTATTGCAGCCTGCTGTTCAATTGCCCCGCACTGCCTGGCGGTCACACCTTCGCCGTTTTCGACACGCCACACACCACCCCCCACACCAGCCCTTCCCCACGCCTGGGCCATGCCCGGCCTGCGTTCTTCCCGGGTGCCCGCACCCGCGCACCGCCCCTCGACGCGTAAGCCGACACTTACCTCACTCGGTCGTACAAGACAGTCCCAAGCTGCCCGACCGTGTCGTCTACGTTTGTTCGATGGAATCATCATGTCCAGGTTTTCTGCTGGCACCGCGTTGGGCTCTGCCCAGGTTCGCTGCCCCCTGAACGAGCCACGAGTTCGTTTACGCCAAACCATCGCCGCCCTGTGCGGCCTGCTGCTCACCCCACTCGTACTTGCCGATGAGCACGAGCATCACGACAAGCAGGTCGAAGAACTGAGCCCGACGGTCATCACCGCCATCGCCCCCAGCTCGCCCCTGACCGTCGTCACCAATCCCAAGGACCCGCGTCAACCGGTGCCGGCCAGTGACGGCGGCGACTACCTCAAGACCATCCCCGGCTTCGCCCTGGTACGCAACGGTGGCACCAATGGCGACCCGGTGTTGCGCGGCATGTTCGGCTCACGGCTGAACATCCTCACCAACGGCAGCATGCTGTTGGGTGCTTGCCCAGGCCGGATGGACGCGCCGACGTCCTACATATCGCCGGAAACCTACGACAAGCTCACGGTTATCAAAGGGCCGCAAACCGTGCTCTGGGGCCCCGGTGCCTCGGCCGGGACCGTGCTGTTCGAGCGCGAGCCGGAACAGTTCGGCGAGCTGGGCACTCGGGTCAACGCCAGTGTTCTGGCAGGCTCCAACGGCCGTTTCGACAAAGTGGTGGATGCCGCCGCCGGTGGGCCGCTGGGGTATGTACGGGTGATCGGCAATACCGCGCATTCGGACGATTACCGCGATGGCAACAACGACAGCGTGCCGTCGCGCTATGACAAGTGGAATGGCGACGTCACCCTCGGCTGGACGCCGGACGCCGATACCCTGCTGGAATTGACCGCCGGCAAGGGCGACGGTGAAGCGCGCTACGCCGGGCGTGGCATGGACGGCTCGCAGTTCAAGCGCGAAAGCCTCGGACTGCGTTTCGAGCGCTCGAACATTGGCGAGGTGCTGGACAAGGTCGAGGCCCAGGTCTACTACAACTACGCCGACCACGTGATGGACAACTACACGCTGCGCACGCCGTCCGGCACCGGGATGATGGCTGGGCCCATGGCCTCCAACGTCGACCGCCGCACCCTCGGCGCCCGCATCAAGGCCACCTGGCGCTGGGCCGATGTACAGTTGATCAGCGGCCTCGACGCCCAGACCAACGAGCATCGCCAACGCAGCAGCATGGGTGTGGACACCTACAAGGACCTGCCGTACACCAAGGACGCCGACTTCCACAATTACGGCGTGTTCGGCGAGCTGACCTGGTACGCCGCCGACCGCGACAGGGTGATCACCGGCGCCCGGCTCGACCGTGCCTCGGCCAAGGACTACCGCCAGAGTATCGGCTCCGGCATGTCGGCCCGACCCAACCCCACCGCCGATGACACCCGTGCCGACACGCTGCCCAGCGGTTTCGTCCGCTACGAACACGACCTGGATGACAGCCCCACCACCCTTTATGCCGGTGTGGGTCACGCGCAACGCTTCCCGGACTACTGGGAGCTGTTCTCGGCGAATGTCGGCCCCAGCGGCTCGCTGAATGCCTTCGACGCGATCAAGCCGGAGAAAACCACCCAGCTCGACTTCGGCCTGCAGTACAAGACCGAAACCCTCGAAGCCTGGGCGTCGGGTTATATCGGCCAGGTGCGCGACTACATCCTGTTCGACTACACCCCCGGGATGATGGGCACCACCTCCCGGGCCGAGAACATCGATGCGCGGATCATGGGCGCTGAATTGGGTGCGGCCTACAAGCTGACCGAGCGCTGGAAAGCCGACGCCACCCTGGCCTATGCCTGGGGCAAGAACAGCAGCGACGACAGCGCCCTGGCGCAAATGCCGCCGCTGGACGCGCGCCTGGGCCTGACCTACAGCGAAGACCGCTGGAGCGCCGGCGCCCTGTGGCGGGTGGTGGCGGCGCAGCACCGGGTCGACGAGAACAAGGGCAATGTGGTCGGCAAGGACTACGGCAAGAGTTCGGGCTTCGGCGTGTTCTCACTCAACGGCGCCTACCGCATCAACCAGCACTGGAAGGTCAGCAGCGGCGTCGACAACCTGTTCGGCAAAGCCTACGCCGAGCACTTGAACCTGGCCGGCAACGCCGGGTTCGGCTACCCGGCGAGCGATCCCCAGGCCATCAACGAACCGGGGCGCACGCTCTGGACCAAGGTGGATATGAGTTTCTGACAACACGGGCAAGGCCTGACACCTGACCCTGTGGCGAGGGAGCTTGCTCCCGCTGGACTGCGCAGCAGTCCCCGGCTTTTTGCGGTTGCTACGCAACCGAGCGGGAGCAAGCTCCCTCGCCACAGGTCTGTGTTTATCCAAGGCTCACCAGGCGGTTGCCCTGCAACCACCAAAAACATAACAACCCAATTTGCCCTGCGGAGCGCTTTCTGATGAGCCAACCGAAACCCAATTTCTACAACCTGGCCTGGCGCTGGCATTTTTATGCCGGGCTGTTCGTGGCGCCCTTCATGGTGATGCTGGCCCTGACCGGGATCATTTACCTGTTCAAGCCGCAACTCGATCCACTGATGTACGGCAGCCTGTTGAAAGTGCCGGCCGGGCATCACACCCTGGCGGCGGACGACCTGCTCAAGCAGATCCACCAGGCCTACCCCCAAGGCCAGGTCAAACAGTACCTGCCACCGGTCAACGCCGAGCGCAGCGCGCAATTCGTGGTGATCGACAAGGGCCGGGAACTGAATGTGTTCATCGACCCGTATCACGGCGATGTCCTCGGTGAGCAGGATGCGAAGAACAACCTGCAAGCCATGGCCCGGGCCATCCACGGCGAGTTGCTGATCGGCACGGTCGGTGACCGGCTGGTGGAAATGGCCGCCGGCTGGGGCGTGGTGCTGGTGGTCTCCGGACTGTACCTGTGGTGGCCGCGCGGGCAATCGTCAGCCGGCGTGCTGTGGCCGCGCTGGAGCGCGCGCGGTCGGCTGTTCTGGCGTGACCTGCACGTGGTCGTCGGTTTCTGGGGCGCAGCATTGCTGCTGGTGATGCTGCTCAGCGGCATGACCTGGACCGGCTTCTGGGGCAAGCAATACGCCAACCTCTGGAACCGCTTCCCGGCGGCGATGTGGAATGACGTGCCCAAGTCCGACGTCGAGGCCGGCAGCCTCAACAACGCCCATCGCCAGACCGTGCCGTGGGCGGTGGAAAACACGCCAATGCCGATGTCCGGCGACCATGCCGAGCACATGGGCCACGGCGGCATGCACGAAGGCCCCGCCGCCCCAACTGTCAGCCTGCAAGCGGTGCAGGACATCGCCACTGAACGCCAGGTCACGCCCGGCTACAGCATCACCCTGCCGACCACGTCCACTGGCGTGTTCACCGTCGCCGTGTTTGCCGACGACCCGCGCAACGATGCCACCCTGCACGTGGACCAATACACCGGCAAGGTCCTGGCCGATGTGCGCTGGGAGCACTACGGCGTCGTGGCCCGCGCCACCGAAACCGGGGTGATGCTGCACGAAGGCAAGATGTTCGGCCCGCTGAACCAGATCATCGTGCTGCTGATTTGCCTGATGATCCTGCTCAGCGCCGTGAGTGGTGTGGTGCTCTGGTGGAAACGCCGGCCAGAGGGCAAGTTCGGCGTACCGCCGCTGCGCCACGACCTGCCGACCTGGAAGACCGGGGTGTTCATCATGCTGGCCCTGGCGGTGGTGTTTCCGTTGGTGGGGGCGTCGCTGGTGGTGGTGTGGTTGCTGGATCGCCTCGTCACCCGCTTCAATCGCCAGCCTGAGATTGCCTCATCTTCAAACTGAAGACAGTGCGTTAACGGAAGGCGGCGCGAAACCTCTACAATCGCGCCCGCTTTCCAAACCACGAACACAGTTCAAACTTTGGGAGCGGGCTTTGTGGGAGCAAAGCTTGCTCGCGATCCAGGCGCTGCGGTCCTCAAGAGACCGCGTCGTTTTCATCGCGGGCAAGCCTTGCTCCCACACAGCCCGCTCACACAATGAGACTGTGTTTCACACCAAATGCCGAGTAGCTGCATGACCTCCCTAACCCTCTCCCACCTCGCCTGGACGCCCCTGGGCCATGGCCACTGTCATCACCAGTTCCAGCTGCGTGACGTGACGTTGCAGGTGGCGGCCGGGGAGTTTGTCGGGTTGATCGGGCCCAACGGCAGTGGCAAGACCAGCCTGTTGCGCTGCGCCTATCGCTTCAGCCGGCCGGAACATGGCGAGGTGAAACTCGAGCATCACAACGTCTGGAAACAGTCCTCGCGCTGGTGCGCCCAACGCATCGCCGTGGTGCTGCAAGAGTTTCCCGACGCCTTCGGCCTGACGGTGGAAGAAGTGGTCGCCATGGGCCGCACGCCCCACAAAGGTCTGTTCGACGGCGACAATCACCACGACCGTCGGCTAGTGCTCCAGGCACTGGAATCGGCCGGGCTTGCAGGCTTTGGCGATCATGCATTCGCCACCCTCTCGGGCGGAGAGAAGCAACGGGTGATCCTTGCCCGGGCCCTGGCCCAGCAACCGCAGTTGTTGATCCTCGACGAGCCGACCAACCACCTCGACCCCCACTATCAATTGCAATTGCTGCAACTGATCAAGGGCCTGGGCATCGGCACCCTCGCCAGCCTCCACGACCTGAACCTGGCCGCCGCCTTCTGCGACCGCCTGTACGTGATCGAACACGGGCGCATCGTCGCCAGCGGCACGCCCAAGGACGTCCTCACCGTCGAGCTGTTGCGCGAGGTGTTCGGCATCGAAGCCCTGGTGGATGAACACCCGCTGTCCAGCTACCCACGAATCACCTGGATAACCCAACCATGACTTTGCGTTCCCTGCTGTTGCTGCCCTTGCTGCTAGGCAGCGCCCACGCCCTGGCCGAAGCCACCCACTACCCGTTGACGATACAAAGCTGCAATCGCCAGGTGGTGTTCAACGAGGCACCTCGGCACGCGGTCAGCCATGACATCAACATGACCCAGATGATGCTCGCCCTGGGCCTCAAGCCGCGCATGGTCGGCTACAGCGGCATCAGCGGCTGGAAATCGGTGACGCCCGAGATGGCCAGGATCCTTGATGGCCTGCCGGAACTGGCCGCCAAATACCCATCGGTGGAAACTTTGCTCAATGCCAACGTCGATTTTTTCTTCGCCGGCTGGGACTACGGCATGCGCGTGGGCGGCGACCTGACCCCACAGACCCTGCAACCGCTGGGCATCAATGTCTACGAGTTGACCGAGTCCTGCGCATTCGTGATGAAACGTCCGGCGGCCTCCCTGGAGGACACCTACAACGACCTGCGCAACCTCGGCAAGATCTTCGACGTGCAGGATCGCGCCAACGCGTTGATCGCCACGATGCAGGCCCAGGTGGCCGAAGTGCGCAAGCACCTGCCCGCCCAGCAACCGCGTGTGTTCCTGTACGACAGCGGCGAAGACCGCGCCATGACCTCCGGGCGCCTGGGCATGCCCCAGGCCCTGATCGACGCGGCCGGTGGGCGCAACATCCTCGATGACGTGGAAACCAGTTGGACCCGGGTGAACTGGGAGAACGTGGTCGAGCGCAACCCGCAGGTCATCGTGATCGTCGACTACGGCGAAGTCAGCGCCGAGCAGAAACAGCAATTCCTGATGAACAACCCGGCCCTGCAATCGGTGGAGGCGATCCAGCAACGGCGCTTCATTGTGATTCCCTACGTGCAGGCCACGCCGGGCATCGATAACGTGCTGGCGGTGCAAACCCTGGCGCGGGGTTTTCACGGCCAATGAACGGTCGTCGCTACGGCGCCCTGCTGATGGTCCTCGGCGCACTGCTGCTGGTATCGTGCGTGGTGTCCTTGGGTTTCGGGCCGGCGCGGGTGCCAGTGGCCGTGGTCTGGGACATCCTGCTGAACAAGGCCTTCGGGGTGGGTGACGTCCATTGGACGCCCGGCCAGGAGCATATCGTCTGGCTGATCCGCGTCCCGCGGCTGCTGCTCGGTGCCTTGGTCGGCGCCGGGCTGGCGTTGATCGGTGCGGTGCTGCAAGCCGTCACGCGCAACCCGCTGGCGGACCCGCACCTGCTGGGCGTCACTTCTGGCGCGACCCTGGGAGCGGTGATCGTGGTGCTGCATGTCGGCGAGATTGTCGGCCTGCTGACCCTGCCGCTGGCGGCGTTCATCGGTGCGCTGCTGAGCATGCTGCTGGTGCTGACCATCGCTGCCCGTCAGGGTCGTCTGGAAAGTGATCGCCTGTTGTTGTGCGGCGTGGCGGTGTCCTTCGTGATGATGGCGGCGGCCAACCTGTTGTTGTTCCTCGGTGACCATCGCGCCAGTTCGGCGGTGATGTTCTGGATGCTCGGCGGCCTGGGCCTGGCCCGCTGGGAACTGCTGGCGGTGCCGGCGGCCAGTGTGGTGCTGGGACTGGTGTTGCTGCTGGGCATGGCCCGCCCGCTGAACGCGCTGATGGCCGGCGAACAGACCGCAGTGACCCTGGGCCTGAACGCGGCGAAGGTGCGGTTGTGGATCTTCTTGATCGCCTCGCTGATGACCGGCGTGCTGGTGTCCATCAGCGGCTCGATTGGTTTTGTCGGGCTGATGGTGCCGCACATCGCCCGGCGCCTGGTGGGCGCCGAGCATCGTCGGTTGCTGCCGGCCTGCGTGCTGCTTGGCAGCCTGTTCCTGGTGTGGGTGGACGTGGCGGCACGGACGTTGATCGCGCCGGAAGACTTGCCGATTGGGGTCGCGACAGCCGCTATCGGCGGGCTGTTTTTCATTGGCCTGATGCGACGTCGCTGAGCGGCGTCTTTTCCTGAATCACAAAAATCACCTGTGGGAGCGAGCTTGCTCGCGATGGCGATGGATCAGTCAAATTAGAGGTGACTGACACACCGCTATCGCGAGCAAGCTCGCTCCCACAGGGGCATCGCAATTCCCTCGCCCCAATGTGGCGCACCTCCTCGCACCAGCCCCCGCATTGCGTTCACTCATGGTGCAACCGCTCGAACACGTCCCACGCCAACCCCGCATTTCAAAGCCTTCCCCCAACCGGGCACACCCCTTGCAAAAGCGCTTTCAGCGTTTGCATCTGCCCTCAAAAAAAATTCATAAGTCCACGGAGATCGCACAATGAAGCGTCGTAGCTTGATCAAGGCTTTTACACTCTCGGCAAGCATTGCCGCGATGGGCATGGCCTGGACCGTCCAGGCCGCCGAAACCATCAAGGTCGGCATCCTGCATTCGCTGTCCGGCACCATGGCGATCTCCGAGACGTCCCTCAAGGACATGGCGTTGATGACCATTGATGAGATCAACGCCAAGGGTGGTGTGAACGGCAAGAAGCTTGAAGCGGTGGTCGTGGACCCGGCGTCGAACTGGCCGCTGTTCGCCGAAAAGGGCCGTCAGTTGCTGACCCAGGACAAGGTCGCCGTGGTGTTCGGCTGCTGGACGTCGGTGTCGCGTAAATCCGTGTTGCCCGTGTTCGAAGAACTCAATGGGCTGCTGTTCTACCCGGTGCAATACGAAGGTGAAGAGATGTCGCCAAACGTGTTCTACACCGGCGCAGCGCCGAACCAGCAGGCGATTCCGGCGGTGGAATACCTGATGAGCGAAGAAGGCGGCAGTGCCAAGCGTTATTTCCTGCTGGGCACCGACTACGTCTACCCGCGCACCACCAACAAGATCCTGCGCTCGTTCCTGCACTCCAAAGGGGTGGCGGACAAGGACATCGAAGAGGTCTACACCCCGTTCGGCCACAGCGACTACCAGACCATCGTGGCCAACATCAAGAAGTTCTCGGCTGGCGGCAAGACCGCGGTTATCTCCACGGTCAACGGCGACTCCAACGTGCCGTTCTATAAAGAACTGGCGAACCAGGGCCTGAAAGCCACCGACGTACCGGTCGTGGCGTTCTCGGTGGGCGAAGAGGAACTGCGCGGCATCGACACCAAACCGTTGGTGGGTAACCTGGCGGCGTGGAACTACTTCGAATCCGTGGAGAATCCGGCGAACAAGAAATTCGTCGATTCCTGGAAAGCCTACGCCAAGGCCAAGAACCTGCCAGGCGCCGACAAAGCCGTGACCAACGACCCGATGGAAGCCACCTACGTCGGCATCCACATGTGGGCGCAAGCCGTGGAAAAAGCCAAGTCCACCGACGTCGACAAAGTCCGCGAAGCCCTGGCCGGCCAGACCTTCGCCGCACCATCGGGCTACACCCTGACCATGGACAAGACCAACCATCACCTGCACAAGCCAGTGATGATCGGCGAGATCCAGGCCGACGGTCAGTTCAACGTGGTATGGCAGACCGAAGGCCCGATCCGCGCGCAACCGTGGAGCCCGTTCATCGCCGGCAACGACAAGAAGCCTGACTATGCGGTGAAGAGCAACTGAGCCCATGGGTGTCGGCCCCCAATCCCCGGGTCGACACACAACCCCTGTGGGAGCGAGCTTGCTCGCGATAGCGGCGGATCAGCCAGAAGACATGTGACTGACACACCGCTATCGCGAGCAAGCTCGCTCCCACAAAAAAGCACCGCGCAAGGCCTAGCATATGCCCACCGCCCTTTACCGCCTCATCCTCGCCCTGGTGCTGCTGTTGCCACTGGAGGCCCACGCCGGTGACGCCGAAGACTTCGTCGCCGCCAACCCGACCCAGCAGGCCAAGCTCCTGGAGACCTGGGCCGCGCAGCCGGAGCCGGAACGCGTCGAACTGATCAACGCCCTGCAACAGGGCCAGTTGACCGTCGACGGCCAACCCAAGACCCTGCGTCTGAACAACCGCTTGCGCGGGCTGATCGAAACCGCCCTCGCCAGCCATCAATTGCTCGCCGTCGATGCCCGCGTACGCCTTGGCGCGGCGCAGCAACTGCAAAAAAGTGCCCGCCCGGCGCAACTGGCGTTTCTCGACCGGCAACTGGCCGGCGAGCAGGACGAAGATGTACACGCCGCCCTGAGCCTGGCCCTGGCGAACCTGCAACTGGTAGACGCCAACCCGGGCGTACGCCTGGCCGCCGTCCGCCTGCTGGGGGAAACCGGCGATCCATTGGCCCGCACACGCCTGGAAGGTTTGCTCGAACCCGGCGTCGAAAGCGATGCCAGTGTGCGCACCGCTGCCGAAACCAGCCTCAGCCAGGTCAAGCGCAAACTCCTGGTGGGCGAGTTGCTGGGCCAAGCCTTCAGCGGCATGTCCCTGGGTTCGATCCTGCTGCTCGCCGCCCTCGGCCTGGCCATCACCTTCGGCCTGCTGGGGGTGATCAACATGGCCCACGGCGAGATGCTGATGCTGGGTGCCTACTCCACTTATGTGGTGCAGATGCTGTTCCAGCGCTTCGCCCCGAACGCCATCGAGTTCTATCCGCTGATCGCCCTGCCGGTGGCATTTTTCATTACCGCCGCTATCGGCATGGCCCTGGAGCGCACGGTGATTCGCCACCTCTACGGGCGGCCGCTGGAAACCCTGCTCGCCACCTGGGGCATCAGCCTGATGCTGATCCAACTGGTGCGCCTGGTGTTCGGCGCGCAGAACGTCGAAGTCGCCAACCCGGCCTGGCTCTCAGGCGGCATTCAGGTGTTGCCGAATCTGGTGCTGCCATACAACCGCATCGTGATCATCGCCTTTGCCTTGTTCGTGGTGGTGCTGACCTGGCTGTTGCTGAACAAGACGCGCCTGGGCCTGAACGTCCGCGCGGTGACGCAGAACCGCAACATGGCCGCCTGCTGCGGCGTGCCCACCGGGCGGGTGGACATGCTCGCCTTCGGCCTCGGCTCGGGCATCGCCGGGTTGGGCGGCGTGGCCCTGAGCCAGATCGGCAACGTCGGCCCGGACCTGGGCCAGAGCTACATCATCGACTCGTTCCTGGTGGTGGTGCTCGGCGGCGTCGGCCAGTTGGCCGGTAGCGTGTTCGCCGCGTTCGGCCTGGGCATCGCCAACAAGATCCTCGAACCGCAGATCGGCGCCGTGCTCGGCAAGATCCTGATCCTCGCGCTGATCATTCTGTTCATCCAGAAGCGTCCGCAAGGCCTCTTCGCGCTCAAAGGACGGGTAATCGACTGATGAACCAGCCCCTGATGCTCACGGCCACGCAAAAGGCCGGTCCCAAAATTACCCTCGTCGTCGGCATGTTGATCCTGGCCGTGCTGTTGAGCCTGCCGCTACTGTCGCTGCTGGCGGCGGACAATCCGCTGCACGTCTCGGCGTATACCCTGACCCTGGTGGGCAAGATTCTCTGCTACGCCATCGTCGCCCTGGCCCTCGACCTGGTCTGGGGCTACGCCGGCTTGCTCTCCCTGGGCCACGGCCTGTTCTTCGCCCTGGGCGGCTACGCCATGGGTATGTACCTGATGCGCCAGGCCGCTGGCGATGGCTTGCCGGCGTTCATGACCTTCTTGTCGTGGACCGAGCTGCCCTGGTACTGGGCCGGCACCGACAGTTTCCTCTGGGCCATGTGCCTGGTGGTGCTGGCGCCGGGTTTGCTGGCGTTGGTGTTCGGTTTCTTCGCCTTCCGTTCGCGGATCAAGGGCGTGTATTTCTCGATCATGACCCAGGCCCTGACCTTCGCCGGGATGCTGTTGTTTTTCCGCAACGAAACCGGGTTTGGCGGCAACAACGGCTTCACCAATTTCCGCTCGATCCTGGGCTTTGGCATCACCGAGCCGGGCACCCGTGCGGTGCTGTTTTTCGCCACGGTGTTATTGCTGGTGGCGAGCCTGTTCATCGGCTGGCGCCTGGCCCGCAGCAAGTTCGGCCGGGTGCTGACGGCCCTGCGCGACGCGGAAAACCGCCTGATGTTCTGCGGTTACGATCCCCGTGGTTTCAAGCTGTTCGTCTGGGTGTTGAGCGCGGTGTTGTGCGGCCTGGCCGGGGCGTTGTACGTGCCGCAGGTGGGCATCATCAACCCCAGCGAAATGTCGCCGACCAACTCCATCGAGGCCGCCGTGTGGGTCGCCCTTGGCGGGCGCGGCACGCTGATCGGACCGCTGCTGGGTGCCGGCGTAGTCAACGGCATGAAGAGCTGGTTCACCGTGGCGTTTCCTGAGTACTGGCTATTTTTCCTCGGTGCGCTGTTCATCGTCGTGACCCTGTATCTGCCCAAGGGCGTGATCGGTCTGCTGAAGAAAAGAGGTGAACAATGAGAATCACAGCGAGTGCCGAATTCATGCTCGAACCCGCCTTCTTCCCGCCGGAACCCAACCAGGACGCTGGCAGCAGCCGCGACGCCATCGGCCTCGGCCAAGCGGCCGGCGTGGGCCTGAACACCCGCCACGGCACCATCCTGACCCTGGAAGACATCAGCGTCAGTTTCGACGGTTTCAAGGCCTTGAACGATTTGAACCTGTACATCGGCGTCGGCGAGTTGCGCTGCATCATCGGCCCCAACGGCGCCGGCAAGACCACGCTGATGGACGTGATCACCGGCAAGACCCGCCCCAGCCATGGCAAGGCCTGGTTCGGCGAAACCCTGGACCTGACCAGCATGAGCGAAGTGGCGATCGCCCAGGCCGGCATCGGTCGCAAGTTCCAGAAGCCCACGGTGTTCGAAGCGTTGAGCGTGTTCGAAAACCTGGAGCTGGCGCTCAAGACCGACAAATCGGTGTGGGCCAGCCTGCGGGCGAAACTCACTGGCGAGCAGCACGATCGCATCAGCGAAGTGCTCGAGACCATCCGCCTCACCACCTCGGTCAACCGCGCCGCCGGGTTGCTGTCCCACGGGCAGAAGCAGTTCCTGGAGATTGGCATGCTGCTGGTGCAAGACCCGCAATTGCTGCTGCTCGACGAACCGGTGGCGGGCATGACCGACGCCGAGACCGAGTTCACCGCCGAGCTGTTCAAGTCCTTGGCGGGCAAGCATTCGCTGATGGTGGTGGAGCACGACATGGGCTTCGTCGGCGCAATCGCCGACCACGTCACCGTACTGCACCAGGGCAGCGTGCTGGCCGAAGGGTCGCTGGAACAGGTGCAGGAAAATGAGCGGGTGATCGAGGTGTATCTCGGTCGCTAGACCTGCAAACACTGTTCCCCTGTGGGAGCGAGCCTGTGGGAGCAAAGCTTGCTCGCGATAGCAGCGCCTCGGTCCATCGGAAGGACCGCGTTATCGTTCATCGCGAGCAAGCTTTGCTCCCACAGAAAGGTATTGCTTCTACAGAAAGCTATTGCTCCCACAGGGGACTTGAGGGGAATTCAAGACATGCTGCAAGTCGACAAACTGCACCAGTACTACGGCGGTAGCCACATCCTGCGGGGCCTGTCGTTCGACGCCAAGGTCGGCGAGGTGACCTGCCTGCTGGGGCGCAACGGCGTAGGCAAGACCACCCTGCTCAAATGCCTGATGGGCCTGTTGCCGGCCAAGGAAGGCGCGGTGAACTGGGAAGGCAAAGCCATCACTACGTTCAAGCCCCACCAACGGGTGCATGCCGGTATCGCCTACGTGCCCCAGGGCCGGGAGATTTTCGGGCGGCTGACGGTGGAAGAAAACCTGCTGATGGGCCTGTCGCGCTTTCCCGGCTCCGAAGCCAAGGAAGTGCCGGCATTCATCTACGAATTGTTCCCGGTGCTGCTGCAAATGAAACAGCGTCGTGGCGGTGACCTGTCCGGCGGCCAGCAACAGCAGCTCGCCATTGGCCGGGCCCTGGCCAGCCGTCCGCGCCTGCTGATTCTCGACGAGCCCACCGAAGGCATCCAGCCCTCGGTGATCAAGGAGATCGGCGTGGTGATCAAGAAATTGGCGGCCCGGGGCGACATGGCGATTTTGCTGGTGGAGCAGTTCTACGACTTCGCCGCCGAGCTGGCCGATCAGTACCTGGTGATGTCCCGGGGCGAGATCGTGCAGCAGGGCCGTGGAGAAAATATGGAAACCGAGGGTGTGCGCGGGCTGGTTACGATCTAGCCTTAGCGTCCCGACGATCATTAGAAAATCATGAATCTACCTGTTTCGTCATCAGCCCTGTTCACCCCCAGCTGGCACGCCGAGCTGGACTTGGGTTATGCCCGATTCGGCGACTGCACACGTCCGGTTCAGCGCCGCCACAAAGGTCCGCTGCGGGTGCAGAAGCACTTGTACGCCGAGGGCCCCGAAGTGTGCCAGCACATCATCGTCCACCCGCCCGGAGGGATTGCCGGCGGTGACCGCCTGGACATCTCGGCCCACGTCGGCCCGGGCGCCTGGGCGCAGTTGACCAGCCCGGGCGCGGCCAAGTGGTATCGCGCCGCCGGCCCTGCGTACCAGCAGTTGACCCTGAGCGTGGCCCCCGGCGCGACCCTGGAATGGCTGCCCCAGGAAACCATCGTCTTCAGCGCGGCCCAGGCCGAACTCAGCACGAGCATCGACTTGCAGGGCGACGGGCGCCTGTTCTACTGGGACATGGTTGCCCTCGGCCGACCGGCCAGCGGCGAGCGGTTTGACCTGGGGCACTTTCAATCACGGCTGGACATTCGCCGCGACGGCCAGTTGCTGTGGCACGAGCGCCAGCGCATTGTGGGCGGTGATGGGTTGCTCGACTCACCCATCGGGCTGGGCGGCGATCCGGTGTTCGCCACGTTGCTGGTGACCGGCGAGATCGACAGCGAATTGCTGGAACACTGCCGATCCCTGGGCCATGCCGTGCGCGGCGACCTGACCCAATTACCCGGCCTGGTCGTGGCCCGCTGCCTGGCGAGCGAGGCGTTGCTGGCGCGCGGGTGGTTGATTGAGTTGTGGCGTTTGCTCAGGCCTGCATTGCTTGGCAGAGAGGCCGTGCCACCCCGAATCTGGAGCACATGAATCTGCTTTTCCTGTGGGAGCGAGCTTGCTCGCGATAGCGGTGTATCAGCCAATGGCTATGTTGAATGTTCGATTGCTATCGCGAGCAAGCTCGCTCCCACAGTGGAATGGGTTTACAGCGAAAATTTTTTATCTGCCCTTATGGATTGCACATGGACCTGACCCCACGCGAAAAAGACAAGCTGCTGATCTTCACCGCTGGCCTCGTCGCCGAACGACGGTTGGCCCGTGGCCTGAGGCTCAACTACCCGGAGGCCATGGCCTACATTTCCGCGGCCCTGCTCGAAGGCGCCCGTGACGGCCAGACCGTCGCCGAGCTGATGCACTACGGCACCACGCTGCTGAGCCGCGAGCAGGTGATGGAAGGCATTCCGGAAATGATCCCCGAGATCCAGGTCGAGGCGACGTTTCCCGACGGCACCAAACTGGTCACCGTCCACCAACCCATCGCCTGAGGCCACGCCATGACTTACCGCGTGCGTGACGCCCAACTGGCGGACCTGCCAGCGATCCGCGATATCTACAACGACGCGGTACTGAACACCACCGCGATCTGGAACGAACAGGCCGTGGACCTGGGCAATCGCCAGGCGTGGTTCAGCGCCCGACAATCCCAAGGCTATCCGGTGCTGGTGATGGTCGACGCCGAGGAGAACGTGCTCGGCTACGCTTCATTCGGCGACTGGCGGCCTTTCGACGGTTTCCGGCACACCGTGGAGCATTCGGTCTACGTCCGCCGCGACCAGCGCGGCAATGGCCTCGGCCCGTTGTTGATGAGCGCATTGATCGAGCGCGCCAGGGCCTGCGGCAAACACGTGATGGTCGCCGCCATCGAGAGCGGCAATGCCGCCTCGATTCGCCTGCACGAGCGCACAGGTTTCGTCACCACCGGGCAGATGCCCCAGGTGGGTACCAAGTTCGGCCGCTGGCTGGATCTGACTTTCATGCAGTTGGTCCTCAATCCCGGGGCGCAACCGCCCGTCTTCGACAAGGAGTGATGCCTATGAACCCCGCCCAGTTACGTCGTGTCCACGCTGAAAGCTTTGCGCATTATCGCCAGGGCCTGATCGATCTGTTGCTCGACGCCGTCGGATACGGCGCCAGCGTGGGGTTCCTGGCCGATCTCGATGCCGACCAGGCCCGCGCCTATTTCGACGAGGTCCAGGCCAGCCTCAACCAGGGCCACCTGCTGCTGTGGGTGGTGGTCAAGGATGAACAGGTGCAGGCCAGCGTCCAGCTTGCCCTGTGCCAGAAGCCCAACGGCCTCAACCGCGCCGAAGTGCAGAAGCTGCTGGTGCGCGGCGAGGCCCGCCGCCGTGGCCTGGGCCAGCAATTGATGAGTGCCCTGGAACTCGGCGCCCGCCAGCACAAGCGCGGCCTGCTGTACCTCGACACCCAGGCCGGCTCCGAGGCCGAGGCGTTCTACCGGGCCATGGGCTACACCCGCGTCGGCGAGCTGCCCGACTACTGCCAGAGCCCGGACGGGACGTATACCGCGACCACCATTTACTACAAGACTTTGGGGCAACCGCAATGATTCCAGGGCAATACCAGGTCCAGCCTGGCGACATCGAACTCAACGTCGGTCGCCGCACGCTCACGCTGAACGTCGCCAACAGCGGCGACCGGCCGATCCAGGTCGGTTCGCACTATCACTTTTTCGAAACCAACGACGCCCTGACCTTCGACCGCGCCGCCAGCCGCGGCATGCGCTTGAACATCCCGGCCGGCACCGCAGTGCGCTTCGAACCAGGCCAGAGCCGCGAGGTGGAGCTGGTGGACCTGGCCGGGCATCGCCGGGTGTTCGGGTTTGCCGGGCGGGTCATGGGCGAATTGGACTAAGCGTCAGCTCGTTCCCACGCTCTGCGTGGGAATGCATCCCGTGACGCTCCGCGTCACACAAGCGGACGCAGAGCGTCCATGGCGGCATTCCCACGCAGAGCGTGGGAACGATCAGGAAAGCACATGAAGATTTCGAGACAAGCCTACGCCGACATGTTCGGCCCCACCGTCGGTGACAAGGTCCGCCTGGCCGACACCGAGTTGTGGATCGAAGTGGAAAAGGACTTCACCACCTACGGCGAAGAAGTGAAATTCGGCGGCGGCAAGGTGATTCGCGACGGCATGGGCCAAAGCCAGCTGCTGGCCGCCGAGGTCGTCGACACCTTGATCACCAACGCGCTGATCATCGACCACTGGGGCATCGTCAAGGCCGATGTCGGCCTCAAGGACGGCCGCATCGCGGCCATCGGCAAGGCCGGCAACCCGGACATCCAGCCCGACGTGACCATCGCCATCGGCGCCAGCACCGAAGTGATCGCCGGCGAAGGCATGATCCTCACCGCCGGCGGCATCGACACCCACATCCATTTCATCTGCCCCCAGCAGATCGAAGAAGCGCTGATGAGCGGCGTCACCACCATGATCGGTGGCGGCACCGGTCCCGCCACCGGGACCAACGCCACCACCTGTACCTCCGGCCCATGGCACCTTGCGCGCATGCTCCAGGCCGCCGATGCCTTCGCGATGAACATCGGTTTCACCGGCAAGGGCAACGCCAGCCTGCCGGAGCCGTTGATCGAACAGGTCAAGGCCGGTGCCATCGGCCTGAAGCTGCACGAAGACTGGGGCACCACCCCGGCCGCCATCGACAACTGCTTGAGCGTGGCCGACCAGTACGACGTGCAGGTGGCGATCCACACCGACACCCTCAACGAATCGGGCTTCGTCGAAACCACCCTCGCCGCCTTCAAGGGTCGCACCATCCACACCTACCACACCGAAGGTGCCGGTGGCGGTCATGCGCCGGACATCATCAAGGCCTGCGGCTTCGCCAACGTGCTGCCCAGCTCCACCAACCCGACCCGGCCGTTCACCCGCAACACCATCGACGAACACCTGGACATGCTGATGGTCTGCCATCACCTGGACCCGAGCATTGCCGAAGACGTGGCCTTCGCCGAAAGCCGCATCCGCCGCGAGACCATCGCCGCCGAAGACATTCTCCATGACCTCGGTGCCTTCTCGATGATCAGCTCCGACAGCCAGGCCATGGGCCGCGTCGGCGAAGTCATCACGCGCACCTGGCAGACCGCCGACAAGATGAAGAAACAACGCGGCGCCCTGCCCGGCGACGGCGAAGGCAACGACAACTTCCGCATCAAGCGCTACATCGCCAAGTACACCATCAACCCGGCGATCACCCACGGCATCAGCCATGAAGTGGGCTCCATCGAAGTGGGCAAGTGGGCCGACCTGGTGCTGTGGCGCCCAGCGTTCTTCGGCGTCAAGCCGACGTTGATCCTCAAGGGCGGGGCGATTGCCGCCAGCCTGATGGGCGACGCCAACGCCTCGATCCCGACGCCGCAACCAGTGCACTACCGACCGATGTTCGCCAGCTTTGGCGGCTCGCGGCATGCCACCAGCCTGACCTTCATCAGCCAGGCCGCCGCCGAGGCCGGGTTGCCGGAACAGCTTGGGCTGAAGAAGAAAATCGCCGTGGTCAAAGGCTGCCGCGATGTACAGAAAACCGACCTGATCCACAACGATTACCTGCCGAGCATCGACGTTGACCCACAGACCTACCAGGTCAAGGCCGACGGCGTATTGCTGTGGTGCGAGCCGGCCGAAGTGCTGCCGATGGCGCAGCGCTATTTCCTGTTTTGATCCTGTGGGAGCGAGCTTGCTCGCGATAGCGATGGTTCAGCTTGCATACGTGTTGAATGTGCCGCCGCCATCGCGAGCAAGCTCGCTCCCACATTTTTTCGGGGTCGTCTTATAGGTCCGTGCTTTCCACCAGCGCCTCCAGCTCCTCTTCGGTCAATAACTGGATCAGCTCCGCTTCCTTGACCTTGTGTTGCAAGCCCAGTGCCTCGGATTGGCTGACATAGTCGGGCTCCTCCAGGGTTCCGGCCGCTTTCGCCTCATCCAGCTCAAGCTGATCGGCGATGAGGGCATCATTCATCGCCTGGAAAAGGCTCGCGCGGTTTTGCTTCACGTAATCGATCCAAAAGTCCCGGCCAACCAGCGACTGCAATTGCTTCGGTGAATCATCCAGCGCGATGATCGCGGCTGCCGCCGCATTGAGCATCTCTGCCGTAACGCCGGCCATCTGGATAAATCGCCCACCCTTGGGCTGTCCGGGCAGTTCCAGTCGATCCTTGAGACCGACCCGGTAGGCCAGGCGCACCTCTACTTCTTCGATCTGCCTGATGAGCCGGTTCTTCTGCGCGGTGGTGAGATCCCGGCGGGCATTGATCGTGTCACGCCGCTGCTGGATATCCTGCAGGGCAATGCGCTCCACTTCGTCGAGGCGAAACAGCCCCTTGGCCAGCCAGATCAGCGCCACAGCCTCCTGTTCTCCCACCGTCAGGGCCTTGGCGTTGTGGATCATCAATTTGATTTCCAGGTAGCTGAAGGACAACGCGGCGCGATCCTCACACGCCGGCGCGCCAGCCAGGTCGAACAGTTCACGCCGCAACTCGGTGCAATCCCTGATCGCTTCAAGCATCTGCCAGACACGCGCCTGGAGGTCCGGATAATTTTCCACTTCCTGGTAGGAGCCGGCCAATCGGTTCAACAGCTGAAAAAACTCCCTGGATTGGGCTTCAGCCTTCAGGCTTTGCCACAACGCCTTTTTGTCCTGCAATTGCTCCGTGGGCAGGTCTCGCAACCATAGATCCACATTCGACAGCCTTTGCGCCGGGGCAGGCTCAAACGCACCGTGCAAACGCAAGGCCACCCATTCGGGATGCAATGGGAAAAGGTTCGTCCAGTAATCACGCAAGCGCTGCTGGGTCGCCTCGCTCAACGGATTACCTTGGATCAGGGTCACGCCATTGACACGTGCCGTGGCATGAGCACGCTCGGCTGGCGGGGAAGTCAGATCAGCCGGCACATCGGTCAGTTGGTTGTTGCGTAAATCAATCTGTTCCAGCGGCTGATCGCGCAAACCGGTAGGCCAGGTGTCAATTCCAGTGTCCCTCAGACTCAATCCGCGCAGGTTGGTCAGAGGGCTGAAGTCCGGTAACCGGCCCAGCGAATTATGATCCAGGTTGAGAATTTTCAGACTGGCACGCCCCTCCAGGATCTGAATGCCGCGGGGTGTCAACCTGATTTGATTCGACCGCAACTGCAGCCTGGTCAAACCATTCATCAACCCCAGCGATGCAGGAATATCGGTCAACCTGTTGCTGGACATGTCCAACCAGCGAAGCGAGGAGAAGCCCGTGAGGAATCTGTCGCAGGAGGATTCCGACAACCTCATGTCTCGAAGCTTTAGCGAGGCCACATGGCTAAAGTCGGCCGACAGGCCCGGCAACGTTCCTACGTCCTGCCCACTCAAATCAAGCTCATACCCGACCCTGCTGCCATCCACCGCCGTAACGACCGGCGTCTGGCGCCTCCAGCACCGTTTGATGCGCTCAGCCACCCCTTGCCTGACCGCTGGCGGCACCCGCCGGATACGGTCATTACCCACATCCAGCATCAGGGGGAGGCTGGCCCAGTGATCCAGCTCCCGGCGCAGCGTATCCAACTCGATTTTACGCCGCTTGAGTTCCGGAACGGCTTCATCACCCAAGGACCGCAGCAGGCTCTGGACTTGCTCGCTCGTATAGTCCGGGTACAAGTCCAGCACCCGACGTTCCCGCGACCGGCCCAGGCCCAGCCGGTCCCGTACCCCACTCATGGGATAGCCAACCTTGCCCGAAGCCAGGCGCATCGGCGACTTGAAGGAGGGTTTGAGCGGTGGCATTTTCAAGAGCTGCGCCAGCGCGACTTGGTCTAATGGTGTTGCACCAATAGCCGCTTGCAAGAGATTGCCCTGATGCATCGAAGGCCGGCCCATGGCCTGACGCTCGGCATCCGGGAGGGCATGTTGCAAGGCATCGTAGAGACTCCCCCAGTGGCTCAGGTCATTGCCTTTGTCGTCAAAGGCCTTGTAACGATCATCGTCCTTGACCACGATCTTGGTCTGCGTCGGGTCTTGTGGCCCGATACTCTCGATCACAACGCCTGAAACGTCATCTTCGCGCAGCTCGATGCGCACCGTATCACTCCAACCGGGCAAGGTTTTCAAGGTCGCCAACGCCAACCGAGGCGTGTCAGCCGTGGCCAGCGTTTCACGGTGTAAACCTTCGTATGCCCGGTTCAAACGCAGCGCTCGCTGGTAGTCACGCAGCTCCTCGGCGATGCGCAGTGGGATGGGTTTGGTCTGGGTGGCATCCGTGAAGTCCCAAGCGGCCATCTGCTGATGCTCGGTCGGGCTGGCAAACGCTACTATCTGGTCGATTGCCGCCGCCGGAACCGAGGGGAAACGGGATTTGATCAGCGTTGCACGCGGGTCGCTCGACACGTCACCTTTGGCGTAATGATCGTTGAACAGTTGCACCTTTTCGCGCGCCACCACGGCGACGAGTTTTTTGCGCAACTGCCGGACCCGAGCGTCCATATTCGTTTTCGCAATCGCCGGGGTCGTACCGACCAACAGGTCGCCCCCCGCAGCATCCACCGCCTGGATCAGATTCTTCAGCACCGAAGGCGTGCGGACTTTCCCCTCGGGGATGATGACATCTCGAAACGGGGCGCCCCCTTCCGATGGACGAGCATATTCCCAAAGCGTCTTGCCCGAGCCGTCGACCACCGTCAATCTCAGCCCCTTTGGCCAAGGACCGTAGCCAGCGAGTAGATGCAGCTGGGTCATCGGATCGGCTGCTTCATACCGCAGCGGGTCTTCGCTTTGCAGTTGCTCAATGAAACGGTCGACTTGTCGGCACAGGTCGAAGCGCTTGATCGTGTCGGCCAGCAAAGCAGGCATCGGCTCGCCCTCGACATGCAGCCGCCGCAGCACCTCCTCGCTCGTACCACTGGCCGTGCGGATCTGCTCCAGATCAGCGTCACTGAAATCCTTGACGCAATGGCCGAGTCGGCGCATCAACGTCGCCCCCTCCCAGCTTCGCGGCTGTTCCAGTTCATGGCTCCAGGCACCGCTGCCGTTGTCCGTCAGCCCGGGCTGATAAGCGTCCGGCCCCCGGGAAGGGTGACGAATGCGATAGCGCCGGGTCGTCGGATCCTGTTGCACCTCGTAATGCTGGCCGTCCAGCGGCACAACGTCCCGGCCATCGACCCGGTACAGCCCTTGAGCATCCGGAACCGAGGTCGCGGGTGGTTCCCGCACACTCTGATAAGGCGTCAGGTCGGGGCGCCAGAGGTGTGATTCACCGTTGGCCAGTTGGACCGGCTCCAACTGATCCACCGTGCTCGACCATTGAATGTGCGGCAACACCGCCGCGCCGGTGGCGACGAATGCCGTGTTGAGGGCCACGCTTGAGAAGTGCGCCCACATTTCCCTGGTCTCCCCGCGCTCGAACGCTTCGATGCCCTCGAACGCTTCGTTGAACATCTGCACGGCGCCTACCGTCAGCATCAGCGGCCCAAGCCCTGGCACCACGAACGCTGCCAGGTTGAAGACATCGATCACGGCATCCAGGTAACTGTCCAGCCGCGCCAGACGGGCTTTTTTGTCTTCGTCACCGGTGGGCACCGCCACTGCGCGTGCATCGAGCTGGATTTTCTGGATCTGCCTGAGACGCAGCGACTCCCATAAAGGTTCGGGAAAGGCTGCCGTTGCCATGGGCAGATTCCGCAACGACGATTTGAGAGGGAAATCGACCTGATCATCTGCCTCTGTGGAAGATTGATAGAGGTGGTTGAACTGCTCGAAAAAAGCGCCTTGCTGACGCAACGGCACAAAACGACTGAAGAATCGCCGGTAAGCGATACCGTGCAGGCGCCGCCGAAGATCGACCATGAATTCAGCGCTGGAAGCATATTCCTTGAGAGGCTGTTCGGGATCGCCCGGCATATAGGCCACGACCCGCTCCGCCCGGCGACTGCTTTCACGGTCGGGGCCGATCAGCACTGGACCAACCAGCTCGATACCGAAAATGCTCAATGAGGTGAACGTCACCGCCCGGCCATCAAGCAAGATCGCACGTTGGTCGCTGACCACTTGCTGCAACATTCGGTAGACGGCCACGCTGATGTCGCCCTTGGCCCTGGCCACCTCGACACACAACGCCAATCCCTCTTTGTGATGGTCGCGCAGTTGGCGATCCAACTGGCTGCATACCTCGTGGTTGATCGGCCGTACGATGGCGTTGATGTGTTCTTGATACCGGCGTCCCAGGTCCAGTTTGCGGCACAGCCTGGCAAAGGCCTCGGGCGCGATCGGCAACTCCCCGGCGCGAAAGGCGTTGATAGAAGGAATAACCTCGCCACCATAAAACGGACGCACCGTGGTAACGAGGCTGCAGTCGGTGCAGCCGGGTTTGTTCTCTTCGTCGGGCTCGAAATTGGCCAGCGCGGCCTCCAGCAGCGAAGTGCCGCGGTATTCGTAGCGATCGAAATGACTGCCCTCGTTATCGAGGACGAGCGCGCCGAAAAAATCATCGCGCATCTTGAGCCCGTACTTGCGGACGAAATACACCTGGTTGACGTTCAGTGTTTGCTTGAATTCAGTCTGGATCGCCTGGGTAAGCAGCCGCTCGGCAAAGGCGCGGATGTCCTGGATGTTGCCCAGCACATTGTCGATCTGGTTCAGGGTTTCGCGGTAGCGGGAGTGACTGTGCTTGAGGCTGGTCCTGGTTTCGTGGGAAGTCTTCACGTACCAGTCTGGAAGTTCCAGCTCATGGTCGCTCAACTCCTGCTGACGCTGCATGATAGCGCCGCTGTACCAGCCGGGAATACGGGCCTTGAGCAGGTCCAAGTGCAGGCCGCGGCCTTCGGGGCGCACGGGGGCAAGAATCGGTTCTGGCATATCGGGTCATCCTTGATGGTGGAAAACCCGAGCCTAACCAGCCTTTCAGCGGTGAGTGCGGTAACTATCTATCGCTCTTTCGATCCGAATGTCGTCCTGACCCGCACCATTCATTCCACCCAACGCCCCAGTTGCTGACGCAGCCGACGGTTCTCGGCCCGCAGTTGCTGGACTTCTTCCAGCAGGTCCAGCGCCAGGGCGACGCCTTCCCATTCCAGGTCCAGGTCGTGTCGCAGCTTCGCGGCACGCTTGGCCAGGAGCAGTTCGTAATCGGTGAAGCGCCAGTCTGTCGGCACCGTGCCTTCGGGCTCGAGGATCCCATGTTCGACGATTTCGATGACATGGACATCCGCCAACGCGGCGGCCTCGCAGAACTCCCTCAGGTTCAGTTCAATGATCGGGTTGCTCATGGTCTGCTTCTCCCAATGCTGTAACTGTGTAGGAGCGTAGGAGCTGACGAGTGGAACGAGGCTGCGATCTTTCCACTACCCATTGAGTCTAGAGCGAAAGATCAAAAGATCGCAGCCTCGTTCCACTCGTCAGCTCCTACGGACGATGTTCAAAGACCGGCCGTGTTCAGAAGTTCTCCCGCGGATCGAACGTGGCTTTCTTCGCCAGTTCCGCCCACAACGCCTTGACCGCCTCGTCGCTGGCCTTGGGCATCACGGCCTTGAGCTGCACGAACAGGTAGCCGCGCTCGCCGGCCTTGTTGCGCAGGCCGTGGCCCTTGGCGCGCATGCGCTGGCCGTTCTGGCTGCCGGCCGGAACCTTGAGGTTGATCTTGCCGGTGAGGGTCGGCACCGCCACTTCGGTGCCCAGCGCCAATTCCCACGGTGCCAGGGGCAAGGTGATGATCAGGTCCTGGCCTTCGACGTCGAACTTGGGGTGCGGGGCGAAACGAATGGTCAGGTACAAGTCGCCATTGGCACCGCCACCGATACCCGGTGCGCCCTGGCCCTTGAGGCGGATGCGTTCGCCGTCGGTCACCCCCAGCGGAATCTTCACGTTCAGGCTTTTGCTGGTGTTGCTCACATGCTGGCCGGCCGCGTTGTACTGCGGCACCTGGAAGCTGACCTTTTTCGACTCGCTCGACAGGGTCTCTTCCAGGAAGATCGCTAATTCCATTTCCACGTCTTGCCCTCGACGGCCGGCGCTGCGACCTGACTGTCCGCCACCGAAACCCGGCCCGCGATTACCAAAAATAGAACTGAAGAAGTCCGAGAAGTCGCCGGTGTCCTGGCCGCCAAAACCACCACGGCTCTGCCAACCCGGCGGGCCCTGGAACGGCTGGCCGTGCTGGCCGTAGCGGCGCAGGTCGTCGTATTCGGCGCGCTTGTCGGCGCTTTTCAGCGCTTCATAGGCTTCGGAGACGTCCTTGAACTTGGTCTCGGCGTCCTTTTCCTTGCTTACATCCGGGTGGTACTTGCGCGCCAGTTTGCGATAGGCAGCCTTGATCGTGGCGTCGTCAGCCGTCGGCTCGACACCCAGGATCTTGTAATAATCTTTGAAGTCCATTGAAGGATCACCATCCGTTATCGATATAGCACCGCCATGCACAGCATGCTCGTGGTACAAGCCCCGGAGTTTGACCAATCTCAAGGTTTGTGACCGGACGGTGCGTCAGAAGTTTATCGGCAGCCGGTGGCGGTTCTTGTACCCGCCCTGTGCTACCAGGCCCATGCCAGCAAGTTTGGGGGTATAAGCCTGTCTTTCAAGGCCGGTGTTTGCGAATTAGCAGATAACCGGCCTTCGAATCCGCGCCGCACTGACATACACTGCGCGGCCGTTTTTTCAACTGGAACCCGAAAGACATGAAAAACGCATCCCCGGCCCGTGCCTGCGGCATCGACTTTGGCACGTCCAACTCCACTGTCGGCTGGCTGCGCCCCGGCATGGAAACGTTGATCGCGCTGGAGGACGACAAGATCACCCTGCCTTCGGTGGTCTTTTTCAATCTCGAGGAACGCCGTCCGGTGTATGGCCGCCTGGCCCTGCACGAATACCTGGAAGGCTACGAAGGCCGGCTGATGCGCTCGCTCAAGAGCCTGCTGGGCTCCAAGCTGATCAAGCACGACACCAGCGTGTTGGGCACGGCCATGCCGTTCAAGGATCTGCTGGGGCTGTTCATCGGCCAGTTGAAGAAACGCGCCGAAGCCACCGCCGGTCGGGAATTCGAAGAAGTGGTGCTGGGTCGCCCGGTGTTTTTCGTCGACGACGATGAAATGGCCGACCAGGAAGCGGAAAACACTTTGGTGGACGTCGCCCGCGCCATCGGTTTCAAGGAGGTTTCGTTCCAGTACGAGCCTATCGCAGCGGCATTCGACTATGAATCGACCATCGAGAAAGAAGAGCTGGTGCTGATCGTCGACATCGGCGGCGGTACTTCGGACTTTTCCCTGGTGCGCCTGTCCCCCGAGCGCCGCACCCACGACAACCGCCACGACGACATCCTCGCCACCGGTGGTGTGCACATCGGCGGGACCGATTTCGACAAGCAACTCTCGCTGGCCGGCCTGATGCCGCTGTTCGGCTACGGCAGCCGCATGAAGAGTGGCGCCTACATGCCCACCAGTCACCACATGAACCTGGCGACCTGGCACACCATCAACGCGGTGTACTCGCAAAAATCCACCCTCGCCCTGGGCAGCATGCGCTACGACATCGAAGACACCGGCGGCATCGACCGGCTGTTCAAGCTGATCGAACAGCGCGCCGGGCACTGGCTGGCGATGGAAGTGGAAGAAACCAAGATTGAGCTGACCCACGCCGACCAGCGCCATTTGCTCCTGGACCGGATCGAGCCGGGCCTGAGCGTGGACCTGAGCCGGGCCTTGTTCGAGTCGGCCATCGACGGCTTGCTGGAGCGGGTACGCGGCAGCGTCACGCAGTTGCTCAACGATGCCAACGTGCGGGTCGATCAGGTCGACACGGTGTTCTTCACCGGCGGTTCCAGCGGCATCCCGGCGCTGCGCAACAGCGTCTCGGCGATGCTGCCCCAGGCGCGACATGTGGAAGGCAATATCTTCGGCAGTATCGGCAGCGGGTTGGCGATCGAGGCGATGAAGCGGTATGGGAGCCAGGTCTGATCCCAGACCGAGGCGTCTGAATCGCGAGCAAGCTCGCTCCCACAGTTGACCGCATTCACTCGGTTAACTGTGGGAGCGAGCTTGCTCGCGAAAGCGGTAGACCAGGCAATACAACTGCCCGATCAGACCATCCCCACCTGCTTCAACTCACTCTTGAGATACGCATAATAAATCGGCCCCGCCACCACCCCCGGCAGGCCGAATGCGGCTTCGAATACCAGCATCGCCATGAGCAACTCCCAGGACTTGGCGCTGATCTGCCCGCCGACGATGCGGGCATTGAGGAAGTACTCGAGCTTGTGAATCAGGATCAGGTAGCCCAGCGCCGCCACCGCCACCCAGATCGATATCGACAGGCCGACAATGGTGATCAGCGTGTTGGACATCAGGTTGCCAATGACCGGCAGCAGCCCCAACAGGAACGTCATCACGATCAGGGTCTTGGTCAGCGGTAGCTTGATGCCGAACAGCGGCAGCACCACCGCCAGGAAAATCCCGGTGAAGAAGGTGTTGAGCAAGGAAATCTTGATCTGGGCGAAGACGATGTTGCGAAACGCCTTGACCAGCAGGTTCAGGCGATCGAACAGCGCCGCGGCCAGGGGCTTGCGCTTGGTCAGGTCGGGGATGCGCTGCAGGGCAACGATGGCCCCCAGCACCATGCCGATGAGCAACGTCACGAACATGTGGGCCGCGTCCTTGCCCACCAGTTGCAGGTCGCTCAGGTGCTTGCTCACCCAGTCACCGATCGCCACCCGGAACTCGGCGGCGCTGGCCGGCAGGTAAGCGTCGATGAACGGCGGCAATTGCCCGCGGGCACGGTCGACCACGGTCATGAACTTGTCCAGGGACGCGCCTGGATTTTCCGCTTCATGCAACAGGAAACTGATGGCGCCGGCGAAGATCAGCGTCAGCACACTGACCACCAGCGTGCCCAGCAACGCCACCGCCAACCAACGGGCACGGCGGCCTTCGATCAGTCGCTGCAACTGCGGGGTGAGCATGTTGACCAGTTCGAACACCAGCAGCCCGGCCAGCAGGCTCGGCAACAGGCGCAGCGGCAGCACCAGCAACAGCCCACCAAAAATGATCACCCAACTGATCACCAACAACACATGACGCTGAGAAAACGTTGGCATACAGCCTCAGGACAAAACGGCGTGAAAGGATCGGCAGTCTGCCAGCCTTCCACTGGCAGCACTAGGGATTGTATCGGCCGACCTTAGTCGCAGTTCAGGGTTTTTTTTGCGGTGGCTGTGCCGGCCCCATGGGTTCAACGCTTATTTCTTCTTCAGGCAATCACTCATGAACGCTTTGCGGGCATCGCCCTTCAACGCCTGGGTGGTGGCGGTGGCGTTGCAGGTTTTCATACGTTCCTGCGGGGTGCTCGGTGCAGCGGTAGCCTTGAGACAGGTGCTCATGAACGCCTTGCGCTCGTCGCCCTTGAGCGTCTTGGCGGTGGCGTCGGCGTTGCAGGTGGTCATCTTGGTCTGCTGCGCCGTCGCGGCGAAGCCCTGGGAACACAGTAGCAAACCAATCATCAACAGAGGGACACGCAGCATCTTCATGATGTTTCTCCTGGCTGCCACACGAGGGTGTGGCGATGAGGTGCAGTGTAGACAAAGCCTGTTACACCTTCACCAGGTAGATTCTCTGGGCCTGATCTACCGCTTTCGCGAGCAAGCTCGCTCCCACAATGGACCTAGCAACACCAATCCACTGTGGGAGCGAGCTTGCTCGCGATGAACGATAATGCGGTCCTCCTAACGGGCTACACCCCGGCAGCCTTCAACCGCTCGGCATGCTCGACAAACAACCGGATCGGCTCGGCCCCCTTGCCCACCAGTCCCAGCGATTGGTTGACGATATCGAAGTGGTCCAGCGGATAGTCATCGCCGATGACCGTGCCCAGGTGCGAGCTGTAGCGTCCGACCATGCCGTCGCATTGCCCCGCTTCCCTCACAAACGTACGCGCAAATAAACGGCAGCTGCGGTTAGTGCCGTCGAACAGGTTGCGCCCTTTGTCGGTCTTGCCCGGCTGCAAGGTGCCGGACCACGAGTAATAACGCACGCCATTGACCTCTTCCGGTCCATTCCCGCCCCAGGTTGCCGGCAGGCCCTGTGGATAACGTTGATTGAACAGCGCCACCCCGGCGGTGGTCAGGGAGGCATGGGAGGCGTGAATATCCACCGGCAGCTTCGGCCCGCGATAGCCGGTGTCCAGCAGGCTCATCAGGGCGCTGATCAGGCGCAGCACGGCACTGAGCACGCGCCCCTTGGCACTGTCGGCGGGGTAATGGGCTTGCAAGTAATCCGCCAGTTCGGAGCCGTGGTTGGTGCCGGCCACCGACGTGACCGACGCCACCAGATCCGGGCGTTTGGCGGCCGCATAGCGGGCGGTGAGGCTGCCCTGGCTGTGGCCGATCAGGTTGACTTTCTGCGCACCGGTTTGCCGCAGTACCTCCTCGATCCGCGCCAGCAATTGCTCGCCGCGCACCTCGGAAGAATGCAGCGGCGAAACCTTCACTGCCACGACCACGGCCCCGCAGCGACGCAACGCCGAGACGATCCCATACCAGTACGGATACAACACCAGGCGGATGAACCCGAGCATGCCCGGGACCAGTACCAGCGGATAACGAGTGGCGCAGCGTTGCGACATGGCGGCGTCCTTGTGATCAAGAGCGATCAGCATCGGTATCGATGATGACCAGTCTATGACACCCAGATGAATCCGTGGCCAGAGCTTGCTCCCGTTGGGCTGCGCAGCAGCCCCTCTCAGAAGGACCGTGCCAGGGCCAGCAAACGCTCCTCGGCCTCGGCGCAGGACAACGCAAAGCTGCGCTCGGCCGATTCTTCGCCTTCCGCCGCCACCACCGTCACATCGGTGATGCCGATAAACCCCAGGACGGTGCGCAACAGCGTGTCGGCGTGGTTCATGCTCTCCAACGGGCCGCCAGGCCCGAAACCGAAATCGCCGCGACTGGTCACGATCAGGGCTTTCTTGCCCAGCAACAGCGGCTCGTAGTGCGACACGCCATTATCCAGGCTGTGGTTGAACGTCAGCCCGATGCGCACGATCTGGTCGATCCAGGCCTTCACGCCGCTGGGCACGCTGAAGTTGTGCATGGGCGCGGAGATCACCAGTCGGTCATGGGCTTGCAACTCTTCGACCAAGGTATCGCTCAGGGCCAGGTCCGCTTGCATGATCAACGGTCGAGCCTGGGGCTCAGGATAGAACGCCGCGGCGATGAACGCTTCGTTGACCGGCGCAATCACCGTCCGTCCAACTTCGCGACGGGTCAATTGGGATTGTGGATGGGCGACCTGCCACGCCGAAACAAAGGCCTCGGCCAGGCGCCGGGAATGAGAACGCTCGCCACGGGGGCTGCCATGCACCACAAGAATCTTGCTCATCTGAATCTCCTCTTATGCGGCTACAATCAACATTGCTTGTGCCTTGCAGCTTGAAGTCTGGCGTTGCTTCCAGACAAATGAGCGCAAGTTCATCTGGATGAATTAATTTCATCTATCGTGCTTTCAGGAGAATTCAGATGTTCGCCAACCTGCCGCTCAACGCCCTGCGCGCCTTCGAGGCAGCCGCGCGACTGCTCAGTTTCAAGGCGGCCGCGGCGGAGCTGTCGGTGACGCCTACGGCGGTCTCCCATCAGATTCGATCCCTGGAGAGCTGGCTGGGGCTGGCGCTGTTCGAACGCCTGCCACGCCAGGTGCGCCTCACCGAGGGCGGGCAACGCTTGTTCCACAGCCTGCACGGGGCGTTGCTGGAGGTAGCGCAAAGCGTCGACACCCTGCGCCCGCAACGCAGCACCAGCCACCTGACACTGTCCACCACCGCAGCGTTTGCCGCCCTGTGGCTGGTGCCTCGCCTCGGGCGTTTTTATGCACGTCACCCGAACATCAACGTGCGCCTGGACACCCACTGCGAGGTGATCGACCTGCACCAGGACGCCAGCGTCGACCTGGTGGTGCGCTACAGCCTGGACGCCTACCCGAACCTGTACGGCATGTGCCTGTTCGATGAAAGCTTCGGGGTCTATGGCTCGCCTGAACAGGTGGCCCTGGCGACACGGCAGGTGCCGACGCTGATCAGCGTGCATTGGCACAACTCCAAGCTGTACGCCCACGGTTGGGATGCCTGGTGCACCCAGGCCGGGGAAACCTGGCTCACCCGGCAGCCGTGCATGCGCGAGTACGACGAGGAGCATTACGCCTTGCAAGCGGCGATTGCCGGGCAGGGCCTGGTACTGGCGAGCAATATCCTGGCTTCCGAAAGCATCGCCAGCGGCTTGCTGGTGGGCTATCGCCCGGACGTCCAGGTCAATGGCGCCGGCTACAGCGCCCTGTGCGTCCCGGGCCGCGAACGCCATCCGCCGGTGCGGGCGTTCTTCCAGTGGCTAGGGGAGGAAGCACGGCTGTCGGGGTTTCCCCCGGTGTTTGCTATGTCGCAGGCGTAGGAGCTGCCGAAGGCTCGGGCCGCGTTCGGACGATCTTTTGATTTTGCTCTTTCGGCGTTCGCTCATGACTCAATGGTCTGGGGCAAGATCGCAGCCTCGTTGCACTCGGCAGCTCCTACACGGGGTCATTTCATAAAACTTTTTGCCTCGCTCATCACTCCCACCTTAAGAAGTGATCGCGCCATCAGAGCGTGACGCCTCAACCGGATCAGCCTCCAGGAGAACGAGATGAGCGACATGCACTTATCCGATGTAACCACCCTGCGCGAACGGGCACGGCAGAACGTGCAGAACGGTGCAGTGACCGAAGGCTACGGTGCCGATCGGCAGGAAGTCATCCGCCTGCTCAACGAATCGCTGGCCACCGAACTGGTCTGCGTGCTGCGCTACAAGCGCCACTACTTCATGGCCACCGGCCTCAAGGCCAGCGTGGCGGCCAGCGAATTCCTCGAGCACGCGAACCAGGAAGCCGAACACGCCGACAAACTCGCCGAGCGCATCGTGCAGCTGGGCGGCGAGCCGGAGTTCAACCCCGACCTGTTGACCCGCAATTCCCACGCCCAGTACGTAGCGGGCAACACCCTCAAGGAAATGGTGTACGAGGACCTGGTGGCCGAACGGATCGCCATCGACAGCTATCGGGAAATCATCCAGTACATCGGCGAAAAAGACCCGACCACCCGGCGCATCTTCGAAGACATCCTGGCCCAGGAAGAAGAGCATGCCGATGACATGGCCGACATTCTGGCCGATCTCTAATACCGCCATCGCGAGCAAGCTCGCCCCCACATTTTGACCGCATTCTTCCAGAAAGAATGCGGTCCCCTGTGGGAGCGAGCTTGCTCGCGATGAGGCCCGTCGCCTCACCGCAAGCCTGGCTTATCGGGTGGGCTTGACCGTCACCGGCGCCTTGCCCGCCTTCATCTGCTCCAGCAGCGGCGCGCACTGGTTCGGCTCACCGCCGCTGGGCGCCACCAGCGCCAGCAACCCCGCCGCCGGCGCGGCGATCACACCCAACGCCACCATCCCGGCGCCGCGCAGCATCAGCGGCACCGCCTTGACCCCGGCGGCGGGCTTGGCGAACGGGCCCCGGACGTACAACGGCGAGCGCAGGGAAATCAGGCGCCAGCCCTTGGACTCGGGGGTAACGGTCAGGTCCAGCTGTTCATTCGCCATGTTCGCCGTGCCGTCGATGTAGATGATCGCGTTCTCGGTGTCGAACACGAACAGGCGCGTGGTGGCCAGGCCGGTCTTGATGTCGAAGTCCGCCGCCGCGCAGTTGATCTTCACTTCCTTGTCACCAAAGATTTTCCCCACCACGTAGTTGCCGACGTTCAGCCCCGCCAGCTCCATCAGCTCACGACTGATGGCGCCGTCGTTGATGAGCATCTTCAACGTGCCATTGGAGGTGCCCAGCAACGCCGCCACCGAATTGCCGCGCCCGGTGATGTCGGCATCGCCATTCAGTTCGCCGAAGCTGGTTTTCATCGGCTCAAAACCCGGGAACAGCTGCTTGAGCTTGAAGCCACGCGCCGTCAATTTCGCCTGGCCTTCAAGGGGCTGGGCATGGCCGTTGAGGCGGATCTGCGCATCGAGGCGCCCACCGGCCACGCCAAAGCGCAGGGGCTCGAGGCTCAACTGCCCATCGCTGAGCACCAGATGGGTATACAGGTCGGTGAATGGCAACTGCTCGCTATGGACAATGCGCTTGCCGGTGAACTCCACATCAGCGTCCATCATGCTCCAACGCTCGGTGCGAAACTCTTCCACGGGCAAGACCTTGTCGGCTGGCTGCTTGCTGGCGCCGCCACGGGCCTTTTGCTCGGTATTGGAGTCAGCACCGATCAGCGGCGCCAGGTCGCTGAACAGCAGTTGGTTGGAGACCAGCGCGCCACTGAGTTTCGGCCGGGGCTGACTGGCGACATAAGCCAGGTCGCCATGGATATCGCTATCGCCGATCTTGCCGTTGAACGCCTCATAGCGAAACAGCGCCCCACCCGGCTCATGCAGCTTGGCAATCAAGTGGCCATCGGTGGCATAAGGCGGCGAATCCGGCAGGGTCACGCCGGTCAGCGGGTAGAGATGAGCCAGGCTTTTGCCGGCCAGCTTCAGGCGCAAGTCCAGGGCCCCGAGATTCCTCGGGTCGGTGAGGGTGCCGGCCAGTTCGACGCGGGTCTCGGCGATCTTCGCCTGGGCCTGGAGCGGAAAGGGTCGTGACGCATCCTGCAAGGCCAGCAAACCACCAACCTTGCCGGAGCCGGCCAGGTTTTGCCCGTGATACTGCCCGTTGACCTTGAAGGCGAACGCGTAGTCCTGCGGCGTCGCGCCCTGGTCCAGGGCCTTTTTGGCAGCTTTGTCACCGACGATATCGCTGAACGGGATGGGTTTGCCCAACGGGTCGATCAACAGATCGAGCCGGGTCTTGAGCGTCTGGTCGTCGAGGGTCACGTGGCCCTTGTCGAAGCCGATGGCGCCGATGTCCACCACCCAGCTGGACGGCTCGGCGTCCGGCTCTTTCGGATCGAATTGGAAGGTCCAGTTGGCGCGCCCGTCAGCCAGGCGTTGCAGGTTGGCGTCGGGCTCCGTCAAGTCGATGCGCGGAATCGCCACCCGCCGGGCCAGCAGGGCCAAGGGCGACACGCGCAACTCAACACGTTTCAGCGTGACCATTTGCGGGTTTTTCGACCAATCCGGGTTGCCCAGGCTCAAGTCCTCGGCCACCACATGGGGCCACGGCATCCAGGCTCGCCAGCCCCCTTCCTCCGGTTCACGCTGCCAGGCAACCGCCAAATTGCCGTTGATGGCAAAGGGGCGATGCAACTCCTCGGAAATCTTGGCATTGAGCGTGGGCTTGATGCGGTTCCAGTCGAAGAAGGCGATGACCAGGACCAGCACGGCCAGCAGGACAACAAGGCTGGCAAAGCTCCAGGCGAGGATTTTCGAGGTGCGCGTCATGCACAAGGCTCCTGATGACAAGTCAGCGTTCGCAACCGCGACGCCGCTGGGAACACGACCCTGCAGTCGGTTCGTTATGAAGGGTTGGACTGGTAAAGCAGCCCACAGGTGCCGATGAACGGCACAAAAAAATGCAATATTCCTGACCGATCAGACAACAAACTGTTACCGCGCCCGCACATTTGCGAGGCAGCGACGGGTACAAAATACCCACCTCGGTGCAAAACCACACCTCGGAAACGCCCGTTCTAGAGCCTTCGCCCAGAACAATCAATTCCGTTGATTATTACCATTGTCTTTATGAACTTTTATATCGACTTATCGAGAGTAGCATTGCCCTCGTACCCACTTTATCGCCCTCCCAAGGAGCAACGACCATGAAACGCCAATTACTGATGAGCCTGTCCCTTTCACTGCTGGCCTCTACGGCTTTCGCCCTGCCAGCCTCCGAACAAGCCACGCCACAGGTCAAGGACAGCCATTCTGTCTACAGCCAGACTGTTGCTGAAGGTGGTCGTGATCGCCTCGAAGAAAAAGGCTTGGTCGAGGGTGGTTCCGAGCGCACTCCACAAGGCCAGAGCCTGGCAGCCGACGGTACCGAGCGCACTCCACAAGGCCAGACCCTGGCAGCTGACGGCACCGAGCGCACTCCACAAGGCCAGACCCTGGCAGCTGACGGCACCGAGCGCACTCCACAAGGCCAGACCCTGGCAGCTGACGGTACCGAGCGCACTCCACAAGGCCAGACCCTGGCAGCCGACGGCACCGAGCGCACTCCACAAGGCCAGACCCTGGCAGCTGACGGCACCGAGCGCACTCCACAAGGCCAGACCCTGGCAGCTGACGGTGGTGACCGTGTGATCGAACGCAACAGTGCAGTGAGCTGAGCCCATGGTGGCCCAGAAAAAAGCCCGATTCCTCCAATCGGGCTTTTAACTTTTCAAACCCTTCGTTTTCCCCGCCTGATCCCTCTCTACCGTTCGACGTCGGCAAAGCCGATTTGCTAGAGTGCGTCGCTCCCGTGAATCAGAAGCCAGCCTTGCGATGCTGCCCCGCGCCGAACAGAAACAACAGACCCGAATTGCCCTGATGGACGCAGCCCGCCATTTGATGGAGTGCGGCCGGGGGTTCGGCAGCCTGAGCCTGCGGGAAGTCGCCCGGACAGCCGGCATCGTGCCCACCGGGTTCTACCGGCACTTCGACGACATGGACCAACTGGGCCTGGCACTGGTCAGCGAAGTCGGCCAGACCTTTCGCGAAACCATCCGCCTGGTACGCCACAACGAATTCGTCATGGGCGGCATTATCGACGCGTCGGTGCGGATCTTTCTCGATGTGGTGCAGGCCAACCGATCGCAGTTCCTGTTCCTGGCCCGCGAGCAATACGGCGGCTCCCTGCCGGTGCGCCAGGCCATCGCCCAACTGCGCGAAGACATCAGCTCGGACCTGGCAGCCGACCTGGCCTTGATGCCCAAGCTGCAGCACCTGGACCTGGCCGCCTTGGGCGTGATGGCCGACCTCATCGTCAAGAGCGTGTTCGCCACCCTGCCGGACATCATCGACCCACCCGCCCAAGCCCTCCCCGAACACCTCACGCCCCAGGCGAAGATTACCCAGCAACTGCGGTTCATCTTCATTGGCCTCAAGCATTGGCAAGGGCTGGGCAGCACCGAATAAATGTCAGCATGCGCTCTCTGTGGGAGCGAGCCTGCTCGCGATGGCGGCGTCTGAGCCCCTTGATTGCTCACCTGACACACCACCTCCCGAAAAACCACGCGACGGATGCTCTGTGATGTAAGAAAAGGTGCATCTCTCCATCAAACATTCAAATCAAAAAATCGCAGCTTTCGGCAGCCGCTAGGCAATTTCTGTAGGACCTGCCGACGGCTGCGATCTTTTGGTGCTTTTCCCCGCCAAACCCTCGGACATTTCCTTCAACACGCCGGGCTGTTCATGAACTAGGCAGCGCTCTCGAGCGCCGCTAACCTTTGTTCGTCATCGCAAAAAACGGTGATACGGACGTGCAAGTCCGATCTAGGAGCGTATTCGTTATGGCTATTCGCCGAGCATTTTTCTATGCTCGCTGACTATTATGGCGGCTGCGCGTGGGAGATCTTCGGGTCTGCCGGGTTCCTGGACCGGTCTTGCACACCTACGTACAGCTGCCACCCATTTTTCGACGTGCAATCGGAGGGTGCCGGCTCCACTTCCAGGATTTTCATTATGTTCAAAGCAACTCCGAATCCCCCGCCAAACAGCCACAAGTCCCGCGTCCAAGCGCAGGAAGAAAAGAAGCTCGATGACGCCGCCACCCGCGCCCTCGATTACTACCTCAAGCCCAAGCCCGCCTCACCGCCCGAACCTGACAAAAACCAGCTCTTCATCGTGTCCCCCCACATCGACACCGAAACCCTGCTCGCCAACGCCTCCGATGACCTGCTCTCCATCAGCACCATCGCCGCCGACCTGGCTGACGACGTGGACGACTCACGCCGCTGCGTCGCCCTGGCGATCAGCCGGATGGCCGATGGGGTGCAATTGTTGGTTGAGCGGGCGTTGGATCATCTGGAAACCAGAGAGATGGCGGCGCCTGGTGCCAAGGGATAGCGCTTTGTTTTGATGCAAGCTGAGCCGACGCCATCGCGAGCAGGCTCGCTCCCACAGGGTTTTGTGTCGAACCGAATATCAAGTTCAACACCAATCCACTGTGGGAGCGAGCTTGCTCGCGATAGCGGTCTGTCAGTGGCATTGATAGTGGCTGATCCACCGCTATCGCGAGCAAGCTCGCTCCCACAGGTTCTTTTTTGTGCCAGCCGCAAAATGGTGCGCAGCATCTCGATACGCACCAACATGGCACGCTATCCGCCCCACCCTGAAACGCCATCCCAGCTATTTCCTACACCTCTTTCGGTTGGCAAGCCCCTTGCTCTAAACACAGCACTGTTCATTGCTGGAAGCACTCCGATGCTGGTGATTCACCGCAGAATCGACACTCAACCGCGCTGGGACGCTGAGCTGCACCTGACCTTTGACGCCCGTAGCAAAAGCCGCCTGCGCTGTTTCAGTGCCGGGGGTGAAGACGTGGGGTTGTTCCTGGAACGAGGCCAACCGCCGCTGTACGACGGCGAATGCCTGCAAGCTGAAGACGGGCGCATCGTGCGCGTTTGCGCCCGCGCCGAACAACTGCTGCATGTCACCTGCGCCAACGCCTTCGAACTGACCCGCGCCGCCTACCACCTGGGCAATCGCCATGTCGCCTTGCAAGTGGGCGATGGCTGGTTGCGCCTGCTGGACGACTACGTACTCAAGGCGATGCTCGAGCAACTGGGCGCCCGCGCCGAATCCATCGAAGCCCCGTTCCAGCCGGAACACGGCGCCTACGGCGGCGGTCACCATCACTCCCGGCACGGCGATGAAGATTTCAACTACGCGCCGCGCCTGCATCAGTTTGGCGTACGCACATGAACCCGGCCTGGGCGCTGCTGCGTCTGGCCAGCCCGCAGTTGCCGATTGGCGGCTACAGCTATTCCCAGGGGCTGGAGATGGCGGTGGACAACGGCCTGGTCAAGAATTGCGACGACGCCCGGCGCTGGATCAGCGATCAACTGCTGCTGAACCTGGCGCGTTTCGAAGCGCCTTTGCTGCTGGCGCACTGCAGCGCAGCAGCCGCTGACGATTGGGACGCCCTGCTGCTGCATTGCGAAGAACACCGCGCCAGCCGGGAAACCCGTGAGCTGTATCAGGAAAGCCGGCAGATGGGCTACTCGTTGCAGCAACTGCTCGCCGGCCTGCCGGAACTCGACGGTGCCGCGCGCGGCTTTCTTGAACAGCTCAGTCTCCAACAACGCAGCGAGCCGCACCTGGCCTTGTGCTGGGCCCTGGCGGCGCGCGCCTGGCATATCGCCCCCCAGGACGCCCTCGCCGCCTGGCTGTGGAGCTGGCTGGAAAACCAACTGGCGGTGCTGATGAAAACCCTGCCCCTGGGCCAGCAAGCCGCCCAGCGCCTGACCAGCGAACTGCTGCCGCTGCTGCAACAGGCCCAGCACGACACCTCGAACATCGACCCCGACCATTACGGCAGCGCCGCCTTTGGCCTGTCCCTGGCGTGCATGGCCCATGAGCGCCAGTACAGCCGTCTGTTCCGTTCCTAGGAGACACTCATGAATACACAACCTCTGCGCGTCGGTATCGGCGGCCCGGTAGGTTCCGGCAAGACCGCCCTGACCCTGGCCCTGTGCCTGGCTCTACGTGAACGCTACAACCTGGCAGTGGTCACCAACGACATCTACACCCGCGAAGACGCCGACTTCCTGGTGCGCAACGAGGCCTTGGCGCCGGAGCGGATCATCGGAGTGGAAACCGGCGGCTGCCCGCACACGGCGATTCGCGAAGATGCGTCGATCAACCTGGAGGCGGTGGACCAGTTGAACCGGCGCTTCCCGGGCCTGGACCTGATCCTGGTGGAATCGGGCGGCGATAACCTGTCGGCGACCTTCAGCCCGGAATTGTCGGACCTGACCATCTATGTGATCGACGTCTCGGCCGGTGACAAGCTGCCGCGCAAGGGCGGGCCGGGCATCTGCAAATCCGACCTGCTGGTGATCAATAAAATCGACCTGGCACCGCTGGTGGGTGCGTCCCTGGAAATGATGGACAGCGACACCCGGCGGATGCGCAACGGCAAGCCCTTCGTGTTCAGCAACCAGAAGACCGGCCAGGGCCTGGACGACATCATCGCCTTCATCGAGCGCCAGGGTCTGCTGACCGCCGCCTGATCTTTCCGACTGACCACAAGGAAGCTTATCCATGACCTTCAAACGCCTCCTCGGCGCCCTCGCCCTGCTGCTGACCCCGGCCCTGGCCTTCGCCCACCCAGGCCATGGCGACAATGGCCTGATCGCCGGCCTCGGCCACCCCATCGGCGGGCTCGACCACTTGCTGGCAATGCTGGCTGTCGGCTTGTGGGCCGCGCAACAACAAGGCGCCGCGCGCTGGGCGCTGCCTTGCACCTTCGTCGGTACGATGCTGCTCGGCGGCCTGCTGGGCTTTGAAGGCCTGGACCTGCCGGCGCTGGAAAGCGGGATCGCCGCCTCGGTGCTCGCCCTCGGCCTGGCGGTGGCATTGGCGGTGCGTCCGCCATTGAGCCTGGCAGTCGGTGCGACGGCACTGTTTGCGCTGTTCCATGGCGTAGCCCATGGCTTGGAACTGCCGGACATGTCGAGCCCATGGGCCTATGCGGCAGGATTCGTCGCAGCGACGGCGGCGTTGCATGGCGCCGGGTTTGCCCTGGTGCGGGTGTTGCCGCGAGCGGCGGCGCCGTTGGTCCGATTGGCCGGGGCGGCTTCGGCGGCGGCTGGGGTTTGGTTGCTGGCGGGTTGACTTTTTAGCGCCTGCCGGGCCGCTATCGCGAGCAAGCTCGCTCCCACAGTTTGATCGGATACACCAGGCCTTGTGGGAGCCAGCCTGCATCCACACTTTGATCGGTGTACACCGGCCCCTGTGGGAGCGAGCTTGCTCGCGATGACGGACTTGCAGGTGCCATCTCTCTGGAGTCGGTCACTCTGCTACCATGTCGCGCAATCGCCCCCAGCCGTGACGACGTCCGCCAATGCCTCATGCTTCCCGCCCCGCTCCCCAGCCTGAATTGACCGCCCTGTTCGCAACGGTGCGTCAGCATTTTCACGACGTGATCGTGCCGATGTGGCAAGGCCCGGGCTGGAATGCCGAACTGGCGTTGCCCTATGAATCCCTGGATGCCGAACATGCGCCGCTGCCACCCCAGCGCTACCGCGCCATGGCCTGTGCGCGGCAGTTGTATGTGTTCGCCAGCCTGATCGGCGAAGTGCCCCAGGCCGAGGAACGGGCCAGTGCACTGTTTCGCTCGCTGCAGCGTCATTTCCACGATGCCGAACACGGCGGCTGGTTCTACAGCATCGACCCGCAAGGCGCGCCGCTGGACACCGGCAAAGACCTCTACACCCACGCCTTTATCCTGTTCGCCTGCGCCCATTACTGGGGCAAGGTCCGCGAACCGCTGGTGGAATCGGTGCTCAACGCGAGCCTGGAGGTCATTGCCCGGCGCTTTGCCAGCGCAGACGGCCTCTACGAAGCCAGCCTCAAGCGCGACTGGTCAGCGACCGGATCCGGCCCGTTGCAAAACCCCTTGATGCACTTGGCCGAAGCGTTCCTCGCCACCCTGTCGGTCCGCGAAGACGCCAACGTCCGCCAGGCGCTGCTGAGCCTGTGCGACGGGATGTCCAAGCAGTTCATCGAGCCGCAGCAACGCGTGATGATGGAGAAGCCGCTCAAGGCTGTGGATAACTGGTTCGAACCGGGGCACCAGTTCGAATGGTATTACTTGCTGGCCTCATCGCCCTTGTTGCGTAACGGCAAGTTGCACACAGCCCTGGCGCACAGCTTCGGCCATACCGAACAACGCGGCGTCGCGCCGGACTCCGGTGCGGTGTGTGCAATGCTGGCCTTGGGATCCCAGGCGGGCCCACGCGATGCCACTCAACGCATCTGGGCCCAGGCGGAATACTTGCGGGCACTCACCTTGCGCCCGGGCAACCAGGGGCTGCTGCTGCGTCAATTGCAGGCGCTGCAGCAGCATTTCCTGCATGCCAAGGGCTGGAACGAATGCCTGGACGCCGACGGCATCGTCAGCCGCCGGGACATGCCGTCCACTACGCCGTATCACCTGCTGACCTGCTATCGCGGGCTGGCCGATTATCTGGCGTAACGCACCTTTGTGGCGAGGGAGCTTGCTCCCGCTCGGCCTGTAGGAGCTGTCGAGCGAAGCGAGGCTGCGATCTTTCCAAGATCAAAAGATCGCAGCCTTCGGCAGCTCCTACAGCGCGGCCCAGCGGGAGCAAGCTCCCTCGCCACAGAAGCCCCCAATCATCGGTTACGCCTTGTTGCGCTCAATGGCGAAACCGGCCCAGGTCTGGCTCACCGGCATCAGCTCCAGGCTGTTGATGTTGATGTGCGCTGGCGCATTGAGCACCCAGAAAATCGTATCGGCGATGTCCTGTGGCTGGATCGGCTCGGCGCCGGCGTAGGTCGCGTTGTAGCGCTCCTGGTCGCCACCGAAGCGCACCAGGGAAAACTCGCTCTCGCACAGGCCCGGCTCAATATTGCTCACCCGCACGCCCGTGCCTTGCAGGTCGCAACGCAGGTTCAGGGAGAACTGTTTGACGAACGCCTTGCTCGCGCCATACACGTGGCTGCCCGGGTACGGGTAGTTGCCGGCGATGGAGCCCAGGTTGACGATCCCGGCCCCACGGCCGTGGGCGATCAGGCGCGGCAACAGCAGGCGAGTGCTGTAGAGCAGCCCTTTCACATTGGTGTCGACCATGGTGTCCCAGTCATCGAGGTCGCACTTGGGTGCCGGGTCGACGCCCAGGGCCAGGCCGGCGTTGTTGATCAGCCCGCGCAACTTGGCGAAGGATGGCGGCAGGTTGGCGATGGCCTCTTCCATGGCCTTGCGATCACGCACATCCAATACCAGGCCATGGACTTCAGTCTGCTTCGACAGCTCGGCACAGAGGGCATTGAGGCGTTCTTCACGACGACCGGTCAGCACCAGTTTCCAACCCGCCTCGGCAAAACGACGGGCACAGGCTTCACCAAAACCGGACGTCGCGCCGGTAATAAACAGGGTGTCAGACATCGTGTTCTCCTTGTTTGAACTTCAACAGCCATTAAATGGAAATCGGCCCACAGCATGCCCGCCCTGGCACGGTAGGGGCAAGGCTTGCACACGGCTTTTGCCCAACGACTGCTCATAAAACAACCAATCAACGCCAGGCCTTGTCAAACAAGGGCCGCAGCCGGTTGCCCGCACCTTATCCACAGGCACGTCCACAGTAATCGGGGGCAAGTGCAAAACCCGCAAGCCGCTGTGCATAAGGCTTTGCGGGGTATTTGGAAAATTTTTTCGCTTGACCCTGCAAGTGAGGTTGTGCAGCGCAAGTTATCTGCTATAAGCCAATGCGAGATGGGCGATGGCTCCAAGCCAGTAACGACGGTGCTCAGCGCAGTCTTTCCAGAGTTTAACCACAGACTTATCCACAGCCTTGTCCATCGACTTTCGAGCCCATTGCAGCGTGCATAAAAGTGTTGACAACAGCCACTCCCGCTTGACTAAAAACGCCTGATCAAAAAACGATCACAGCCCTGCAAGCCACGTATTCAAAGGCTTGCAGCCAGCTACTCCCACGTTACCCACAGCCAGCTCCACAGCAAACGGGGACAAGTCAAAACCGTGACAAAACAACTGTTTGCGGCGACTTTATGTCGCGGTTTCGCAGGGGCTCAGGATTGTTGTCCACAATTGCAAAAACGCATAAAAAACCTGTGGGAGCGAGCTTGCTCGCGAAGGCGGTGTATCAGACACATGGCGTGTCGACTGACCCACCGCTTTCGCGAGCAAGCTCGCTCCCACAGGGGTTGGTGGTGTTTTGGAGGGATAAAAAAACCGGCGATCACTCGCCGGTTTTTTTCATTGCAACCGCCGCCTCAATGCCCGCCCAGGTACGCGTTGCGCACCTCCTCGTTGGCAAGCAGCTCCTTGCCCGTGCCGGTCAGGCGGATTTCGCCGTTGACCATCACATAGGCCCGGTCCGAGAGCTTGAGGGCGTGGTTGGCGTTCTGTTCCACCAGGAAGATGGTCATCCCGGTGGACGCCAGCTCACGCAAGGTGGCGAAGATCTGTTTCACCACGATTGGCGCCAGCCCCAGGCTCGGCTCATCAAGCAGCAACAACTTTGGCCGGCTCATCAATGCCCGGGCGATGGCGAGCATTTGCTGCTCGCCCCCGGACATGGTCATGGCCCGCTGGTTGCGGCGCTCCTTGAGCCGTGGAAACAGCTCGAACATGCGCTGCATGTCTTCGCTGGCGTACTTGTCACCGATGGGAATGGTGCCCATCAGCAGGTTCTCCTCGACGGTCATGTCCGGGAATACCCGCCGCCCTTCCGGCGACTGCGCGATGCCGTTGGAGGCAATGTAGTGCGACGACTTGTGGGTGATGTCCACACCCTGATAGATGATCTGCCCGCCTGCTGCACGCGGCTGGCCGAAGATCGACATCAGCAACGTGGACTTGCCGGCACCGTTGGAGCCGATCAGGCTCACCGTTTCACCTTCGCCAATGTGCATCGAGACTTTTTTCAGGGCCTGGATCGGCCCGTAGAACACGTCCAGCTCCTTGAGCTCGAGGATAGGTCCACTCATACCAGTTCCTCTTCATCGGCACCCAGGTAGGCCGCGATCACCTTCGGATCGTTGCGAATCGCCTCGGGACCGCCCTCGGCGATCACGTTGCCGTGGTCCAGCACCACGATGTGGTCGGAAATGCTCATTACCATGCCCATGTCGTGTTCGATCAGCACCACGGTCAGATCATGCTCGTCGCGCAGCAGCCGGATCATCGCACTCAGCGCTTCGGTTTCCTGAGGGTTGAGGCCGGCGGCCGGTTCGTCGAGGCAGATGATCTGCGGGCGCGTGCACATGGCCCGGGCGATTTCCAGGCGCCGTTGCTGACCATAGGAAAGCTCGCCCGCCAGGCGGTTGGCGCAATCCACCAGGTCCACTACTTCCAGCCAATAGAAGGCATGGTCCAAGGCGTCGCTTTCGGCCTTGCGGTAGCCCTTGGTGTTGAGGATCCCCGCCACCATGCTGCGGTTGACCCACATGTGCTGGGCCACCAGCAGGTTTTCCAGCACCGACATTTCCTTGAACAGGCGAATGTTCTGGAAGGTGCGCGCCAGACCGGCGCGGTTCACCAGGTGAGTGCCGCCGAACATCTTGTAGTACAGCCGGCTGGCGAAGGCTTTCGGCGACACGAAATCAGTCGGGCGAAACGCCTCGCCCAACAGCTTGATGACGTTGGTTTGCTCGCCACGCACGTTGAGCTCGATCTTCCCGCCCGAAGCCTTGTAGAAACCGGTCAGGCAGTTGAACACCGTGGTCTTGCCCGCACCATTGGGGCCGATCAGGGCAAAGATCGAGTTGCGTTTGACTTGCAGGCTGACATCGCTGAGGGCCCTGATGCCACCGAACTGCATCATCAGGTTTTCAACTTTGAGTACGACTTCGCTCATGGCGCTACCCCCTTGCGCGGCGTCACCCCGGTACGGCTGATACGGATCAGGCCGCGTGGACGCCAGATCATCATCAACACCATCAATACGCCGAACAGCAACACCCGGTATTCAGAGAAGCTGCGCAGCAGCTCCGGCGCCACGGTGAGCACGAACGCGGCAATCACCACGCCGACCGTCGAGCCCATGCCGCCCAGCACCACGATGGCCAGGATCAGCGCCGACTCGAAGAAGGTGAACGAAGACGGGTTGACGAAGCCCTGGTAACTGGCAAAGAACACCCCTGCCAGGCCCGCCGTGGAGGCGCCAATGGTGAAGGCCGAGAGCTTGACCAGCACATGGTTCAGGCCCATGGAGCGGCAGGCGATTTCATCCTCGCGCAAGGCTTCCCAGGCACGCCCGACTGGCATGCGGGTCAGGCGATGCTTGATATAGAGCACCAGCAGTACAACGATGAACAGCACGATGTAGATGAACAGGAATTTCAGGTTCGGGTTGTAATCGATACCGAAGAACTCATGGAAGGGCACCCCGCCATCTTTCGCTCTTCGACCAAACTCCAGGCCGAAAAAGGTAGGCGACGGCACGGGCATGCCATTCGGCCCGCCGGTGAACGACAGCCAGTTGTTGAGTATCAAGCGAATGATCTCGCCAAAACCCAGAGTCACGATGGCCAGGTAGTCACCGTGCATTCGCAACACCGGGAAACCCAATATGCACCCCGCCATCGCCGCCGCGATGGCCGCCAGTGGCAGTACCGTCCAGAACCCCAGCCCCAGGTATTGATAGCCCAGCGCCAGGCCATAGGCACCGATGGCGTAGAACGCCACGTAACCCAGGTCGAGCAACCCCGCCAGGCCGACCACGATGTTCAGGCCCAGGCCCAACAGCACATAGATCAGCCCGAGGATGACCACCGTGAGTACGTATTTGTTGGCGAAGAACGGAAACACGATGGCAATCACGATCAACGCCGGGATGATCCAGCGCAGGCGCGACTTGTAGTCGGGCGGCAGCACATGCACACCGGAGCCGGTGCTCTCGAACCCCTGGAGAATCTTCAGCCCCTTGGGGGTTTGCAGGAACAGGCTCAAGGCAAAGCGCCCGATCATCACGATCGCCACCAGCCAGCCGACGCGGGCCGGTTGCAGGTTGAAGCTGTAGCCGTCGAGCACCACGCCGACGATCGGCCCGAACACGATCAGCGAGATCAGGCCGGCCAGGATCGCGTCGATGACGCTCTTTTTGATATCAAGCGGTTTATTGGCAGCAGACATACTTATACCTTCGCCACGAGTGGGCGACCCAGCAGGCCTTGGGGACGGAAAATCAGAATCAGCACCAGCAGCGAGAAACTGAACACGTCTTTGTAGTCAGAGTTGATCAGACCGGAGAACAGCGACTCGGAAATGCCGAGGATGATCCCGCCGAGCATCGCCCCAGGCAGGGAGCCAATGCCGCCGAGTACCGCCGCGGTGAACGCCTTGATGCCGATGATGAAGCCGGCATAGAAGTCGAACGTGCCGTAGTTCATGGTGATCAGCACGCCGGCCAGGGCCGCCATGGCCGCACCGATGATGAACACGTAGGAAATCACCCGGTCGGTGTTGATCCCCAGGATCGACGCCATCTTGCGGTCTTGCTGGGTGGCGCGGCACATGCGTCCGAGCTTGGTGTACTTGATGATGTAGGTCAGCAAGGCCATCCCGGCGAACGCGGCAATCAGAATGAAAATCTTGGTGTAGGTGAGCTGGACGAAACCGCTGCCGATGTCGACGCGCATGGCGCCTTCGAGCAGTGTCGGGACACCCTGTTGGCGGGCGCCCTGGCTGATCTGTGCGTAGTTCTGCAGGATCAGCGAGATGCCGATGGCACTGATCAGCGGTGCCAGGCGGGTCGAGTTGCGCAGGGGTTTGTAGGCGACGCGTTCGATGACCCAGCCATATACCCCGGTGACCACGACCGTGAACACGAGGGTGCCGAGGATCATAAGCGGAAAGGATTCAATACCGAAGTAAGCCAGCAGAGCCAGACTGATTGCCGCGAGGTAAGCGGAAATCATGTAAACCTCGCCGTGGGCGAAGTTGATCATGCCGATGATGCCATAGACCATTGTGTAGCCGATGGCGATCAGACCATAGACCGACCCGAGGGTCAGGCCATTGATCAGTTGCTGCAGGAAAATACCATCCATAACGCAATCTCACGCAGTGAGAACCTGCACACCCAGGGGTGTGCGGTTCTTCTAAGGAAAATACAGATTTACGTCGGAGCAGTGTCAGGCAGGACCGTCGACGTGGCCTTGGAAACCAGGGCTTGCCCGGCTCCCAAGGAGACGTAAACGGTCGCTTCAGCCCTTACTTCTGTTTTTCCAACTGGTGGTATTTGCCGTCCTTGTCCCACTGGTAAACCACGTAGTCGGAGACTTTCAAGTCACCCTTGGTGTCCCATTCCTTCTTGCCCATTACGGTCTGGACCGAGTTGGCCTTGAGCCACTTGGCCGCGTCTTCGCCCTTATTGGACTTGGCACCATTGAAACCGGCGGCCAGGGCCTGGACCGAAGCGTAGGCGTACAGGGTGTAGCCTTCAGGCTCGGTGCCGTTCTTGCGGAACTCTTCAACCACGGCCTTGCTGTCTGGCAGCAGGCGCGGGTCGGCGCCGAAGGTCATGTACACACCATCGACGTATTGCGCGCCGCCAGCGGTGGTGACCAGTTCGTCGGTGACAATGCCATCGTCGGACATGAACTTCACGTCCTTGAGCCCTTGCTCACGCAACTGGCGAACCAGCGGACCGGCTTCCGGGTGCAGGCCACCGAAATAAACCACGTCGGCACCGGCCGAACGGATCTTGGTCACCACGGCACTGAAGTCTTTCTCGCCGCGGGTCAGGCCTTCGTACAGCACCGCGTTCACGCCACGCTTGGCCAGTTGTGCCTTGGTGGCATCCGCCAGGCCTTGGCCGTAGGTGTCCTTGTCGTGCAGCACAGCCACTTTCTTGCCCTTGAGCACGTCGACGATGTAGTCGCCCGCCACGATGCCTTGTTGGTCGTCACGACCGCACATGCGGAACATCGCGCCCAAGCCGCGCTCGGTGACTGCCGGGTTGGTGGAGCCCGGGGTAATGGCGATGATGCCGGCTTCGTCGTAGACCTCCGAGGCTGGGATGGTGTTGGACGAGCAGAAGTGCCCGACCACGCCGATCACCTTGTCCTGGTCAACAAGGCGGTTGGCCACGGCCACGGCCTGTTTGGGTTCGCAGGCGTCGTCGCCAGCGACCAGTACGATCTTCTCACCGTTGACGCCACCTGCCTTGTTGATGGCATCGGCTGCCGCCTGGGCACCCTTCATGTACTGCTCGCCAAATGCAGCGTTGGCGCCGGTCATCGGCCCCGCCACACCAAATTTCACATCAGCTTGAGCAAACGCAGAAACACCCAGCGCAGTTGCCACTGCGAGGGCCAGGAAACCTTTCTTGTAAAACGTCTGGGACATGAGGTGGTGCTCCAAGGTTTTTTTTAGTTGGCACTGCGACTTCATTTCACTGAGAAGCTCAGAGCAAGTGCCGTGCCATCGGTTTTTTATTCTGAAAAAAGTCGCTGTTTTATTGTTATTTCGACTGTTTCGGGCCCTTTTTCATGGGGCGTGCAACCGTCTAAACCGCGCAAGGTGCAACCTTTTATTTAAATGGGTGAAACCCTCCATGAGCCATCATTGCAACCATCGCGCGAAACGGCGTGCAACCACTGTGTAACAACCCACGTCACCGAACTGCACACTGTCGGTGCGCGATTGCTACAACCCGCACCATAACAGGCTAGACGCTACGCCGGAAAACGCGGGTTCCAGCAACAATTTTCAACACTCAAATGACGATCCGCAGGCACTGGCCCGCGTGATACAGCGAAAAACCCGCCTCATACAGGCAACTGCGCAACCCCACCCCGGCCAGTGGCTGCATGGGTGCGAATGGGATCGGCAGGGCCTGGGCATTACCGTGACACAGGTAATCGGCGAACGCCTTGCCGACCACCGTGCCGGTGGTCACGCCCCGGCCGTTGTAGCCGGTAACGGCCACCAGCCCGGGAGCCGGTTCGAACAGGCGCATCAAGTGATCGGGGGTAAAGGCAATGCAACCGGTCCAGGTGCACTCCCATTCCACCGACTTGAGGTAAGGAAAATAGTGCTGCTGCACCCGGTCGGCCCAAGCCTTGAGGAACCAGGTCGGCTTGCGGTTGCCGTTGCCCAGGCTGCCCAGCAGCAAACGGCCGCCCTTGTCCCGGCGGATGCTGCTCAACACCTGGCGGGTATCCCATGAGCCCTGCCCGCCCGGCAGAATGCGTCGGGCGGCCTCGTCGGTCAGCGGGACCGAGGCGACCTGATAGTAATAACCGGGGAAGAAATTGCGCCGCAGTTCGGTCCAGTCGCCCTCGGTGTAGGCGTTGGAGGCGATCACCACCTGCTCGGCCAGCACCGAACCCTGGGCAGTCTGCACCGACCAGCGCTGGCCTTGGCGTTCCAGGCGCGTCACCGGCGAGTGGTCGAATAACTGGCCGCCAAGGTCGATGGCCGCCTTGGCCAACCCGCTGGTATAGGCCATCGGATTGAGCGTGCCGGCGCGACGGTCGAGCAGCGCCGCGGCGATTTTCGACGTGCCGGTGGCATCGACACAGGCCTGGCCGGTGAGTAATTCCACCGGGGCACCGCGGCGCTTCCATTGCGCTTCGCGACTGCGCAGGTCGGCCTCGCCCCGGGCGTTATGGGCCATGTGCAGGGTGCCTTCGCGGCGCAGTTGGCAATCGATGTTGTATTTATCGATGAGGCTGAACACCAGGGCCGGCGCAGCCCCCAGCATGCGGTTGAGCTGGCTGCCCACCGCCTCGCCGAATCCGGCCTCGATGTCATCCGGAGGGATCCACAGGCCGGCATTGACCAACCCGACGTTACGCCCCGATCCACCATGCCCGGCCCGATGAGCTTCCAGCACAACCACGCGCTTGCCTTGTTCGAGCAAATGCACCGCCGCCGACAGCCCGGTAAAGCCCGCGCCGATCACGCAGACGTCGGCCGTGACTTCGCCGGTGAGCGCGCTGTTTTCAGGCCTTTGCGGCGTCAGTTTTTCCCACAGACACTCTTCGCGTAACGGCATTGCCAGACTCCGAAAAAGAAACCCAACCACCACACCATTTCATTTGTGGGAGCGAGCTTGCTCGCGATGGCGGTTTATCTACCGATATTGATGTCGGCTGATTCGACGCTATCGCGAGCAAGCTCGCTCCCACAGGGGATTTCCGTTGACTCGACCTCAGTCGAAGGTAATCCCCTGCGCCAACGGCAGCTCCAGCGAGTAGTTCACGGTGTTGGTCTGGCGGCGCATGTAGCCGCGCCAGGCGTCGGAGCCGGATTCGCGACCGCCGCCGGTTTCTTTTTCGCCACCGAATGCGCCGCCGATCTCGGCACCGCTCGGGCCAATGTTGACGTTGGCGATGCCGCAGTCGCTGCCCACGGCCGACATGAATTGCTCGGCTTCACGCACGTCGGTGGTGAAGATGCAGGACGACAGGCCCTGGGGCACGGAATTGTTCAGCTGCAAGGCCTCGGCAAAGTCCTTGTAGCCGACCACGTACAGAATCGGCGCGAAGGTTTCGTGGCGCACCACATCGCTCTGCTCGGGCATCTCGACGATGGCCGGCGAGACGTAATAGGCATTCGGGAACTGGTCTTCAAGCTGGCGCTTGCCCCCAAACACGCGCCCGCCTTCGCTCAAGGCCTGCTCCAGCGCATCCTGCATGTTGTCGAAGCTGTGCTTGTCGATCAGCGGCCCGACCAGGTTGCCTTCCAGCGGATGGCCGATCCGCACTTTCGAATAGGCGGCCTTGAGGCGGGTGACGATTTCTTCCTTCACCGATTCATGGGCAATCAGCCGGCGCAGGGTGGTGCAACGCTGGCCGGCGGTGCCGACGGCGCTGAACAGGATGGCGCGTACGGCCATGTCCAGGTCGGCGCTCGGTGCCAGGATCATGGCGTTGTTGCCGCCCAGTTCCAGAATGCTGCGGGCGAAACGCGCGGCGACTTTCGGTGCCACTTCACGGCCCATGCGGGTGCTGCCAGTGGCGCTGATCAACGCCACACGCGGGTCATCCACCAGCGCTTCACCGGCATCGCGACCGCCGATGATCACCTGGCTCAGGTATGGGGGGGCGTCGCTGAAATTCTTCAGCACGCGCTCGAACAGCGCCTGGCACGCCAGGGCGGTGAGCGGGGTCTTTTCCGACGGTTTCCAGATCACCGCGTTGCCGCACACCAGAGCCAGCGTGGTGTTCCAGGCCCAGACCGCCACCGGGAAATTGAAGGCACTGATCACCCCGACCACGCCCAGCGGATGCCAGGACTCACGCATGTGGTGGCCCGGACGCTCGGAGGCGATGGTCAGGCCGTACAGCTGGCGGGACAGGCCGACGGCGAAGTCGCAGATGTCGATCATCTCTTGCACTTCACCCAGGCCTTCCTGGGTGATCTTGCCGGCTTCCCACGACACCAGTTCGCCAAGGTCGGCCTTGTATTCACGCAACAGGTCGCCAAATTGACGCACCAGCTCGCCGCGACGCGGCGCCGGCACCTGGCGCCACAGGTCGAAGGCGTGTTCGGCACGGCTGACCTGCTGCTCGACTTCAGCCGCGCCTTCCCAGTTCACAGCGCCGATCCGGCTGCCATCAATGGGCGAATGCACCGGTTGTGTGCCGTTCTGGTACAGGGCCGAGTCGACGCCCAAGCGATCAAGCAATGCAGCAACCATGGAAATTTCCTCACACGAAAGACAAATGAGTGGCAGCCGGACGAATGCGACTGATCAGACCTGTAGTTGTAGCTGGCTCGAGACTTGCCAACAAACGACCTTTAAGCGAGATATCATTCCGTTTATTCATGCTGGCCATGACCGGATAAGCAGAGCCACAAGAAATAAGGCCTCATATGCTCAATAAACGCTATTTGCCGTCGATCACGGCGCTGCAATGCTTCGAAGCGGTGACCCGCCACCTGAGCTTCACCCGTGCCGCCGAAGAGCTGAACCTGACCCAGAGCGCCGTCAGCAAACAAGTCGCGCAACTGGAGGAGTTGCTGCAGCACTTGCTGTTCCGGCGCGTGCGCCGACGCTTGCAGCTGACGCCTGCCGGTGATTTGTACCTGGGGGAAGTGCGAAAAATCCTCACGCAGGTGGAAATGTCTACCCATTACCTGCGCTCCTACGGCGGCGACACCGAAGTCCTGCGCGTTTCCACGCCTCCGACCTTCGGCGCTCGCTGGTTGGTCCCACGCTTGAAGGGTTGGCGATTGCGGCATCCGAAGATTCACCTGGACCTGTGCAGCGAGCAGGAGGCCGACGACTTGCTGCAAGGGCGCAGCGACCTGGCGTTCTATTTCGGCCAAGGCTCGCGACCTGGCACCGAATCCCTGAAGCTGTTTGGCGAAGAACTGGTACCGGTCTGCGCGCCCGGCAGCCTGCCTGACCAGCCCTTCACCGACCCGACCCAACTGGCCGAGCTGGTGCTGCTGCAAAACGCCTCGCGGCCCCAGGCCTGGCACGACTGGTTCGACCACCAGGGCTACCACACCGAACATAGCTACCACGGGCCGCGTTTCGAAACGTTCTACATGTGCATCCGCGCAGCCCAGGTCGGCTGCGGCGTCGCCCTGCTGCCGCGGTTTCTGGTGGAAGAAGAACTGGCCGACGGCAAACTGGTCATCCCCTGGCAACACGCGATGCCCAGCACCAACGCCTATTACCTGGCCTATCCGGAACATTCGGCGGAAGTGCCCAAGGTGCGGCTTTTCGTGGAGTGGATGCTGGAGCAGATCGACAACCCGGATGCACCGCAATAGCGGCAGCCAACACAAAACACTGGCAATACCCACCACGGTTATGCGCCACTAGCCCTTTCACTACAAACCGCCGAACCTCGCTGCCCACGGCTGCGGCCTGTCTGGAGAACCCTATGAGCGAGAGCGTATTTGCCGATCGTATCGTGCAGAACCTGCTCGACACCGACTTCTACAAACTGACGATGATGCAGGCGGTGTTGCACAACTACCCCAACGTCGAAGTCGAATGGGAATTTCGCTGCCGCAACAGCGAAGACCTGCGCCCGTACCTGGCGGAGATCCGCTTTCAGATCGAGCGCCTGGCCGAGTTGAGCCTGAGCGCCGACCAGTTGGGTTTCCTGGAGCGCATCAGCTTTCTGAAGCCGGACTTCCTGCGCTTCCTGGGCCTGTTTCGCTTCAACCTGCGCTACGTGCACACCGGTATCGAAAACGGCGAGCTGTTCATCCGCCTGCGCGGGCCGTGGCTGCACGTCATTCTGTTCGAAGTGCCGCTGCTGGCCATCGTCAGCGAGGTGCGCAATCGTTATCGCTATCGTGAAATCGTGCTGGAACAGACGCGGGAACAGCTTTATCGCAAGTTCGACTGGCTGAGCGCCAACGCCAGCGCCGAAGAACTGTCCGAACTGCAAGTCGCGGACTTCGGCACCCGTCGTCGGTTTTCCTTCCGTGTCCAGGAAGAAGTGGTCAACGTGCTCAAGCACGATTTTCCGGGGCGTTTCGTCGGCACCAGTAACGTGCACCTGTCCCGGGAACTGGACATGAAGCCCCTGGGCACCATGGCCCACGAGTGGATCATGGCCCACCAGCAACTGGGCCCGCGGCTGATCGACAGCCAGATCGCTGCCCTCGATTGCTGGGTGCGCGAGTACCGAGGCCTGCTGGGGATCGCCCTGACCGATTGCATCACCATGGACGCCTTCCTCAAGGATTTCGATCTGTTCTTCGCCAAGCTGTTCGACGGTTTGCGCCATGACTCGGGCGACCCGGTGATCTGGGCCGAAAAAGCCATTGCCCACTACCACAAGCTCGGCATCGACCCGATGAGCAAGACCCTGGTGTTCTCCGATAGCCTGACATTGCCCAAATGCCTGGAGATTTTTCGGGCATTGCGTGGTCGCATTAATGTCAGCTTCGGTATTGGCACCAACCTGACGTGTGACATTCCAGGTGTAGAGCCGATGAGCATCGTGCTTAAAATGATCAGCTGTGACGGGCAACCCGTGGCCAAGATTTCAGACGAGCCCGGCAAGACCCACTGCAAAGACCCGAATTTCGTCGCCTACATGCGACATGTTTTCCAAGTACCTGCCGCCCTTTCTGACACATCAAGCAAGGAGTGAATTCATGCAAGCCGTACAGCGTGAGATTGCTGAACAGCTCAAGGTCCAGCCGCCGTTCGCCGATGACGCCGCCCTCAAGGCCGAAATCGCCCGGCGGGTGGGCTTTATCCAGGATTGCCTGGTCAACTCCGGCCTCAAGTCGCTCGTGCTGGGCATCAGCGGTGGCGTCGATTCGTTGACCGCCGGGCTGCTGGCCCAACGTGCCATGCGCGAACTGCGGGAGAAAACCGGTAACGCCGCCTACAAGTTCATCGCCGTGCGCCTGCCGTACGAAACCCAGTTCGACGAACATGAAGCCCAAGCCTGCGTGGACTTCATCGACCCGGACGAGCGCCATACCGTCAACATCGGCCCGGCGGTCAAGGCCTTGGCCGATCAAGTCGCGGCATTCGAAGGCAAGGCAGCGGTCTCGCGGGATTTCGTGCTGGGCAATACCAAGGCGCGGATGCGCATGGTGGCGCAATACACCATCGCGGGCACCGAGCACGGCCTGGTGATCGGCACCGACCATGCCGCCGAAGCGGTGATGGGTTTCTTCACCAAGTTCGGTGATGGCGCCTGCGACCTGGCGCCGTTGAGTGGCTTGGTGAAAAACCAGGTCCGGGCCATCGCCCGTGACTTTGGCGCGCCGGAGTCGCTGGTGGAAAAAATCCCCACCGCCGACCTTGAGGACCTGTCCCCAGGCAAGCCGGACGAAGCCTCCCACGGTGTGACCTATGCCGAGATCGATGCGTTCCTGCACGGCGAGCCTGTGCGGGACGAGGCGTTCAGGATCATTTGCGAGACCTATCGCAAGACTGAGCACAAGCGGGTGATGCCTTATGCCCCGTAACGGGTAATCACTGTGGGAGCGAGCTTGCTCGCGATAGCGGTGTGTCAGCTTGCATTGATGTTGAATGTAGAGAGGCGTGGTTTGGTGTGTATATCCGTTGCTGCGGTAACGGCTGCTGGCGGTTCCGCTCTTACAGCGGGTCACTTTTGGAAGAGCGCCAAAAGTAACCAAAAACGCTTTGCCCCACCACTCGGCACCTCGCCTAGGCTCGGTGTGCCCGAACGAAGGCATTGCTCCGTGGGCCCGCCGCGAAGGGCCATCCATGGCCCAGCGCGGCTATCCCGGCATCCATGCCGGGATGCCCACTGCGCAATGCCTGCGTTCGGCCAGCGTGGTTTAACGGGGCGTCCAGATCAAGATCCAAAACAAGAGCAAGAGCAAGAGCAAGAGCGGGGCTCATGCCGGCATCTGTGTGGCTGAGCCACCGCTATCGCGAGCAAGCTCGCTCCCACACTGGATCTTCCGTAGACACAATATTTATGTGCATCCAGAGCCCCCTGTGGGAGCGAGCCTGCTCGCGAAGAGGCCGGCACATCCAACATCTTCATTGACTGGGACACCGTCATCGCGAGCAAGCTTTGCTCCCACAGATCTAATGGGTGTACGACCGCAAGAGCCAGGTCGGCTACTAGGCCGCCTCGTGGAGGACGTTGATCTCGGGCGCCCCGTTAACCACGATGGCTGAACGAAGGTATTGCGCAGTGGGCAACCCGGCATGGATGCCGGGTTAGCCGCGCTGGGCCATGGATGGCCCTTCGCGGCGGCCCACGGAGCAATGCCTTCGTTCAGGCATGCCGAGCCTAGGCGAGGCACCAAGTGGTGGGGCAGGAGCGCTTTGGTTACTTTCGCGCTTTTCGAAAGTGACCCGCTGTAAGAGCGGAACCATAAGTAGCCGTTACCTAAATAACGGATATACACACCAAAACAACCAGACACCGAAAAACCCAAAAAAAACGGCACTTCCCATTTCTGAAAGAAGCGCCGCTTTTTTGTGCCTGAAGCTGATTACTTCAGGGTAACGGTGCCTTTCATCATCGAGATGTGGCCCGGGAACGAGCAGAAGAAACCGTATGCCTCACCGGCAGCCAGTTTAGACACGTCGAAGGTCACCGAGTCTTTTTCCCCGGCGCCAATGACCTTGGTGTGGGCGATGATGCGAGTATCACCTTCTTTCAGGTAGTTCTTGTCGATGCCAGCGCCCACGCCATCGGTGGCGATCGGCTGCATGTCAGCCTCTTTGCTCAGCACCCAGTTATGGCCCATGACGTTTTTCGGCAAGCTGCCCGAATGCGTCAGCTCAACGGTGAACGTCTTGCAGCTCTTGTCGATCTCGATGGCCTTGGTGTTGAAGGACATCTGGTCGGTCGAGTCGATGGTGGTCTTGCACTCCGCTGCCATCAGTTGGCTGCTGGCCAGCGTCAACAGGGATACTGCAACAAGTTTGGCAAACATCGTGAATCTCCAAGGCATGGTTAACAAAAATCCGTCAAAGGGGAAGACTGCCTGAATTTCAGACAAGTTCCTATGACCTGAATCAAAGATTGTATACAACTTAAGGCTATCAGCCTGATGGACACAATCAACCAGCCAGAGGGAGGACACAGCTCTATGATCAGCCTCACCACCTCTCGGGAACGCCCATCATGAACGTCAACAGCCTGTTATGCAGCTTGCTCGCCGCCTACGCCTGCGGCGCCAGTGGCACCTACGAAAAACCCCAACGCGAGGTTTAATCGCTTTGCGCCACCAAGGCCAGGCTTTACTCTGGGTCGGTTACTGATCATGGAGTAAAGCATGTCCATCGCGTCTGTTTGTGTATTTTGCGGCGCCAGCACCGGCACCGATCCAGCGTATCGTGAAGCCGCGCAGGCCCTGGGCCGGGCATTGGCGGAACGAAAATTGACCCTGGTCTACGGCGGCGGTGCCGTCGGCCTGATGGGTATCGTCGCCGACGCGGCCCTGGCCGCCGGCGGCGAGGTCATCGGCATCATCCCGCAAAGCCTCAAGGACAAGGAGATCGGCCACAGCGGCCTGACCCGCCTGGAAGTGGTGGACGGCATGCACGCCCGCAAGGCGCGCATGGCTGAACTCAGCGATGCCTTCATCGCCCTGCCCGGCGGCCTCGGCACGCTGGAAGAGTTGTTCGAGGTCTGGACCTGGGGCCAGCTCGGCTACCACGGCAAACCGCTGGGGCTGCTGGAAGTGAACGGCTTCTACAGCAAGCTCACCGCTTTTCTCGATCATATCGTCGGCGAAGGCTTCGTCCGCGCGCCCCATCGTGACATGCTGCAAGTGAGCGAATCAGCGCAGAACCTGCTCGATGCGCTGGACGAATGGCAACCGTCAGTGCAGCCAAAGTGGGCCGAGCAAAAACCCAGCTAACGGCTCGGCCCCGATACAGGGCAGAATATGCGCCGCTCAACCTCACCTTCGACCCCAGAGGATCGCCCATGGCCAAACCCAATTATTCCTTCGCCAAACGTCAAAGAGACTTGGCCAAGGAGCAGAAGAAAGAGGAAAAGCTGCAGCGCAAGAAAGCCACAGCTGAAGAAGAAACCGCACTGAGCCCGGATACCGAAGGCGAAGTGGCGGCAGAAGATGATGTTGATGCACCGAAAGATCAGGCGCCCGACGCCTGATACCCCCAGGGCCCGATGATCCGATCCGGCCCCCCGGTTCTGTGTCCAGGGCCGGCAGCCTCGCTGCCGGCCCTCACAATCCCAGCGGTTCAACTGCAAAACCGCGTCATCGTTCATCGCGAGCAAGCTCGGCTCCCACAGGCTCGCTCCCACATTTTCCACACAGCGCTCATGACTCCAGCGGCATCACCGTCACCCGCACCTCGGGATCATGATTGCCGCCCCCCAGGATCACCCCCCGCAACGGCGACACATCGGAAAAATCCCGGCCCCAGGCCAGGGTGATGTGTTCCAGGGCCGGCTGGACGTTGTTGGTCGGGTCGAAGTCCACCCAACCCACCACCGGGCAATACACCGAGACCCAGGCATGGGACGCATCGGCGCCAATCAGCCGGGGTTGGCCGGGTGGCGGCTGGGTCAGCAGGTAGCCGCTGACGTAACGCGCCGCCAGCCCGCGCGAGCGCACGCAGGCCAGCATCAAGTGGGCGAAGTCCTGGCACACGCCCCGCCGCCGCTCCAGCACCTCCACCAGCGGCGTGGCCACCTGGGTCGCCTCGGCATCGAAGGTGAACTCCTCGAAAATCTTTTCCATCAGCGCCCGCACGCCCACCATCAAGGGTCGCCCCGGCGGGAAGCAGCTTTCGGAAAACTCGACGAAGCTGCGCTTGAGGTGCACATACGGTGACTCGAAACGAAAACGGCACGCTTCCAGCAATGGCGCCGCCAGGGGCCGGCCGCTGTAGGTCAGCGCGTTGCGGGTCGACTCCCAGGCCGGGGACAGGTTGAAGTCCAGCGCGGGGCGAGACAGCACCTCGACGCTCAGGCGAGCATTGACCAGCAGCTCGTCGTGGGGGCGTTCGAAGGCCAGGCGGGTCAGCGGGTTGCCGAACACGTCCAGCTCATCGCGACGAGTCGTCGGCTCCGGGCTGATCAGCAACTGCTGTTCGGTGCAACGCTGCCAGTCACAGGCGCGCGGCCACAGATGGGCAAGCTGCTGGGCCAGGGACACCGGGCTGTCGTAGTGGTAATGGGTGTCGTGGAGGATCTGGTAACGAGCGCTCATCAGACGGACACCGTGCGTTGGCTGACGTCATCGACGTGGGCGAAATGACGCAAGGCCAGGCGATCGGACACCTGGCCACCGACATCGGCCACTTCCTGCAACAGTTCGGCCAGCCCATCAAGTGCTGCGCGCAGGCTGGCCTCACCAAACAGGGGATTTTCCAGGCAACGCAAGTCAAAGCGAGAAAGACGCGTCACCAATTCTGGCAAGGCCGTTTCCTTCGGTGCGCCAAAATCGTCGTTCAGGCGTTTGAGCGTGCGGGCCACCAGCTTTAACTGGAAAAGCACCGCGTGGGGGTTCTGTTCGTCCAGCACCAACAGGTCCAGCACCGGGATCAGTTGCGCCACCGCCAGGTAGCGCGAACGGTAGGTGATGCTGCTGTTGCCCAGTTCCAGCAACCACTCAAGCCCAGCCTGGTCGAACACCGCATCGCTACGCAAAAACGCCGCCAGGCTGCTGCTGAGGAACTGCAAGCGTTCCAGGCGCCGGCCAATCATCAAGAAGCGCCAGCCCTCGTCGCGGGTCATGTCGTCCAAGGCAAATCCGGACAACGCCGCCAGGGACATCACTAGCCGATTGAGGAAATCCAGCAACTCACCGAAATCCGGCTCCTCGGTTTCCAGCTCCATCGCTTCGCGTTGCAACTCCACCAGCGCCTGCCAGTTCTCCCGGGACAGCTTGCCGCGAACCTGCGACGCCGCCCACTGCAAGCGCTGCAGGTTGGAGCGCAGGCTGAACGACCAGTCGTCCCCCAACAGCGCCGCCAGCAAACGCTCGTGCAGCTCGCCCTCCTCAGGCAGCAGCATCAGGCTTTCGCCCAGGGACACCGCCGACTGCAGGGCCTGCGGGTCATCGCCATCGACATAACGCCCCAGCATGATCCGCAGCAACCGCGCGCTGTCGTCGCAGCGTTCGCAGTAACGGCCGAACCAGAACAGGTTTTCCACCACCCGCGAAGGCAGGTACGGATCGCGTCGAACCAGGTCGTGGACGCCTACGGTTCGCTGGGCCGTCCATTGTTCTCCACCGGGCGCCTGCTCGCCCAACACCCAAGTGTCCTTGCTGGCGCCGCCGCGCTGCATCGACACCACCTCGGCGTCGGCCTCGGCGGCCACGCGGGTCAGGCCACCCGACAGCACCCGATAATCATCCTTCCCGGACACGGCATACACACGCATGCCGATGGCCCGAGGCTGGATGTGCCCGCCTTCGGCCTGCCAGACCGGGGCCTGGGACAGTTGCGCCAACTCCTGGGCGACATAGGCATAGGGCCGAGCCTGCATGCGCGCCGCCAGTTGGCCGCGCTGCGCCTCGTTCAGGTCCCGGCCGAACACCGGGGTGAAGCTTTGGGAAGGAAACGCCGGCTTGATCAACAGCTGCGGCAGCTTTTCCAGGGCCTGGGCCAGCACCGGCGGCTCACCGCACCACCAGGTGGCGATGGACGGCAGTATCAATTCCTCGCCGAACAGATACTGGTTGATCTTCGGCAGGAACCCCAACAGGCCCGGTGACTCCAGCACGCCGCTGCCCAGGGCATTGGCCACCAGCACCCGGCCCTGCCGCACCGCTTCCAGCAGTCCCGGCACGCCGAGGGCTGAATCGGTGCGCAGCTCCAGGGGGTCGCAGAAATCGTCGTCGAGCCGGCGCATGATGGCGTGGACCCGGCGCAGGCCGCTGAGGGTCTTGAGGTAGACCGTGGCGTCGCGCACGGTCAGGTCGCCCCCCTCCACCAGCGGATAGCCAAGCTGGCGCGCCAGATAAAGATGCTCGAAATAACTTTCGTTGAACCGCCCCGGCGTCAACAGCACCACCAGTGGCGACTCACCGTCACTGGGTGCCTGGCGTGCCAGGGTTTCCTGCAAGGTGCGGAAGAACCCGGACAGGTGTCGCACCCTCAAGTCGCGATACAGCTCGGGGAACGCGCGGGAAACGATCATGCGATTTTCCAGCGCATAACCGGCCCCCGAAGGCGCCTGGGTCCGATCCGCCGTGACCCACCAACGGCCATCGGGGGTGCGCGCCAGATCCACCGCATACAAGTGCAGGAAGCTGCCGTCCGGCGGCGCGATGCCCTGGCAGGGCCAAAGGAAATTGTTGTGCCCGAACACCAACTCTGCCGGCAACAGCCCTTCGCTGATCAGCCGCTGTGGCCCATACAGGTCGGCCAGAACCGCATTGAGCAGCCGCGCACGCTGGGCGATCCCGGCCGACAGATGTTTCCATTCCTGCGGGTCGATCACGTGGGGCAGCAGGTCCAGCTCCCACGGCCGGTCGGCGCCCTTCGGATCGGCGTAGACGTTATAGGTGACACCGTTTTCCTGGATCTGCCGAGCCAGCAGCGCCTGACGCTGGATCAGGTGAGCCGGCGTGCTGCGCTGCAACTGATCGAACAACCGCCGCCAGTGCGGACGCACCGCACCGTTGTCGTCCAACAGTTCGTGATAGGTGCCCGTCGTCAGCGGGTAACGGTCAAGCAGGTCAGGCATGGAAAGCTCGGCAGACGGCAATAAAAGGTGAGACTAGCGCAAGCGCATGACGCCCGGATAGGTGGAAGAGTGTGACCAGACGCTGGGTCGTGCCCTGTAGGAGCTGCCGGAGGCTGCGATCTTTTGATCTTGATCTTGATCTTGATCTTGATCTTTCATCTTTCACTCCAGACTCAATTGGCAGGGGAAAGATCGCAGCCTCGTTGCACTCGACAGCTCCTACACAGCTCCTACACAGCCCCTACATTGAAGCCCCTGGAAAGCGTCGCAGATCGAGCGTGAGCGGAAACTCGTCATCCATGGCCAGGCTGGGTATCGGAAGTTTCCCAGGCGTGTGTCCGATACGGAAGAAACGCGCCATCCGCCGGCTTTCGGCCTCGTTGGCATTCACCGGCAGGCTGTCGTAGTTGCGCCCGCCCGGATGGGCCACGTGATACTGGCAGCCGCCCACGGAACGTTGCATCCAGGTGTCGAGCAAGTCGAAGACCAGCGGCGCATGCACCGGAATGGTCGGTTGCAGGCAGTTGGCCGGTTGCCAGGCGCGGAAACGCACCCCGGCGACGAACTCACCGACCCGACCGGTGGGTTGCAACGGCACCGGCACGCCATTGCAGGTCAGCAGGTAGCGTTGCGGCGCCAGGCCGCTGAGCTTGACCTGCAAGCGCTCCAGGGAGGAATCCACATAACGCACGGTACCGCCCACCGCGCCCTCTTCCCCCAGCACATGCCAAGGCTCGAGGGCTTGGCGCAATTGCAGTTCGATACCGCTGACCGCGTAATCGCCCACCTTGGGGAAGCGGAACTCCAGGTGCGCGGCGAACCACTCGGCCCGCAGCGGGTAGCCGGCTGCGTTCAGCTCATGGATGACGTCGGCAAAATCCTGCTCGATAAAGTGCGGCAACAGGAACCGGTCATGCAGCTCGGTGCCCCAGCGCGCCAGTTTCGCCGGCGCATAAGGCTCACGCCAGAACCGCGCCACCAGCGCCCGCAGCAGTAATTGCTGGGCCAGGCTCATGCGGGCGTGGGGTGGCATCTCGAAAGCACGCAACTCCAACAGGCCGAGACGCCCGGTGGCGCCGTCCGGTGAATAGAGCTTGTCGACGCAGAATTCGGCACGGTGCGTATTGCCGGTCACGTCGATCAACAGGTTGCGCAACAGGCGATCGACCAACCACGGAGGGCATTCCTCGCCGGGCTGTGGCATTTGCGCGAAAGCGATTTCCAGTTCGTACAACGCGTCGTTGCGCGCCTCGTCCACGCGAGGCGCCTGGGAGGTCGGGCCGATGAACAATCCGGAAAACAGGTAGGACAACGACGGGTGGTTATGCCAGTAACTGATCAGGCTGCGCAGCAGGTCGGGACGCCGCAGAAACGGTGAGTCAGCCGGTGTCGCGCCACCCAGTACGAAATGGTTACCACCGCCGGTGCCCGTGTGCCGGCCATCGATCATGAATTTCTCGGTGGTCAGTCGGGTCTGTCGCGCCTCTTCGTATAAAAATTCAGTGCGCTCGACCAACTCATCCCAGGTCGCCGAGGGTTGCACGTTGACCTCGATCACACCCGGGTCGGGAGTGATGCGGAAATTGCCCAGGCGCGGGTCGCTCGGCGGCTCGTAGCCCTCCAACAGCACCGGACAGTGCAGCTCCTCAGCCGTCGCCTCGATGGCGCTGACCAGTTCCAGGTAATCCTCGACCCGCTCCAGTGGCGGCATGAACAGGTACAGCCGGCCATCGCGAGCCTCGGCACAGAAGGCGGTGCGGGTCAGCCAGTCGGCGGATTTGTCGATCTCCGGGACACGCTCCTGCTCGGCCGCCGGCTCGCCGTGACGCGCCAGTTGCTCGGTGCCGGGCAGCTCGGGCAAGTCCTGGTTCGGGTCGGTGGGGTGGATGAACGGGTACTCGGCCGCCGTCACCCAAGGCTGGGACGCCAGTGGCAAGCGATAGCCCAGGGGCGAATCCCCCGGCACCAGGCGGCAGTGACTGTCACGCAGGTACCAGCGACCGCTTTGCCATTGATCGCCCTTGGCGGTGCGGGCCAGCGGCAGGACCTGGCCAATGACCTTGTCCAGGCCCTGGTTGAAGACCTTGCGCAACCGTGCACGCTCCAGGGCGTCCTCCAGGCGTGGGTCCTCGGCCGTGACATTCGAAGGCAATGCACCTTCGCGCCAGAGGTAATAGAAGTTGTCTTCGTAGGCCGGAAACACGAACCGCGCAGGAATTTTCAAACGCTCGGCAACGCTCGCCAGGAAACGCCCGGCCAGTTCGCCATCGGAGCCGTAGTCCTCCTGCTCATCGGCGATCAACGCGCTGTTGTGCCAGATCGGCACCCCGTCGCGCCGCCAATAGCAGTTGAGCGACCAGCGCGGCAATTGCTCGCCGGGGTACCACTTGCCCTGGCCGAAATGCACCAGCCCCTTGGGCGCATAGTGATTGCGCATGCGCTGGAACAGCTCGGCGGAGAGCCGGCGCTTGTCCGGCCCGAGCGCCGCGGTGTTCCACTCGGCACCGTCCGGGTCATCGATGGAGACAAAGGTCGGTTCGCCACCCATGGTCAGGCGCACGTCGCCCTCCAACAGGTCGGCATCGATCTGGCGCCCCAGCGCCTGGATCGCCAGCCACTGTACGTCGGTGTAAGGCTTGGTCACCCGCGGCGCTTCCCAGACCCGCTCGACGGACATTTCGTGGCTGAACTCACACTCGCAAGGCTCCACCAAACCACTGATCGGGGCCGCCGAGGACGGATCGGGACTGCACGCCAACGGGATGTGGCCTTCACCGGCGAACAACCCGGACGTCGCATCCAGGCCGATCCAGCCGGCACCGGGCAGGTAGACCTCGCACCAGGCATGCAGGTCGGTGAAGTCCACGTCGGTGCCGGACGGGCCATCGAGACTTTTCACATCGGCGGTCAACTGGATCAGGTAACCGGAGACAAACCGCGCAGCCAGGCCAAGGTTGCGCAACAGCTGCACCAACAACCAGGCCGAGTCGCGGCAAGAGCCGGACGCATGCTCGAGGGTATGCTCCGGGGTCTGCACGCCCGGCTCCATGCGAATCAGGTAGTTGATGTCTTCGCTCAGGCGCTGGTTGAGCGCCACCAGAAAATCCACCGCTGGCAACGGCGTGCGGTCGATGCCGTCCAGATAGGCCTGGAATTTCGGCGTCAGCGGCAGGGTTTCCAGGTAAGGCGCCAACTCCTTGCGCTCGTCGGCCGCGTAGGCGAACGGAATCTTTTCGGCGTAGGGCTCGAGGAAGAAGTCGAACGGATTGAACACTGCCATTTCCGCCAGCAGATCGACTTCGATCCGCATCTCCCGGGTTTTCTCGGGAAACACCAGCCGCGCCAGGTAGTTGCCCTGGGGGTCCTGCTGCCAGTTGATGAAGTGCTGCTCAGGCGAAACCTTCAGCGCATAGGAAAGAATGCGCGTGCGGCTATGGGCCGCCGGGCGCAGGCGAACGATCTGCGGGCCGAGTTCGACGGCGCGGTCGTAGCGGTAATGCGTGACGTGATGCAATGCGACATGGATCGACACGACGTGCCTCCTGCGAGCCTGGGCGTTATCGAAAGCGGCGCAAGACTTATGCCATGCAGGCAGGTCGGACACTTTCTTTATCTACTCAAGGCAGTAGAGCACTAAAAACGCGCGCTGCCCGAATTCATCTGCAAAGCAATGCACATAAATGCGGCGCCGGCAGCGCGAGTCGAATCAGCGACGCGGGCGTGAGGCCTTCTTCGGGACCTCCTTCAGCGCTGTCTTTAGCGATTCGCGCTGCCGACGAATCTCGACGAGCTTGCTGCGCATCTCGCGATGGCGCTTGCTGTTGAGCAACAGCAAACCCAATAGCGGAAACAGCAAGGCCAACGCATAGATGACCTTATGCGGACGATCCTCGATGGTCGGTAGTACGGCCAGCAGGCATAACACCAGCACCCCGACCAAACCCCATACCCATTGAGGCCTGCCGCGCACCACCATGAAATTGCAGTGCACCACGACCATGGTGACCGCCATGCCTCCCAGCATCGACCAGGTGACTTGCTCGTCGAGTGAGGCGCCGGCGAAATAGGACGCCGAGACCAAGGGAATAGCACAGGCCAATGAGAATAGCGCCGCGAAAATGCCGCCCATGAATGTCGGGAAATAACGCGCCAGAAAACGCGGAAGGCTGAGATCGTCCATCTACTCCTCCAGCTCTTCATACAAGCCAACGGCGATGGTTTTGACATTGCCCGACAAGCTGCTGCCGGTGAAGCCAATTGCCGCGCCCAGGGAGTCCTTGATCTGGGTGACCGTAGCGTGCTGCAGCTGGGTCGGAGTGAAGCGCTTGGGCAGTTCGCCGGCCAGTTGCTTGAGCTTGAGCATCTTCGGCGTCAACCGGGGATCGTTGATGCTCAGCAACTCTTTGGTCAACTTCGACCGTTCCTGGCGATTCAGCCCACGCAAGACTTCACGCAGACTTTTACCGGTAGTGGCCTTGGCCACCTTCACCAGTTTTATGGTGGTCAAGGTGGAAGCCCCTACGCCCAACAGAGAGGCCGCATCCAGACCGATCGAGGCATATTGGTACCACTCCTCACTGTCCAGCTTGTCGTTGAACTGCGGATTGACCACTTCTGCTGCCGTACGGATACCGCCGGCAAAACACTGCACCGTACTGGCGGCCGCAGCGGTATAGCCCAGGGCCACGACCACGGTACTGGCCCCGGCGCTGAAGGGAACCGCAACCGACCCACTGAGCACGACAATCCAACCCAATACCGCGCCAGCGCAGGACAAGGTGGTATTGATCGCCTCTCCGACCAGGCGCGATTGCCGAGGATTGTCTTGCACCTGTTGGGCAAATTGCGCCGGAGCGATGTACTTCTGCGCCTCGTGCAAAATGATTCGCTTGGGCTTGATGCTGCAAATCGGCTTGAATTCGCGCAGGACCACTACGTTGAACTCAGCATCGATGTACACCACGCCCGCACCGACAATGCCCGGATCGGCGTCAATGGCAGCAAACAGCCGTGGCAGGTTGAGTTGGCTTTCGATACGGCGACGGGCCATCAACTGGGAGATGCTGTTGTCCATGCCGATGCCGGGTAACGGAGTGCTCATATGAATCGTCCTTGAGAATCGGAGGGTGAGACTTTATCCACACTGAACCTTGTGGCGAGGGAGCTTGCTCCCGCTGGGCTGCGAAGCAGCCCCAAACAAACCCATGCAGTTTTCCCAGACAGACCGTGCCAGCCGGTTTACGACGGCTTCGCCGCCGAGCGGGAGCAAGCTCCCTCGCCACAAGAGCGATGTATCCGGCGTTGTTGTGCCTATTGACGGGAATTGGCGGGCGCCACGATAACAAACGGCCAGCATCGCCGCTAGAAAGCAAAACGCCAGCACTTAGGCTGGCGTTTTACGAGGTGGCTAGGCGATCAGCGCGGCACGACAGGCTTGCGCGCCGGTTTCGGGCCTTTGCCCTTGGCGGCGTCCTTGCGCTCCTTGGCGGCCTGCTGGTTGCGGGCGAATGCCGCGGCCTTGGCTTGCTCGCGCTTGTCCCATGCGTTGCCACCATCGCTGGCACGCGGCGGCAGGCCGGTGTGCTGGGTCAGGATCTTGGTGGTTTCCTTGCCCACCTTGTGGCTGCCGGCTGGCGTCGAGTTCTTGCGACGGGCGCTCTGGTAGCTGTCGGTGGCCGGCTGGTGCAACGGAATCAATTGGTTCTTGCCCGGCCCGATCAGGTCGGCGCGGCCCATGCGGGTCAGCGCTTCGCGCAGCATCGGCCAGCCCTTGGGGTCGTGATAACGCAGGAAGGCCTTGTGCAGGCGGCGCTGCTCCTCGCTCTTGACGATGGTCACCGCGTCGCTCTTGTAGGTGACCTTGCGCAGCGGGTTCTTGCCCGAGTGGTACATCGCCGTGGCCGTAGCCATTGGCGACGGATAGAACGCCTGCACCTGGTCGGCGCGAAAGCCGTTGCCCTTGAGCCACAGCGCGAGGTTCATCATGTCTTCATCGGTGGTGCCCGGGTGGGCGGCGATGAAGTACGGAATCAGGTACTGCTCTTTCCCGGCTTCCTTGGTGTACTTCTCGAACATCCGCTTGAATTTGTCATAGCTGCCGATGCCCGGCTTCATCATCTGGTTGAGCGGGCCTTCCTCGGTATGCTCCGGAGCGATCTTCAGGTAACCGCCGACGTGGTGGGTCACCAGCTCCTTGACGTATTCCGGCGACTCGACCGCCAGGTCGTAACGCAGGCCAGAGGCAATCAGGATCTTCTTCACCCCAGGCAAGGCCCGGGCGCTGCGGTACAGCTGGATCAGCGAAGAATGGTCAGTGTTCAGGTTCGGGCAGATGCCGGGGAACACGCACGACGGCTTGCGGCACGCGGATTCGATTTCCGGGCTCTTGCAGGCAATGCGATACATGTTCGCGGTCGGGCCGCCGAGGTCGGAAATGACCCCGGTGAAACCCGGGACCTTGTCGCGGATTTCTTCGATCTCGCGAATGATCGACTCTTCGGAACGGTTCTGGATGATCCGGCCTTCGTGCTCGGTGATCGAGCAGAACGTGCAGCCGCCAAAGCAGCCACGCATGATGTTCACCGAGAAACGGATCATCTCGTAGGCCGGGATCTTCTCCTTGCCGTACGCCGGATGGGGGACGCGTGCGTAAGGCATGCCAAACACGTAGTCCATTTCTTCGGTGGTCATCGGAATGGGCGGAGGGTTGAACCAGACGTCGACTTCGCCGTGCTTCTGCACCAGGGCGCGGGCATTGCCTGGATTGGTTTCCAGGTGAAGCACGCGGTTGGCGTGGGCGTAGAGCACCGCGTCGCCACGAACCTTTTCCACCGACGGCAGGCGAATCACGGTCTTGTCGCGGGTCATTTTCGGGCTCGCCAGGATCTGCACGACCTTGGCTTCGCTCGGGTCCTCTGCATTTGAGAAAGTCGACCCTTTTTCCTGCTCGATGGCGCAGGCAGCAGTGTCCTGGGTGTTCACATACGGGTTGATGATCTTGTCGATCTTGCCCGGACGGTCGATGCGCGTGGAGTCGACTTCGTACCAGTCTTTCGGCGTATCACGACGGATGAAGGCCGTGCCGCGCACGTCGGTGATGTCTTCGATCTTGTGGCCGTAGGACAGGCGCTGGGCGACTTCGACAATCGCCCGCTCGGCATTGCCGTAGAGCAGGATGTCGGCGCAGGCGTCGATCAGGATCGAGTTGCGGACACGGTCCTGCCAGTAATCGTAGTGAGCGATACGACGCAGCGACGCTTCGATGCCACCCAGCACGATCGGCACATGTTTGTAGGCTTCCTTGCAGCGCTGGCTGTAGACCAGGCTCGCGCGGTCCGGCCGTTTGCCCGCCATGCCGCCCGGGGTGTAGGCGTCATCGGAGCGAATTTTCTTGTCGGCGGTGTAGCGGTTGATCATCGAGTCCATGTTACCGGCCGCGACACCGAAAAACAGGTTGGGCTCGCCAAGCTTCATGAAGTCGTCTTTGGACTGCCAGTTCGGCTGGGCAATGATCCCGACGCGAAAGCCCTGGGCTTCCAGCAAACGGCCAATGATCGCCATGCCGAACGACGGGTGATCGACGTAGGCATCACCGGTCACGATGATGATGTCGCACGAATCCCAGCCGAGCTGATCCATCTCCTCCCTGCTCATGGGCAGGAACGGCGCCGGGCCGAAACATTCGGCCCAGTACTTGGGATAGTCAAATAACGGCTTGGCTGCTTGCATGTCGATAACCGGTATAAAAGATGAAAAATCGCGGGCGCGGAATATAGCACAAAAAATAACCAATTCCGACGGCTATGGTCGGAAATTGGTGGCGCACCTTTCGCGAGCAAGCTCGCTCCCACAGAGGAATGCATTCCAAGGTGGGAGCGAGCTTGCTCCGGGCGGCGTTCCGACGATGAGGCCGGATCAGACGACGAAGAACTTACTCGTCGTCATCAAAATTGTAGCTACCCGGCGCCAGGTTCTCGAACCGGGTGTACTTGCCGATGAACGCCAGGCGGATAAAGCCGATCGGGCCGTTCCGCTGCTTGCCGATGATGATTTCGGCGATGCCCTTGTGCTCCGTCTCGGGGTGATACACCTCGTCGCGGTACACGAACATGATGACGTCGGCGTCCTGCTCGATCGCTCCGGATTCCCGCAAGTCGGAGTTCACCGGACGCTTGTTGGGGCGCTGTTCCAGGGAACGGTTCAACTGGGAAAGAGCCACCACCGGGCAGTTGAATTCCTTGGCCAGGGCCTTGAGGGAACGGGAGATTTCGGAAATCTCGTTGGTCCGGTTGTCGCCGCTGGAACCGGGGATCTGCATCAGTTGCAGGTAGTCGATCATGATCAACCCGACCTCACCGTGCTCACGCACCAGACGGCGGGTCCGGGCGCGCATTTCCGATGGGCTGATACCAGCCGTATCGTCGATGAACAGCTTGCGGTCGTTGAGCAGGTTGACCGCCGAGGTGAGGCGCGGCCAGTCGTCGTCTTCCAGTTGGCCGGAACGAACCTTGGTCTGGTCGATACGCCCCAGGGACGAGAGCATACGCATGATCAGCGATTCGCCTGGCATCTCGAGGGAGTACACCAGGACCGCCTTTTCGCTGCGCAGCACGGCGTTTTCCACCAGGTTCATCGCAAAGGTGGTTTTCCCCATGGACGGACGGCCGGCGACGATAATCAGGTCGGACGGCTGCAGGCCGCTGGTCTTCTCGTCGAGGTCGGTGTAGCCGGTGGACAGGCCGGTAATGGCGTTGTCAGTATTGAACAAGGTGTCGATACGGTCGATCGCCTTGGTCAACAGGTCGTTGACACTGACCGGGCCGCCGGTTTTCGGTCGGGCCTCGGCGATCTGGAAGATCTGCCGTTCGGCTTCGTCGAGGATCTCGGCGGCGGTGCGGCCTTCCGGGTTGAAGGCGCTGTCGGCAATTTCGGTGCTGATGCCGATCAATTGGCGCAAGGTCGCCCGCTCGCGCACGATCTGCGCGTAAGCCTTGATGTTGGCGACCGACGGCGTGTTTTTCGCCAGTTCGCCCAGGTAACCGAGGCCACCGACCTGAGACGTCTGCCCTTCCTTGTCCAATTGCTCGGCCAGGGTCACGACGTCGATCGGCATGTTCTGATCGGCCAACTTGGCGATCGCACGGAAAATCAGCCGGTGGTCATGCCGGTAGAAATCGCCATCGGAGACTTGATCGAGCACGCGTTCCCAGGCGTTGTTGTCCAGCATCAGACCACCGAGCACGGCCTGTTCGGCCTCGATGGAATGCGGAGGCACCTTCAGGGCAGCGGTTTGCAGATCGTATTGCTCGGGAGCGGTGATTTCGTTCATGGCCACTTCTGGTTATGAAAATCAGGAATTGCAGAAAGACAAAGGGCACGACCTGTAAACAGGATCGTGCCCGATGTTACCGGCAAGCACCCGAGGGTGCCAGCCGACAGGTGTTGCTTAAGCTGCTACCACGACAACGCGTACGGTGGCTTCAACTTCGGCGTGCAGGTGCACGGCTACGTCGAATTCGCCTACGTTGCGGATGGTGCCGTTCGGCAGACGAACTTCGCTTTTCGCAACTTCAACGCCGGAGGCGGTCAGTGCGTCAGCGATGTCGTGAGTACCGATCGAACCGAACAGCTTGCCTTCGTCGCCAGCGGTGGCAGTGATGGTCACTTCCAGCTCGGCCAGTTGGGCAGCACGGCTTTCAGCCGAGGTTTTACGGTCTGCGGCAGCTTTTTCCAGCTCAGCACGACGCTCTTCGAACGCAGCCAGGTTGGCAGCGGTCGCAGCGGTGGCTTTGCCGTAAGGCAGCAGGTAGTTACGACCGTAACCGGCCTTAACGTTTACTTTGTCACCCAGGTTGCCCAGGTTGGTGACTTTTTCCAGAAGGATCAGTTGCATGTGAAAATCCTCTAACTTTTAACCTTCACCGTTCGCGTTGTCGGCGTCTTTCGGCGCCATACGACCGCGAAAATCAATCAGGCTGTCGACGATGGCCATGACCACGAGCAACGGACCGAGCAAGTGCATGAAAGGCAACAACGTCACGTACATCCCCACCAGCCAGAACGTGGCCAGTCGTTTCTGCGCCACCAGCCCATGAATCAGGGCCAGGCCGGCGAAGACCAGCGGTACACTGCACAGCGGCGACAGGATCAGTGCATGCAGCCCGAAAAACGGAGCCACACACATGACGGCCAGCAGTGACAGCGCCACGCTTTTGGGGAATCGGATAGCGCGAAATTCGCGACCGAAACCACCGGGGTTATACAACGACGCCTGCCAATAGCGCCCAAGAATCAGGCACAGCACGCTAAAGATCTGCGACGACAACGCTATCGAAATGATCAGCAGCGGAGCGCTCATAGCGGTGAAAAGCGCCTTCTGGTCTGCCGAGAATGTCTCGTAGACCCCACCCATCGCCAGCGGCAGGACGTCTTCGAACGTCTGCGCCAGTGACTCGATGAAGGAACTGAAGACAGTTCCCAGGCTCACCGCACACAACAACCCCACGGCCACGCTGCACAGCAGCACGCGGTTCCAGGTATGGCCGGCGCGCAGAACCAACGCCAGGCCACCAGCCCCGAGCAACACCAGGAGTGTTGTCGGGTCCTTCAGGAAATACCAGCTCACCAACGCTGACAATAACCCGATACCCAGGACGCTCAAGGCGTCCGAACCGCGCCGCAGGAGCACAAGGCACCCAGCGGCGGCACTCAACCAGAACAACAGCGGCAATGCCGCGGATCCGGCCACAACCAACGTGGCCTGCACACGTCCCCGCATGATGAAGTCAGCTAAGGCGCGCATGCATTCAATCCCTTACTACTCGTCGACTGCCCGGTCTCAGCGGCCGTGGCTGTCGGTGTAGGCCAGCAGGGCCAGGAAGCGGGCGCGCTTGATAGCGGTGGCCAGCTGACGCTGATAACGAGCTTTGGTACCGGTGATACGGCTTGGAACGATTTTGCCGGTCTCGGATACGTAGGCTTTCAGAGTGTTGAGATCTTTGTAATCGATCTCTTTCACGTCTTCAGCGGTGAAGCGGCAGAATTTACGACGACGGAAGAAACGTGCCATGTGATTGGCTCCTTAAAAGGTCCGTGGATTACTCGTCAGCGTTATCGCTGTTGTCGCTGTCGCTATCGCTGTCATCGCCATCGGCGCTGTCAGAGTGCTCAGGACGGTCGCGACGCTCACGGCGCTCACTGCGGTTTTCTTCAGCCTTGAGCATCTCGGATTGGCCGGTGACGGCTTCTTCGCGACGGATGACCAGGTTACGGATCACTGCATCGTTGTAGCGGAAGTTGTCTTCCAGCTCGGCCAGGGCCTTGCCAGTGCACTCAACGTTCAGCATCACGTAGTGAGCCTTGTGAACATTGTTGATTGCGTAGGCCAGTTGACGACGGCCCCAATCTTCCAGACGGTGGATTTTGCCGCCGTCTTCTTCGATCAGCTTGGTGTAACGCTCAACCATGCCGCCGACTTGCTCGCTTTGATCCGGGTGGACCAAAAAGATGATTTCGTAATGACGCATGAATGCTCCTTACGGGTTGTAGCCTGCCGCTCAAAAACGGTCAGACAAGGAGTGAATGACACTTATGGACTTGTGGACGCTAGACACATGAGTGCCTGCCATCACAGCAAGGGGCGCAATTGTAGAGAAGGGCCGAGGGAGGTGCAAGGCAATTGGCGATTATTTGAACAACCACCGATCCTTGCCCTGCACAAAACACTGTGGGAGCGAGCTTGCTCGCGATAGCGGCGTGCCAGTCGACATTTCTGGCACTGATACACCGTCATCGCGAGCAAGCTCGCTCCCACATGGCTCAGGACTTTTTGGCGGAAGGCTTGACGCTGCGCTGGCGCAGCGCTTCGAACAGACACACGCCGGTCGCGACCGAAACGTTGAGGCTGCTGACGCTGCCAGCCATCGGCAGCTTGACCAGGTAATCGCAGTGCTCGCGGGTCAGGCGGCGCATGCCCTTGCCTTCGGCACCCATGATCAGGATCGTCGGGCCCGTCAGGTCCTGGTCATAAATGCTGACCTCGGCCTCACCGGCCGTGCCGACCACCCACAAGCCGCGCTGCTGGAGTTTTTCCAGGGTACGCGCCAGGTTGGTCACCGCCACCAGCGGAATCACTTCCGCCGCGCCGCAGGCGACCTTACGCACAGCCGGCGTCAAGGTTGCCGACTTGTCTTTAGGCACGATGACCGCCAACGCACCGGCCGCATCCGCCGAACGCAGGCAAGCGCCGAGGTTATGCGGGTCGGTCACGCCGTCCAGTACCAGCAGCAAGGGCGCGCCTTCGGTGCGATCGAGCAGCTCGTCGAGCATCGCCTCGCCCCAGACCTGGCTCGGGCTTACGTCCGCAACCACACCTTGGTGAACGCCTTCGACCCACACGTCCATTTCACGACGCTCGGCCTGGCCAATGGCAACCTTGTTTTGGGTGGCCAGTTCGACCAGCGCCTGCACACGCGGCTCGCTGCGACCTTCTGCCAACCACACTTGCTTGACACGCTTAGGGTGGTGACGCAGCAGTGCTTCTACGGCATGCACGCCGTAGATTTTTTCCAGACTCATGACTTGGCCTTAGGTTTGCGCGACCCACCGCTTTTCGCGGGGGCCGAACCCGCTTTTGGCGGGCCTTTACGGTGTTTACTTGGCTTGCTCGACGGCTTTTCCGCCCCGTGGGACTTTCCCCCAGACGCCGCTTTACCACCGCTCTTGGCTTCGTTGAGCAACTGCTGCTTCAACTCGCGGCTCTTGCGCAGCTCGGCGTTTTTCGCCGCTGCGTCGCTGGGACGGTAGGCTTCGGGAGCCTTGTCCTTGGCAGACGAACGGCGACCGGCCTTGGCAGGCTCAGGCTCTGCGGTTTTGGCAGGAGCACCTTTACCTCTGCCTTTGGTCGCAGGCGCTGCGGTTTCGTTGCCACGCTTTTTGCGGCCAGTCGGTGCTTCGGCGGGCTTGTCAGACATTCCGAAGTCGATCTTGCGCTCATCGAGGTCGACGCGCATGACCTGCACTTCCACGGTGTCGCCCAGACGGAAGCTGCGACCGGTGCGCTCGCCCGCCAGGCGGTGGTGCACAGGATCGAAGTGGTAGTAATCACCTGGCAAGGCGGTGACGTGCACCAAGCCCTCGACGTAGATGTCGGTCAGTTCGACAAACAAACCAAAGCCTGTCACTGCAGTGATCACGCCTGGGAACGACTCGCCCACGCGGTCTTTCATGAACTCGCACTTGAGCCAGTTCACCACGTCGCGGGTGGCTTCGTCGGCGCGCCGCTCGCTCATGGAGCACTGCTCGCCCAACTGTTCCAGGGCCGCTTCGTCGTACGGATAGATCCGTGCCTTCGGAATGGTCATGGCACCGGCGCGCTTGACGTGCGGGGTGTTCTGCTTGGAATGGATCACGCTGCGGATCGCGCGGTGCGTGAGCAGGTCCGGGTAACGGCGAATCGGCGAGGTGAAGTGGGTGTACGCCTCGTAGTTCAGACCAAAGTGGCCCTGGTTGTCGGCGCTGTACACCGCCTGGCTCAGGGAGCGCAGCATCACGGTCTGGATCACATGGTAATCCGGACGGTCCTTGATGCTGGCCAGCAGTGCTTGGTAGTCCTTCGGCGTCGGGCCGTCCTTGCCTTTGTGCAGGGACAGGCCGAGCTCGCCGAGGAAGGCACGCAGTTTTTCCAGACGCTCCGGCGGCGGGCCGTCGTGCACGCGGTACAACGCAGGAATCTCGTGCTTCTTGAGGAATTCCGCGGTGGCCACGTTCGCCGCCAGCATGCACTCTTCGATCAGCTTGTGCGCATCGTTACGGGTCGTCGGGGTGATTGCGGCGATCTTGCGCTCGGAACCGAAGACAATCCGGGTTTCCTGGGTCTCGAAATCGATCGCGCCACGCACGTGACGGGCACCCAGCAACACCTTGTACAGCGAGTACAGCTGCTTGAGGTGCGGCACCACGCCAGCGTATTCGGTACGCAGGGCCTTGGCTTCACTGGTCTTCGGCGTTTCCAGGATGGTGCTGACCTTGTTGTAGGTCAGGCGCGCCTGGGAGTGGATCACCGCTTCGTAGAACTGGTAGTCGGTCATTTCGCCGGTTTTGGAGATGGTCATCTCGCACACCATGGCCAAACGGTCGACTTTCGGGTTCAGTGAGCACAGCCCGTTGGACAGCTGCTCAGGCAGCATCGGGATCACGCGCTCAGGGAAATACACGGAGTTGCCGCGCACCTGGGCTTCGTTATCCAGGGCCGAACCGATCTTCACGTAGCTGGACACGTCGGCAATCGCGACGAACAACTTCCAGCCGCCGGAGAACAGGCGCAGCTTGCCAGGCTTGGCTTCGCAGTAGACCGCATCGTCGAAGTCGCGGGCGTCTTCACCGTCGATGGTGACGAACGGCAGATGGCGCAGGTCGATGCGTTTTTCTTTATCTTTCTCTTCAACTTCCGGCTTGAGCTTGGCGGCTTCCTTGAGCACAGCCTCGGGCCAGACGTGAGGAATGTCGTAGGTACGCAGCGCGACGTCGATCTCCATGCCCGGCGCCATGTAGTTGCCGACCACTTCAACGATATCGCCCTGTGGCTGGAAGCGCGCAGTTGGCCAGTGGGTGATTTTCACCTCGACGAACTGACCCACCTTGGCGGCGCCATTACGGCCCGGGGTAATCAGCACTTCCTGCTGGACCTTCGGGTTATCCGGCACAACAAAACCGATACCGCCTTCTTCGAAGTAACGACCGACGATGGACTCGTGGGCACGGGACACCACTTCGACGATCACGCCCTCACGGCGACCACGACGGTCCAGGCCAGACACGCGGGCCAGGGCCCGGTCACCATCGAACACCAGGCGCATTTGCCCCGGGCTCATGAAAAGGTCGTCGCTGCCGTCGTCCGGGATCAGGAAACCGAAGCCGTCACGGTGACCGGCGATGCGGCCCAGGATCAGGTCGAGTTTGTCCACCGGCGCGTAGGTGCCACGCCGGGTGTAGATCAGTTGAGCGTCGCGCTCCATGGCGCGCAGACGGCGGCGCAGGGCTTCGAGTTGGTCCTCGGTGGTCAGACCGAACTCTTCGACCAACTGCTCGCGGCTAGCAGGCGAACCCCGATCGGCGAGATGCGCCAGGATCAGTTCGCGGCTAGGAATAGGGTTTTCATATTTTTCCGCTTCACGAGCGGCCTCGGGATCGAGGGACTGCCAATCGGCCATTAGAGAGTTTTCACCTTGTCTATATGCGGGTTAGTTTGGCATAGGCTTAATGAAACGGGAAATTTCAAGCATCCGATCGCTTTTCTAAAGCCATTTGGCCTGCCTTGGAAGCCCGGAAAAGCACCGCTCGTGAAATTTAGCGGTTTTTTTCTCAGGAGGGGTTTACAGTTAAAAAGACGCTCCGTATAGTGCGCGCCATCGACGACGTACACACGATGTCGATATTGCCCAGATGGTGAAATTGGTAGACACGCCAGCTTCAGGTGCTGGTGACCGCAAGGTCGTGGAAGTTCGAGTCTTCTTCTGGGCACCAATTTCGAGCAACAGGTCGATGACCTGCAAGCTCAACAAAAACCCGCGAAAGCGGGTTTTTGCATTTTTGCCCCCTGCAATTGCGTTTGGCAATTACTAAAACAAAAACAGGGGTTTACAGATCAAAATGCGCTCCGTATAGTGCGCCACATCAACAGCGGCAACGCTGAAGATGCTGCCCAGATGGTGAAATTGGTAGACACGCCAGCTTCAGGTGCTGGTGACCGCAAGGTCGTGGAAGTTCGAGTCTTCTTCTGGGCACCAATTCAAGCTTCAAGGTTACGGCCTTGAATCTCACAGAAACCCGCGAAAGCGGGTTTTTGCGTTTCTGCACACCTAAAATTGCCCCCCCCTGTGGCGAGGGAGCTTGCTGTGGCGCCCGCCTATGCGCTGGTGTTCCTGGATGCAATGGAGGAACTGACCACCCCGCTGCTGAGCCCGACTGGGCTCAATACGCTGGCAACGCTGTTTGGGCCCATACCTCGAATGTGGAGTTCGCGGCGGCGCCTTATGCGGCGCTGTTGATTCTGGTATCGGGGTTGCCGGTTTATTTGCTGACGACGCGGATGTACCTGAGCCGCCGAGACCGCCATCGCGAGCAAGCTCGCCCCCACAATTGGATCGGGGCACGGCCGGAGAGACTGGTTGGCTGTTAGGCCGCCTTCGCGGGCAGGCCCGCTCCCACAATTGGATCGGAGTATGACTGGAGAGCCAGGTCGGCTATCAGGGAGCCTCGCGAGCAAGCTTTGCTCCCACAGATCTGATGTGGTGTACGACTGGGAGAACCAGGTTGGCTGTTAGGCCGCCTTCGCGGGCAGGCCCGCTCCCACAATTGGATCGGGGCATGACCGGAGAATCAGGTCGGCTATCAGGGCGCCTCGCGAGCAAGCTTTGCTCCCACATACATATTACGACCATGAGAGCCAGGTCGGCTGTCAGGCCGCCTCGCGAGCAAGCTTTGCTCCCACAGGACCTGCTCAAACAAGTCTGATGGGTGTACGACCGTGAGAGCCAGGTCGGCTACTAGGCCGCCTCGCGGTGGACGTTGATCTCGGGCGCCCCGTTAACCACGATGGCCGAACGCAGGTATTGCGCAGTGGGTATCCCGGCATGGATGCCGGGATAGCCGCGCTGGGCCATGGATGGCCCTTCGCGGCGGCCCACGGAGCAATGCCGGAGAGAGGGCATGCCGAGCCCTAGCGAGGCACCGAGTGGTGGGGCAAAAGCGTTTTGCTTACTTTTGCGCTTTTCAAAAGTGAGCCGCCGTCAGGGCGGAACCCTAAGTGGCCGTTACCGCAGCAATGGATATGTACTCAATCAGACCGCCATCGCGAGCAAGCTCGCTCCC
>NZ_JBFREY010000034.1:0-79762 GCF_052114545.1 Pseudomonas sp. KB_12 | reverse complement strand
CGTGGTGTTCAACGCCTACACCAACGCGACGCTGACGGCATTGTTCCTGTTCGTGGTCTTCAGCATTTTGTTCTACGCGCTCAAGGTCGGCATCGCCGCCTGGGGCACCAAGGAACGCACGGACAAGGAAGCGCCATTCCAGGCCTTGCCGGACGCTTGATAGGGGATTGCAACGATGTTCAATGACTTGAGTCGCCTCGGTAAATACCTCGGTCAGGCCGCCCGCCTGATGGTCGGCATGCCCGACTACGACAACTACGTCGAGCACATGCAAACCAAGCACCCGGACAAACCGTTGATGGACTACGAGGCGTTCTTTCGCGAACGCCAGGAGGCCCGTTACGGCGGCAAGGGTGGGCCCAAGTGCTGTTGAACTGAGGTCGATCCCCTTGTGGGAGCGAGCTTGCTCGCGATAGCGGAGTATCAGTCACGATGATGGCGACTGACCCGACGCCATCGCGAGCAAGCTCGCTCCCACAGTTGTTTTGGGGGGCTCAGAACTTCCATACCCCACAGTTGTTTTGGGTGGGGCTCAGGACTTCCATACCCCACAGTTGTTTTGGGTGGGGCTCAGAACTTCCATACCCCACAGTTGTTTTGGGTGGGGCTCAGGACTTCCATACCCCACAGTTGTTTTTGGGTGGGGCTCTCAGGACTTCCATACCCCACAGATCCCTTGTGGGAGCGAGCTTGCTCGCGATAGCGGAGTGTCAGTCACGATGATGGCGACTGACCCGACGCCTTCGCGAGCAAGCTCGCTCCCACATTTTTTTTGGGGTGTTCTCAGGATTGTTTACGCCACAAATTCCCTGTGGCGAGGGAGCTTGCTCCCGCTGGCCTGCGAAGCAGGCCCCCGGCTGTTCGTCAGGCCGACCGTATCAGCCGGTTTTGCGACTGCTGCGCAGCTGAGCGGGAGCAAGCTCCCTCGCCACAGGGTAGTTGTCTGGCTTGGTTCCGGTGTTGATCACTCCGCCAACAACACCGCCGCATCGAAGCCCACTCGCAAATTGCCCCAATGACGGCCGCCGAAGAAGAACGGTACGTCGATCTCGGTCATGATTTCCCCGGTATCGCGCAGGTAGGTCTGGAGCAGGAAACGCTGGACGTTGCCCGCCGCGCGCAGGCCGATCGGGTCGTTGAAGATTCGCTTGTTGCGGCACACCGGCAAATCCACCGCCCGGTCGCCGGTCGGCGGCTTGGAGACCCAGCTGTTGTTCACCGGGCAATAGCCCTTGCTGTCGACAATGAACGAAACCTTGCCACCCGGCGTGCTGCGGGTGAGTTTGTCGCATTCTTCCTGGCAGACCTGGGCAAAGCGTTCGGTATAGCTGGCCATGTACTGCTTGGGATCGGTGCCGGGAATCAGTTGGTAATTCTGATCGAACAGGTTCTGACCTTCGCGTTGCAGCGCCTCCAGGCGGACCTGGAGCGTGTCGCGGCACTCGCTGGCGCGGGTGATGGCGGCATCCAGCTTGCCGTGGCCGAGCACGAAACGACCCAACAGCGCCTGGACCTTTTCGGCCACGCCGGACAGGTCGCGGGTGGCCGTTGCCGAATGCTGCATGCGCTGGTCGATCAACTGGCTGTCGGCGTGGATCTGGGTGACCCGGTCGTTGATCCCCGTGTTGCTGTCGGCGAACTGCTGGATATGGGTCGCGATGTCCGCCAGCTTGCCGTTGGTGGATTCGAAATCGACGATCATGCTTTCAAAATGACCGGAGGCACGCTCCACCACTTTCTGGGTTTCCCGGGCGCTGTGGCTGATCTGGGTGGTCTGTTCGTGGGTGGAGCTGACTTCATCGAGCATGGCGTCGATGTTGCGTGAGATGTCATCGGTGGCCCGGCTGACGTTTTGTGCCAGGGTCCGCACTTCATCGGCGACCACCGCGAAGCCCCGGCCGCTTTCGCCGGCCCGGGCGGCTTCGATGGCGGCATTGAGCGCCAGCAGGTTGGTCTGGGCAGAGATCTGCTGGATCAACCCGACAATCGACTTGATGCTTGAGGAACGCTGGTTCAAGGCGCTCACCAGTGTGGCAAATTCACCGAGGCTGCTGGAGATTTCGCTGATGTTGCCAGTCACTTCCAGCAGCTCGGCATAGGAGTCGCGGGCCATGCTCAGGTTCTGGGCGGTGGTGCTGGAGATGCCCTGGGTCTGGCGCGAGACTTCTTCGATGCGGCCCACGGCGGTGTTGCTCTGGTCCATGACTTCCTTGGCGAAGCGGGCCTGGTGGGTGGCACTGTCGCTGGAATCGCTGATGTTCTTCAACGAGCGGGCCGATTCGACGGCGATGTGCACGGTCAGTGCCTGGACGTTGCTGATGATCTCCCGCTGCTTGGCCAGGAAACGGTTGCAAGTGCCGGCCAGCACGCGGATCTCGTCGTGGGTCACCAGCGGCAGGTCCTTGGACAGGTCACCTTCGCCGTTGGCGATCTCTTCCAGGGCCTTGGTCATGGCGGTGACGGGGCGCACGATGAGGTGACGGAAATACCAGACCATGAAGCTGATCATGCACAGCGTCAGGAACGCGCCGAAGAGCAGGGCATGGGTGAGGCTGTCGAGCCGACCTTCGATCTGCCCCAGCAAGGCGCCGTCCAACTGCGCGTTGCGCAGCTGCAGCAGGATCTCGGCACGGGCGTTGAGGGCCACCCAGTACAGCAAGCCACTGACCAGCACCAACAGGAAAAGGCTCGACAGTTTTTTGGTGAGGGTATCGAAAAACTGCATCTCGATAGACTCGTACAAGGCCTTTAACGTCTGCATGCCGCTGCTCCTGGGCAAAAAAATCTCTCAATGGAATACATTCGACCGCGCGCGCCAAAGCTTTAGGGCAGTTGGGCGATTTGATATCACTGTTCGCGAAATCTGTGGGAGCGAGCCTGCTCGCGATAGCGGTGGGTCTGTTGCATTGGTGTTGAATGTACCGCTGCTATCGCGCGCAAGCTCGCTCCCACAGGGGTTCGGGGGGATCATCATTTGATACAAAAGATTTACTGGGAATCATTCTCAAAGTATATTTGCTCTCATTAACGTCCCTTCTATGAGTGCGCGTCTTGAAACGTTCCACCTCCCTCGCTAATCGCAACGCCTTTATCAAGTGTGTGTTGCCAACGCTGTCCTGCTGCTTTATTGCCAGCCCATTGTGGGCGCAGGACACTCTCGAACTGCCGGCCACGGACATCCAGGGCAGTCGCGTCACTCAGGACGAGGGCTATACGACGTCGCAAGCCAGCACGGCGAGCAAGAGCGATGTGCCGATCAAGGAAGAAGCGCAATCGATCAACGTGGTGACCCAGCAGACCCTGGCCGACTATCAGGTGCGCTCGCTGAGCGACGCGATGAAGTTCGTCAGCGGGGTTAGCCAGGGCAACACCCTGGGCGGCTCGCGAGACTCGCTGGTCAAGCGCGGGTTTGGCACCAACGACGACGGCTCGATCCTGCGCGACGGCGTGCGTTCGAACCTGGGGCACAACTTCAGTGCTACCACCGAGCGGGTCGAAGTGCTCAAGGGCCCGGCCTCGATGCTGTACGGCGCGCTGGAGCCTGGCGGCCTGGTCAACGTCATCAGCAAGAAACCGGAGTACACGCAAACCGCCACGTTGAGCGGCTCGGCCTACAGCGAAGGCGGCGGCACCATGGCCCTGGACACCACTGGGCCGCTGGGGGACACCGGGTTGGCTTATCGCTTGATTGCCGAGCGTGGTCATGAGGACTACTGGCGCAACTATGGGGTCAATGAGAGCACGCTGGTGGCGCCGTCCCTGGCCTGGACGGGGGAGCGGGCTTCGTTGAATCTCAGCTATGAGTACAACGAATATTCCAATCCGTTTGATCGGGGGACGGTGTTCACTGATGGTCATCCAGCAGACATTGACTACAACAAGCGCCTGGATGAGCCGTGGGCCAAGAGCGTGGGGATTCGTGAGACGGCCACCGCTCGGTTCGAGTATGAATTGAGTGAAGCGTGGAAAACTCGTGTGACCTACGGGTGGAACAACGACCGGTACAGTCTTTCGATTGCGCAGCCGCGGCTGTCAAACGGAGTTTTCCAGCGTGCCGCCAACGGCGCGCATTATGACGATGAAACCCGCTACGCCAGTTGGGATTTCATGGGCAAGCAGGAACTGTTCGGCCAGCGTCATGACCTGTTAATCGGCGTCGACAATCAGGTGTCCGATCAATTCCGTGGCAAAACCTATCGCGGCGCTTATCAACCAGGCTTTGACCCTGCGGCACCGGTGTATGGTGGCCTGGGGGAGCCGAGCAGGGTGGATGCGCCGCAAAGCAACTTGAGCAACAAACTGACCTCCAGCTCGGTGTATCTGAAGGACAACTGGCACCTTGATGATCGCTGGATCCTGGTCTTCGGGGGGCGCTACCAGCATTACGATCAATACGCTAACCAAGGCATGATCAAGCGGGTCAATGTTCGCGACGACAATGGCGACGCCTTCGTTCCGTTCCTGGGACTGGTCTATAAAGCCACCGAGACCCTGTCGTTGTATGGCAACTACAGCCGGTCGTTCAAGCCTAATGATGTGGTCGACAAGAATAGTCGTACCTTCCAACCAGAGGAGGGCCGCAGCTACGAAATCGGCGCCAAGTACGATCCGCTGCCGGGATTGAACATCAACCTCGCTTTGTTCGACATCGTCAAAAAGAACGTAGTCACCACCGTTGACGAAGTCTCGGAAGCCGCCGGCAAAGTCGGCTCCCAAGGCCTGGAACTCGACATCACCGGCCGCCTAGCCGACCGCTGGGACCTGATCGGCACCTACGCCTACACCCACACGGAAATCCTCGACGATCCGGATGACGAAGGCCATCGCTTAGCCAACGCCCCAAAACACACCGCCAGCCTGTACCTGAGCCACCATCTGAACGTGCCAGCCGAATTCGGTGCCTGGCACGCCGGTGCCGGCGCCCGCTACGTCGGCGAACGCGCCGCCAACAACGCCAACGATTTCTGGCTCAGCAGCTACACGGTCGCCGACGCCTTCCTGCGCTGGGAGTCGCCGGTGCTGGGGCACAAAACCTCGCTGCAACTGAACGTCGACAACCTGTTCGACAAGCAGTACTACCCGTCTTCCACGGGGAGCGAATTGCAGGTCAACGTCGGCGAGCCGCGTACCGCCAGGCTGAGCGCCAGCGTGACGTTCTGATTCGGCTGCGCTGAAACACAAAATGCCCGGGACCTGCGTTCCGGGCATTTTTGTATGGCAGTCAAAGGCTAAGCCGTCGTGCTGCCAACGGAAACCTGCGTGGCGTCGTACTTAACGCCCGCCCTGAGGGCATGACGAAGCTTCAGCGCCGGTCGCTCGACCCAGTAGTACGAAATACCACTCAAGGCGAACGACAGCACCAGCACTGCCGTGATGATCAGGATGCTGTACTCCACCGGCCAGAATGCCCGCAACACGTACATCACCACAAAATGGTTGAGGAACACGCCGTAGCTGATATTTCCCAGGAACTCATCCAGCCGGTGATGCTTCAACCTGCTGAGCAGAAAAACCGCCGGCAGGCCCAGGGCAATGCCCAGGGTCACCTCGGCGTTGAACGGCCGACGCGGAATGATCCCCACGACAATGGCGAGAAACATCAATGCTGCAACGAATCCGGTAACGAACGCGATCCACAGCCCCCTGGCCTGGGCCCGATACAGGTAGCTGCCGCAGAGGAAAATGAACAGCACACCCGGCAGCAGGCGGTAGCCATAGATGTCGGTGTTGAGGTAACCCAGCGAGGCGACCATGAACACCGTTACGGACAGCGCAAAGGCGATACCTCGTGTCCTGTAGAGGATCAGGAGCGGGATCAACAGGTAAAAGCACATTTCCAGGCCCAGGGACCAAGCGGGTGGCAGGATCTCGGGCACGGTGATGCCAAACATGTAGAAGCCCAGCGGCACGATCGGCAGGCTGGTGGCGATGTTTTCGAGTGTCAGCGCGGCTGCCTGGGGTGTTCCCGGCAGAAGGAAATGGATCACCGCGCAGGACAGGACGAAGTACACCAGAAACTGTGGGTACAACCTTAGCAATCGATCCATGTAGAACAGGCCGATTTGTCCTGGGGTGTTGTAGGTCCTCTCGATCAACGAGGTCATCACGAAGCCGCTGATGATCAAAAAGGACACCACGGCAACGACGCCGGGGTTAATACCCATGAACGTCACGCCCATATGAGAAACCGCTACCAGCATGGCCAGCAGCAACCGATAAACCCCCACGCGCATCATCCTTAATCAGAGTTGATCCGTTTGCGCGGTACGGTATGTGGCTTTGCGAGCCGTTAATAGCGGTTTGCGGAGCGATGGCGGGGCAGTGGGGGCAATTGTCACATTTGACACACATGTTTCAGTTGGAGGGCCATCGCGAGCAAGCTCGCTCCCACAGGGGACGATGGCGTATACAAAATCTGCGTACGCCGCAGGACCCTTGTGGGAGCGAGCTTGCTCGCGATGGCGATGTCACTGATCACCGAAACACCGGCACCACCTGCTGGATAAACAGCTCCAGGGATTTTTTCTTTTCGGCATGGGGCAAGCTGTTGTCGCACCAGAAGCTGAACTCATCCACCCCCAGTTCCTGGTAATACTTGATCCGCTCAATGATTTCCTGCGGAGTGCCGATCATGGTGTTCTTGCGGATGTTCTCCAGTTGGAACTCCGGGCGCTCGGCGAACTTTTCTTCCGGGGTTGGCGCGAGGAAGCCGTTGACCGGCACTTGTTTGTTGCCGAACCAGGCATCGAAGGTGCGATAGAACTTCGAGATCGCCTGGGCGCCGACCTTCCAGCCTTCGGGATCATCCACCGCATGCACATGGGTGTGGCGCAAGACCATCAATTGCGGGCGCGGTACGTCGGGGTTGTTGTCCAGGGCGGCCTGGAACTTGTTCTTCAGGTCCAGGACTTCCTCATCGCCCTTCATCAACGGCGTGACCATCACGTTGCAGCCGTTGGCGACGGCGAAGTTGTGGGAGTCCGGGTCGCGGGCGGCGATCCACATCGGCGGGTGAGGTTTGCGGATTGGCTTGGGCACGCAGGTGGAAGTGGGGAATTTCCAGATCTCGCCGTCATGGGCGTAGTCGCCTTGCCACAGGGCGCGCACCACCGGGACCATTTCCCGCAGGGCCTGGCCGCCGGAGGAAGCCGGCATGCCGCCGGCCATGCGGTCGAACTCCACCTGATAGGCGCCCCGGGCCAGGCCGACTTCCATGCGGCCATTGCTGATCACGTCGAGCAGCGCGCATTCGCCGGCCACCCGCAGCGGGTGCCAGAACGGCGCGATGATGGTGCCGGCACCCAGGTGGATGGTGGTGGTCTTGCCGGCCAGGTACGCCAGCAGCGGCATCGGGCTTGGCGAGATGGTGTATTCCATGGCGTGGTGTTCGCCGATCCACACGGTGCTGAAGCCGCCGGCCTCGGCCAACAGGGTCAGCTCGCTCAGGTCTTCGAACAACTGGCGATGGCTGACGCTTTCGTCCCAGCGCTCCATGTGTACGAACAGGGAAAATTTCATGGCGCTTTCTCTTTATTGTTGACGATCGGTTCAGGCGAGGACGGGCAGGGCGCCCATCTTGCCGTGGCAATAAACCAGCGGCCCTGGTGTGTGCTGCGGGACGATCAGGTTCTTTACGGCGCCGACCATGATGGCGTGGTCGCCGCCTTCGTATTCGCGCCACAGTTCGCACTCGATGATGGCGGTGGCGTTGCTCAGCAGTGGGTTACCCAACTCGCTCAAGGTCCATTCGATGCCCTGGGCCTTGTCCTTGCCTTTGCGGGCGAAGGCGTAGGCTTCATTCTGCTGGCCGCCGGAGAGCAGGTGGATGGCGAAGCGCTTGTTCTTGATCAGTACCGGATAGGAGTCGGAGCTGTAGTTGGGGCAGAACAGCACCAGCGCCGGCTCCATCGACAATGAGCTGAAGGCGCTGGCGGTGAGGCCGACGATCTGGCCGTCGTCATCGAGGGTGGTGATCACGGTCACGCCGGACGGGAACGAGCCCATGACTTGCTTGTAGACGCTGGCATCGATCATCGGACGATCCTCGGGCTTTATCGGTTGTGAACGCGCAATGTTCATCAGTGGGCACCCGCGGCCTTGTTCAGGTCGCTCTCGGCCCATTGGGTGTAGACGCAGGCGTCGGCCGTGGCCCAGCGCACACGCACCGAGTCGCCGGCCTTGAGAGGCATGCCGGCGGCGGACAGCGCCTTGACGGTCATGGCCGTGCCGCCGGACGTCACTACGCTGCAGGTCTGGCTTTCACCCAGGAACAGCACTTCGACGACCTTGGCCGAGACTTCATTCCAGCCGGCCGCCAAGGGTTCCTGGGCGGCTTGCTCGACGCTCAGGGCGAGGGCTTTTTCCGGACGCACCATCAGCAGCACGTCCTGGTCCGTTTGCAGGCCGGCGGTCAGGCGAATCGACAGTGACTGGCCTTCGAAGGTCGCCACCGCGTTGCCCTGGGCCTTGAGCTTGAGGAAGTTGGAATTGCCCAGGAACGAGGCCACGAAGGCGTTCGGCGGGTTCTGGTAGAGGTCATAGCCGCTGCCCAGGCCGACGATCTTGCCGTGGCTGAAAATGGCGATGCGCTGGGACAGGCGCATGGCTTCTTCCTGGTCATGGGTGACGTAGACGATGGTGATGCCCAGGCGTCGATGCAATTGACGCAGTTCATCCTGCAAGTCTTCCCGGAGCTTTTTGTCCAGGGCCCCGAGCGGTTCGTCCATCAGCAGGATGCGTGGCTCATAGACCAGCGCCCGGGCAATCGCCACACGCTGCTGCTGGCCGCCGGACAGTTGCGAAGGGCGGCGATGGGCGAACTCTCCCAGTTGCACCAGTTTGAGCATGGCGTCGACCCGGCGTTCGCGCTCGGCGCTGGCCAGTCTGCGAATCGCCAGGGGAAAGGCAATGTTGTCGCGCACCGACAGATGAGGGAACAACGAGTAGCGCTGGAATACCATGCCGATGTCGCGTTTGTGCGGCGGTACGTTGACCAGGGATTTGCCGCCCACCAGGATCTCGCCGCTGCTGGGGGTTTCAAAGCCGGCCAGCATCGACAGCGTGGTGCTTTTGCCCGAGCCGCTGGAGCCGAGGAAGGTCAGGAATTCGCCGTCCTGGATCTCCAGGGAAATGTCGTCCACGGCGGCAAAGTCGCCATAGTGCTTGTTCAGGTTGCGCAGGCTGACCAGGGTCTTGTTGTTCTGTTGTGCGGGGTCTTTGACGGCACTCATCGTGTTCTCCTAGGCGCTCAGGCGCTGATTTCATTGCGCCGGCGCAGGGCGGCGGCGATCACCATCACCAAGACCGAGAGGCCGATCAGCAGCGTCGAAGCGACGGCGATCACAGGCGTCAGGTCCTGGCGCAGGGTGGTCCACATCTTGACGGGCAAGGTTTGCAGGGTCGGGCTGGCCATCATCACGCTCAGCACCACCTCGTCCCACGACACCAGGAACGCGAACAGGGCACCGGCGACCATGCCCGGGCGAATGGCCGGGAAGGTCACCTTGAACACCGCTTGCAGGCGTGAGGCGCCGCAGATCACCGCTGCGTCCTCGATGGACTGGTCGAACAGCTTGAGTGAGTTGATGATCGAGATGATGGTGAACGGCAGCGCGACGATGACGTGGCTGACCACGAAGGCGAACATCGTCCCGGTGTAGCCCAGCTTGAGGAACAGCGCATACACAGCCACGGCGATGATCACCAAGGGCACGATCATCGGCAGGGTGAACAGGCCATAGAGCATTTCCCGGCCCGGGAAACGTCCACGCACCAGGGCAAACGCGGTTGGCAGGCCCAGCGCCACGGCGCAGGCAGTGGTCAGTACCGCGACCTTGAGGCTGGTCAGTGCCGCGTTCATCCAGTCGGGGTTGGAAAAGAACTGGCCGTACCATTTGAGCGTCCAGCCCGGTGGCGGGAAGACCAGCCATTGGGATGAACCGAACGACAGCAGTACGATGAACACGATCGGCAGCAGCAGGAACAGCGCGATCAGGCCGGTGGTGAAATACAGGCCGAACCGCATGCGCCGGCTCATGGCATTGGGAGTCAGGAGCATGACGGCTTACCTCGCGTTGCTGGCACCCACCGGGGATTCCGGCTGGAGCTTCAGGTAGAAGTAGAACAACACCAGGGTGATCGCCACCAACAAGGCGGCACCGGCGCTGGCCAGGCCCCAGTTGAGGAACGACTGCACCTGCTGGATGATGAATTCAGGCAACATCATGTTCTGCGCGCCGCCCAGCAGTGCCGGGGTCACGTAGTAACCGAGGGACATCACGAACACCATCAGCCCACCGGAGAACAGCCCCGGCCGGCACAGCGGCAGGAACACCCGGAAGAAGTTGGTCCAGGGGCTGGCGCCGCAAATCGAACCGGCCTGCAGGATCATCGGGTCGATGGCCTGCATGGTCGCCTGCAACGGCAGGACGATGAACGGAATCATGATGTAGCTCATGCCGATCACCACGCCGGTGAGGTTGTGCACCATCTCCAGCGGCTGGTCGATGATGCCCAGCGCCATCAACGCCTTGTTCACCACCCCGGAGGCCTGCAGCAGCACCAGCCAGGAGTAGGTGCGGGCCAACAGGCTGGTCCACATCGACAGCAGTACGATGTTCAGCATCCAGCGCCCCCAGCCACGGGGCACCAGGGTGATGGCCCAGGCCAGGGGGAAACCCAACAGCAGGCTGAACAGCGTCACCAGCCCGGCCACCGAAAAGGTGTTGAACAACACCCGGGCGTAGGCTGAGTTGGCGAACAGTTGCTCGTAGTTGCCCAACCCGGGCACGGGCTCCAGCACACCGCGCAGCAGCAGGCCGATCAGCGGCGCCAGGAAGAACAGACCGAGGAACAGCAGGGCGGGGAGCAGGTTGCCGGCCCCACGCCAGCGCTGTGCCAGCGACGGGGTTTGCGTCGCCGCCTTGGCCTGTACCGCACCGGCAGCGCCAATGGCGCTCCCAGTGCGAGGGGTTGTCGTTGCCGACATTTTCATTTGACCAGCCATTCGTTCCACCGTGTCGCGATGTCCTGACCGTTCTTGGCCCAGTACGCGAAATCAAGCGTGATCTGATCCTTGGCGTAGGCGGTCGGCAGGTTGGGGGCGAGCACCGAATCCAGGCGTGCAACGCTGTCGACGTTGACCGGCGCATAGGCGGTCAGGTTGGAAAAATCGGCCTGGCCCTTGGCGCTGCTGGCGTTGGCCAGGAATTTCATGGCCGCGGCCTTGTTTTTCGAGCCCTTTGGAATGACCAGGATGTCGGCCATGACCAGGTTCTGCTTCCAGCTTACGCCGACGGGGGCGCCGTCCTGTTGCAAGGCATAGATGCGACCGTTCCAGAATTGCCCGATGCTGGCTTCGCCGGAGGCGAGCAGTTGCTGGGACTGAGCGCCGCCGCCCCACCAGACGATGTCTTTCTTGATGGTGTCGAGTTTCTTGAAGGCACGGTCCAGATCCAGCGGGTAGAGCTTGTCTGCTGCTACGCCGTCGGCCAGCAGGGCCAACTCAAGCACGCCGGGACTAGGCCATTTGTACAGGGCGCGTTTACCGGGATAGGTCTTGGTGTCGAACAGTGCGGTCCAGTCCTGGGGCTTGCCGGAACCGAGCTTGCCTTCGTTGTAGCCGAGGACGAACGAGAAGTAGAACGAGCCGACGCCATGGTCGGAGACGAAGCGCGGGTCGATCTTGTCGCGCTGCACCACCGAGAAGTCGAGGGGTTCGAGCAGGCCTTCGGCGGCGGCGCGCAAGGCGAAGTCCGCCTCGACGTCAACCACGTCCCACTGCACGTTGCCACTTTCGACCATGGCCTTGAGCTTGCCGTAGTCGGTGGGGCCATCCTGGACCACGGTGATGCCGCTGGCCTTGCTGAACGGGTCGGCCCAGGCCTGCTTCTGCGCGTCCTGGGTGCTGCCGCCCCAACTGACGAAGTTGACGCTTTCAGCGGCCATCGTCGCCTGGCTGGTGACACTCAGCAGGCCGGCAAAAAGAATTGCGGCTGCACTTTTCTTCAACACCATTTTCACGCCCTCATTGTTGTGTTTATTGAGCGGGCTTTTGTTCGCCCACTTATCGGGAGCATTGGTTCAACTGGCCTTGCGGGCGACCGTGCCTACGGTGGGCTGGAGCGTTCGGTCTATGGAATATCATATTATGGTATTCCAAACTTTCTGCAAGCGTTTTACCGTACCGGCTATCTGTCCGGGGGCAGATTTTCCCTGTCATTGCTGGGTCGAACCCTGTGGGAACGAGCTTGCTCGCGATGGCGGTGTGTCAGTCAACATTCATGTCGGCTGATCCTTGGCTATCGCGAGCAAGCTCGCTCCCACAGGTTTTTCTGTTATCCGGTGAAGGGAATGCTCTCCACTACTTCCAAGTCATACCCCGTCAACCCCGCGTACTTGAGCGGTGGGCCCAGGTGGCGCAATTTGCCGACGCCCAGGTCCTGCAGAATCTGCGCCCCGGTGCCCACTTCAGAATAGATGCGCGATTGCGACCGGCTGAATTGTCGTGGCGGTTGGGTCAGTTGTGGCACACGCTCAAGCAGCGCCTGGGAGGACTCGTGGTTGGCCAGCACGACCACCACGCCGCGACCTTCTTCGGCCACCCGTTGCAGGGCCGCCCACAGCGTCCAATTGGAAGGGCCGTGGTATTCGGCACCGACCAGGTCCCGCAGCGGGTCAATCACATGCACCCGCACCAGCGTCGGCTCATCCCGGCGAATCTCACCCATCACCATCGCCATGTGCACGCCGCCTTCGATGCGGTCTTCGAAGGTGAACAAGCGGAAGGTGCCATGCACTGTAGGCAGTTCCCGTTCACCAATGCGCGCCACGGTGTGCTCGGTGCTCAAGCGGTAGTGGATCAGGTCGGCGATGGTGCCGATCTTGATCCCGTGCTTGCGGGCGAAAATCTCCAGGTCCGGCCGGCGGGCCATGGTGCCGTCATCGTTCATCACTTCGACGATCACCGACGCCGGCGTGAAGCCCGCCAGGCGCGCCAGGTCGCAACCGGCTTCGGTGTGCCCGGCGCGGGTCAATACACCGCCTTCCTTGGCCCGCAACGGGAAGATATGCCCCGGCTGCACGATGTCGCTGGGCCCCGCATCAGCGGCCACGGCGGCGGCAACAGTGCGTGCCCGGTCGGCGGCGGAAATACCGGTGGTCACGCCGGTGGCGGCCTCGATGGACACGGTGAACGCGGTACTGAACACACTGCCGTTACTCGGCACCATTTGCTCAAGGCCCAGGCGCTGGCAGTGTTCGTCGGTCAGGGTCAGGCAAATCAACCCGCGCGCTTCGCGGGCCATGAAGCTGATGGCCTGGGCGTTGCAACAGTCGGCGGCCAGCAGCAGGTCGCCTTCGTTTTCCCGATCTTCGTCATCCACCAGCAACACCATCTTGCCCAGGCGGTAGTCTTCGATGATTTCCTGAATGCTGTTAAAGGCCATGTCGGGCTCTCTTTGTTCTGATGGGGCTTGCTGGAATGGTACTGTGGTATACCATAATACAAAACAAACCAAGAGGTCACTATGAAGGCGTACTGGATTGCTCATGTGGATGTCACCGACCCCGATCAATACAGCCAATACACCCAACGGGCGCCGGCGGCGTTTGCCTTGTATGGCGGTCGGATGTTGGCCCGGGGTGGGCGTAGCGAAGCGATGGAGGGCAGGGCCACGCCGCAGCGCAGCGTGGTGATCGAGTTCGACTCCTACGAACAGGCGCTGGCCTGCTATCACTCGGCGCAGTATCAGGAGGCCAAGCGCCATCGCGAAGGCGTGGCCTTTGCCGAGGTGATCATTGTCGAGGGTGTGATTCCACTGTAGGAGCTGTCGAGTGCAACGAGGCTGCGATCTTGTCCCAGACAGTTGAGTCTCAAGCGAAAGACCAAGATCAAGATCAAGATCAAGATCAAAAGATCGCAGGCTTCGCCAGCTCCTACAGGGGCGTCAGCGGATGAAGTGAATCTTGCCGCTGTCGTCGTTGCCCATGTAGATGCCATAGACCCCGGCCTGGCGTTCCTCGATATAACGTTCGAGGATCTGCCGGATGGCCGGGTAGTAGATGCTGTCCCAGGGAATGTCTTCGGGGGCGAAGAACTGGCAGGCGAGGGTTTCCGGGCCGAACTGGCCGGTGATCTCCAGCGCGATGGCGCGGAAGATGATGTACACCTCGCTGATCTTCGGCACGCTGAAGATCGAGTAGGGCGAAACGATTTCAGCGCGTACGCCGGTTTCTTCCCAGACCTCGCGCAGCGCGGCCTGTTCGGTGGTCTCACCGCCTTCCATGAAACCGGCCGGCAGTGTCCAGGTGCCCGGGCGCGGCGGGATGGCGCGCTGGCACAGCAGGTATTTGCCGTCCTGCTCGATGATGCAGCCGGCAATGATCTTCGGGTTGACGTAGTGGATGTAGCCGCAACCGCCACACATCAGTCGCTCATGGGTATCGCCCGTTGGCAGGCGATGACTCAAGTCATTGCCGCCGCACTTTGGACAAAAGCTCGGGCTGAACATGGTTAGCGACCTATGCGCGGTTCTTTGAGGGCGATGGGCGGGATGATCTCGGGGATTTCACCGGTCTCTTCCTGTTTGCGCTTGAGGTATTCCAGGGCGACCTTGGCGGCGGCGCGCACGTGGTCGACGCAGGCCTGGTGGGCCGCCAGGGGATCGCCGCTCTTGATCGCCTCGACCATGCGTTCCATTTCCTGGTTGCTGTCGCCGCGACGGTTTTCCTGGGACACCGAGGTCGCCCGCAAATAGCTGATGCGTGCCTGCAACTGGCGCAGCTGGGTGGCGGCGACATGGTTGCCGGAGCCTTCGAGCAACACGTCGTAGAAGCCTTGCACCGAATCGATGACCTGTTGCAGTTCGCCCTCCTTGAGGGCCTTGCGGTTTTCCGCGAGGGCTTTTTCCAGGGCCTTGATGTCCTTGGCCTTGGCCCGCAGGGTGAACAACTGGACGATCAGGCCTTCAAGCACGCAACGCAGCTCATAGATGTCCACGGCGTCGGCCAAAGTAATAATGGCGACCCGTGGCCCCTTGGCATCGGCAAACTCCACCAGGCCTTCGGATTCCAGGTGGCGCAGCGCTTCGCGTACCGACGTGCGGCTCACACCCAGGCGATCGCACAGATCGCGTTCGACCAGGCGATCACCCGGCAGAAGCTGGAAGTTCATGATGGCGCTTCGCAGTTTATCCAGCACGATTTCGCGCAGGGTAACGGGGTTGCGATTGACCTTGAAGCTGTCGTCGAGTGGCAGGCGTTTCATGGGGTCCGCTCTGTAATATGGCTGTCCATGCCAAACGGGCAACATCCGTGCACGTTCAGATCAAACAGCCGAGGGTTGACTGGAGGCCTCGGCATCGGCTTCGGCGAAGGCTTCGCGGGCAAGCCGGAAACTGTCCACGGCAGCGGGAACACCGCAATAGATACCGACTTGAAGCAGGATTTCGCGTATTTGCTCACGACTCAGGCCGTTACGCAAGGCGCCGCGCACATGCAGCTTGAGTTCGTGCGGGCGATTGAGCGCCGAGATCATTGCCAGGTTGATCATGCTGCGCTCCTTGAGCGACAAGCCCTCGCGACCCCAGACATGGCCCCAGCAATACTCGGTGACCATTTCCTGTAATGGCCGGGTGAAATCGTCGGCGTTCTCGATGGAGCGGTTGACGTAGTCCTGGCCCAGCACCTGGGTGCGGATCTTCAGGCCTTGTTCGTACTTGTCGTTGCTCATGCGGACTCCCTGAAAAGTAATGAACCTGTGGGAGCGAGCTTGCTCGCGATAGCGGTGTGTCAGGTACATCAATGTCGACTGTTCCACCGCTATCGCGAGCAAGCTCGCTCCCACAGGGGAGGCGTGTACGGTGATCAGGCCAGGGTGGGCAGCGGGCCCAGCTTGCCTTTGTGGTAGATCATCGGCGTTACCGGCTGTTCAGGCAGGATCAGGTTCTTCACTGCGCCGACGATGATCGCGTGGTCGCCGCCATCGTATTCGCGCCACAGCTCGCATTCGATGATCGCCGTGGCTTTGCTCAGCAATGGATTGCCCAGGTCGCTCAGGTGCCAATCGATGCCCTTGGCCTTGTCCTTGCCTTTACCGGCAAAGGCATAGGCTTCGGCGGTCTGGTCGGCGGACAGCAGGTGGATCGCGAACTGCTTGCTGTCGCGCAGCACCGGGTAGGTGTCGGAGGCGTAGTTGGGACAGAACAGCACCAGCGCCGGGTCGATCGACAGCGCGCTGAAGGCACTGGCGGTGATGCCGACGATATTGCCGTCCGGGTCCAGGGTGGTGACCACCGTGACGCCGGACGGGAAGGAGCTCATGACTTCTTTGTAGATGCCGGGTTCGATCATTTCTCTGGACTCCTAGCGCATCACGAACGGATCAGGCATAGGCGCCTGGGACAGGTTGATCCACACCGTTTTCAGTTCGGTATAGGCCAGCACCGAATCGATGCCGCTTTCGCGTCCATAGCCACTGTTCTTGAAACCACCGATGGGCGCCATGGCCGACACGGCTCGGTAGGTGTTGACCCAGATGATGCCCGAGCGCACATCTCGGGCCAGGCGATGGGCACGGCCCAGGTCGCGGGTCCAGATGCCGGCGGCGAGGCCGAATTGCGAGTCGTTGGCGATCGCCAGGGCTTCGGCTTCGTCCTTGAAACGAATCACCGAGGCCACCGGGCCGAAGACTTCTTCCTGCATGATCTTCATCGAGTTGCGGTCGCATTCGAACAGCGTCGGCTCATAAAACCAGCCATCCCCCAGATTCTCTGGACGCTTGCCGCCAGTGCGCAGGCGCGCCCCTTCGGCGATGGCATCGGCCACCAGGCCTTCGACCACGGCCAGTTGCTGCGCGGTGGCCATGGGGCCCATTTCGCTGGCGTCTTCCTGCGGGTTGCCGATGCGGATGCGCTGGGCCCGTTCGACCAGGCGCGAGACGAACTCATCGTAGATTTCGTCCTGTACCAGCAGGCGTGAGCCGGACACGCAGCTCTGGCCGGATGCCGCATAGATCCCGGCAATTGCGCCGTTGATCGCGCTGTCGAGGTCGGCGTCGGCAAAGATAATGTTCGGCGACTTGCCGCCCAGTTCCAGTGACAGCTTGGCGAAGTTCTCGGCGCTGCTGCGCACCACATGGCGAGCCGTGGCCGCGCCGCCGGTGAAAGCGATCTTGCGCACCAGCGGATGGCGGGTGAGGGCGGCGCCGGTGCTCGGGCCGTAACCGGTGACGACGTTGACCACGCCCGGCGGGATACCGGCTTCCAGCGCCAGGCGAGCCAGCTCGAGAATGGTGGCCGAAGCGTGCTCGGACGGCTTGATCACGATGGTGTTACCGGCCGCCAGTGCTGGGGCGAGCTTGATCGCGGTCAGGTACAGCGGGCTGTTCCAGGGAATGATCGCCGCGACCACGCCCATGGCTTCGTGCACGGTGTAGGCAAACAGGTCGGGCTTGTCCAGCGGCAGGGTGCCGCCTTCGAGCTTGTCGGCCAGGCCTGCGGTGTAATGAAAGAACTCCGGCAGGTAGCCGACCTGGCCGCGGGTTTCACGGATCAGCTTGCCGTTGTCGCGGCTTTCCAACTGGGCCAGTTGTTCTTTGTTCTCGGCGATCAGGTCACCGAGGCGACGCAGTAGCTTGCCGCGTGCGGTGGCGGTCAGGCCGCGCCAGGCCGGGCTGTCGAAAGCGCTCTGTGCAGCCTGGACGGCGCGATCTACATCGGCTTCGTCGGCGTCGGGCAACTCGGCCCAGGGTTGGGCCAGGGCCGGGTTCAGGCTTTCGAAGGTCTTGCCGGACAAGGCATCGACCCATTCACCGCCGATGCACATCGAAAAACGTGCGAGTGTCATGCAACGATCCCCTTTATTTGGTTTTGTCGGGCGTTTGCTGTGTCGAGAAATTCCAGCAACAGCTGGTTGACCAGGCGCGGCGACTCTACCGGCATCATATGCCGCTGTTCGGCGAGCACGGCAACCGTGGCGCCGGGAATTCGCTCGGCCAGTTGCCGGGCCATTTCCGGTGTCGAGCCGGGGTCCAGTTCGCCAGTGGCGATCAGCGTCGGCACCTGGATGTTGCCCAGGTCATCGGCGCGGTACATGTCCTGGGTGGCGAACAGTTCATAGGTGGTCAGGTAACCCTGGGGATCATTCTGCGCCAGGGTCTGGCGCAGTGCGGCAATTTGCGCCGGGTTGGCCGCCTGGTATTCACGGCTGAACCAGCGCGACAACGCGGCCTCGGCATTGGCGTCCGGCCCATGCTCGGCGGCCTGGGCCGTGCGGGCGATGACCCCGGCGCGCTGTTCGGCGCTGCGGTTGAACACACTGTTGAGCACCACCAGGCCTTGCAGGCGTTGCGGGTAATGCAAGGCAAACGCACGGGCTACCAGCCCACCCATGGAAAAGCCGATCACCGTCGCCTGGGGCAGTTGCAAATGGTCGAGCAACTCCAGCAACTGGTCGGCGTAGCCCAGCAGCGCGGTACCGCTTTGCGGACGCGGGCTGGCGCCATGGCCGAGCATGTCGTAGGCAATCACACGGTATTGCGTGGCCAGGCCAACGACCTGGCCACCCCACATTTCTTTGTTTAGGCCCACGCCATGGATCAAGACCACGGGTTGGCCTTGGCCGGTTGCCAGGTAGCTGGTGCCGGCCGGGGTGAGTTCAGCGGTGAGCCGAATCATGGAGCGCTCCTGCATGCCTTTTTTATTGTGGTTACCGAGCCTGGATTACTGCGCATTCTCGGCGGCCAGTTCTTCCAGATCGATGTAGCGGTTGCCGATGCGCGGGTGCAGGCGGCCGCCATCGGCGCAGCCCAGCACCACGACGATTTCGTCGGCACGCGGGGCGTCTTCAATTTGCATTTCCAGGGTGATGTAGTGCGAACGCAGGCCTTCGTCGTCCTTGTGCATCATCGGGATCTGAATCGAGGTGCCAGGGCCGCCGCGCTTGTTGGTGAAGCTCAGGTAGCTCTTGGCCTTGACCGCTTCGCGGTAATGGTTGCCGAAGCGCAGGGTGTGGATCACGGCGGAGGCGTGCTCGATTTCGCCGTCGGCACCGACTACCGCAGCCTTGCCGTAGGCTTCAATCTTCTCGGCGCCGCCGATGATGCCCACCAGACGCTCGACCATCAGCGCGCCGAGGTCGGAGCAGTTGGCGCGGATTTCCGGCTTCAGGTCTTCGACGAAACCGCGACCCAGCCAAGGGTTTTTCATCACCACCGCCAAACCGACCATGGTCACCGGTTTGTCGGTGGTCTTGCCGCCTTCGATAAAGGTTTCTTCGACATAGCTGACGATCTTGCGAATTTCGAAACTCATGAGCTGCTCCCTGGGTGGGTGAATAGGTCTTTGCGTATGATGGTATACCATAATACTGTCGGTGCAAGTGCTGCTGTTGGATTTGTTCGAAGGGAGGCGACGGAAGGCTGGGCTACCCATGTCAGGTAGATAGAGGGCTTGAAGCTGAACAGGACTTTGTGGCGAGGGAGCTTGCTCCCGCTGGTCTGTAGGAGCTGTCGAGCGAAGCGAGGCTGCGATCTTTTCCCAGACACTTGAATCCCGAGCGAAAGATCAAAAGATCGCAGGCTTCGCCAGCTCCTACAGAGCCCAGCGGGAGCAAGTTCCCTTGCCACGGAGTATTCATTCCTTCGAAGTTCGGCGCGTCAGCTATCGTTGGGTCAAGGCCTGCGTTTTAGCGGTGGGTATAAATTTCCCCTTTTCAGGGCATTCGACGCTGGCTTCCCGCCTGGCTGCACCGATTCGACTCGTTCATGGCCTCGACGCCGGAAATGGCAATAAACGTTTCAGCCTCCAAACAGATTTTCGTCGCAAAATCGAAAATAAATTTCGCTTTTTTGTCGTTATGCGACAGTTTTTCCAGCATTGTCTCGATGCACCGCACTTAGGCACAGCCCTTGCTACGACTCCAGGACGAAAGTGCCAGCGAGGGGGTATTCGATACGTAGATAAACAGGGGGGGGCGCACGTCATCCGGACGCAAAGGCCTGATCAGAGACCCATTGCCTAACGAGGTACTCAGAGAACCAGGGCTCATAAAAAAGGCAAGGCCGTACTGAGTGGAATGACGACGTAATAAGAAATGCCGTGTACGACACGGCTGGGAGTTGGCTATGCCCCACGCTTTTTTTAATGAAATGTATGACGCCAAGGGTGACTGCCGCCCGCATTACCAAGCCTTCTCGCGCTGGCTGGCGGACACACCGCTTGAGCTGCTGGAGCAACGCCGCCGCGAAGCCGACCTGCTGTTCCATCGAGCCGGTATCACTTTCACCCTCTACGGGGATGAGCAGGGCACAGAGCGGTTGATTCCTTTCGACATCATCCCGCGCAGCATCAAGGCCAGCGAATGGCAGATGGTCGAGCGTGGCTGCATTCAGCGGGTCCTGGCCCTGAACATGTTCCTGGCCGACATCTACCATGGGCAACACATCCTCAAGGAAGGCATCATTCCTCCCGAACAGGTGCTCGCCAACGAGGGTTATCAGATTGCGATGCAGGGCCTGAACCTGCACCGGGGCATTTACGCCCATATCGCCGGTGTCGACCTGGTTCGCGACGGTGACGGCAGCTACTACGTACTGGAGGACAACCTGCGTACCCCCAGCGGCGTGAGCTACATGCTCGAAGACCGCAAGATGATGATGCGCCTGTTCCCCGAGCTCTTCGCCGCCCAGCGCGTGGCCCCCATCGATCATTACCCGAACCTGCTGCTCGACACCCTCAAGAGCTCAAGCCCCCTCGAGAACCCCACCGCCGTGGTGTTGACCCCGGGGCGCTTCAACAGTGCCTATTTCGAGCACGCGTTCCTGGCCCGTGAAATGGGCGTGGAGTTGGTGGAGGGCGCTGACCTGTTCGTGCGTGACGACCATGTGTACATGCGCACCACCGCCGGCCCCCGGCAGGTGGACGTGATTTATCGTCGCCTTGACGATGCCTACCTCGACCCGCTGTCGTTCAACCCCGATTCGATGCTCGGCGTGCCCGGGCTGATCGCCGTGTATCGCGCGGGCAATGTGGTGCTGGCGAACGCGGTCGGCACCGGCGTGGCCGATGACAAATCGATCTATCCCTACGTCGACGAGATGATCCGCTTCTACCTCACCGAAGAACCGATCCTGAAGAACGTGCCCACCTGGCAGTGTCGCAAGCCCCAGGACCTGTCCCATGTGCTGGCCAACCTGCCGGATCTGGTGGTCAAGGAAACCCAGGGTTCCGGCGGCTACGGCATGCTGGTCGGGCCAGCGGCCACTGCCGCGGAAATCGAAGATTTCCGCGCACGCCTCAAGGCCCGTCCCGAAGCCTACATCGCCCAGCCAACCTTGAGCCTGTCCACGTGCCCGACCTTTGTCGAGAGCGGCATCGCGCCGCGCCACATCGACCTGCGTCCGTTCGTGCTGTCGGGCAAGGAAACGCGCCTGGTGCCCGGCGGGCTGACCCGCGTGGCGCTGCGCGAAGGCTCGCTGGTGGTGAACTCGTCCCAGGGCGGTGGCACCAAAGACACTTGGGTAGTGGAGGACTAAGACATGCTTTCAAGAACTGCTTCGGACCTCTATTGGATGTCCCGCTACCTGGAGCGCGCCGAGAACCTGGCGCGCATGCTCGAAGTCAGCTATTCGCTGTCGCTGATGCCCCAGGCCGGGCGCAGCGATGGCCATGCCGAGCTGGCGATGTCGCTGCTGGCGGCCGGTACGCTGGACGACTACAACGCCCGTTATGACGCGCTCAACACCGAGCGCATGCTGCATTTCTTCGCGCTGGATGAAACCAACCCCGGCAGTATCTACAGCTGCCTGCGGGCCGCGCGGACCAATGCCCATGCCGTGCGCGGGCGCATCACTGCCGACATGTGGGAGAACATCAACGCCACCTGGCTGGAAATGCGCAACATCGCCAGCAATGGCCTGGGGCGCTACGGCATCAGCCATTTCTGCGAATGGGTCAAAGAGCGCTCGCACCTGTTCCGTGGCGCGACGTCGGGCACCATCATGCGCAACGATGCCTACTGCTTCATTCGCCTGGGGACCTTTATCGAACGGGCCGACAACACGCTGCGCCTGCTGGACGCCCGCTATGAAATGTTCGGCGAGGAATCGGAGGAGGTCAGCGACAACTCGGCCCGCGGCTACTACCAGTGGAGTGCCTTGTTGCGCGCGTTGTCTTCGTTCGAGGCGTTCAACGAGATCTACCGCAATGCGCCCAATGCCGAGCAGGTTTCCGAGATGTTGCTGTTGCGCGCTGACGTCCCGCGCTCGCTGCATGCCTGCATCGAAGAGCTGGACCACATTCTCGCCAGCTTGCCGGGCAACAACGGCCGGCCAGCGCAACGCCTGGCCGCCGAACTGAATGCACGCCTGCGTTATTCGGGGATCGATGAGATCCTGGCGTCGGGCCTGCATCAATGGTTGACCGACTTGATTGGGCAGATCCGCCACTTGGGCCAGACCGTCCATGAGTCTTACCTGGAGGTCGTATGAAACTGTCCATACGCCACGACACGACCTACAGCTACGCCGATGAAGTCTGCACCAGCATCCAGTTCCTGCGCCTGACGCCCCGGGACACTCAGCGCCAGCGCATCCTGGAATGGCACCTGGAACTGCCGCGACTGGTACGCAGCCAGCTTGATCCCTATGGCAACATCCTGCATGTGATGACCATGGACGAGCCCCACGGTGCCTTGGTACTGACGGCTTATGGCGAGGTGGAAATCCATCAGTCCATCGCAATGGAGCCGGACAACCAGTCGCCGCTGCCTTTTCTGCGCACCAGTCGCCTGACCCAGGCGGATGAAACTCTCAGTGCCTTCGCCGTCGAGCAATGTGCCGGCCGGCGCGATCGCTCGGCCTTGACCGATTTGATGAACGGTTTGGCGGCGCGGATGCCCTACAGCCCCGGCACGACGGCGGTCAACAGCACGGCCGCCGAGGCGTTTGCCGGTGGGACGGGAGTTTGCCAGGACCATACCCACGCGTTCCTGGCCTGCGCCCGCAGCCTGGGTATTCCTGCACGCTATGTTTCCGGTTATTTGTGCACCGAAGATGAAAGCCACCTGGCGAGCCACGCCTGGGCGGAAGCCTGGCTGGATGATGGCTGGTACAGCTTCGACGTGACCAACCGCCTGACCCTTCCAGACCGCCACCTGAAACTGGCGGTCGGCCTGGACTACCTCGACGCCTGCCCGGTACGCGGCATGCGCCGGGGTGGCGGAGCGGAGCAGATGCAGGCAAGGGTGCAGGTCAGCTCGATGGTGCAGGTGCAACACCAATAGAGGCGGGCTTTATCGCCAACACTCGATCCCACATGGAATGGGTGGCGGACACCCGAGCCCCCTGTGGGAGCGAGCCTGCTCGCGATACCGGCGTATTCGTCAACACGGATGCCAAAACCACCGCTCCCACAGGTTCCCCATAGCGCCTGGCGCGGCTTATAGTGATCGGCCTTGTCACGTCTCCAGGGAGGAGCCGCATGTCCGAATCATCGATCACCCTCGTACGCTTCACTGAAGCCCACATCGCCGGTGTCACCGCGCTCTACAACGATCCGGCGGTGACTCGCCAGGTGCTGCAGATGCCTTTCCAGTCCGCCGAAGTCTGGCGCAAGCGCCTGGCAATGGACGACGAGCGTTTATTGAAACTGGTGGCCCTGCACGAGGGTGAAGTCATCGGCAACCTGGGGCTGGAGCAGTTTTCGCGCGTGCGTCGTGCCCATTGCGGCAGCCTCGGCATGGGCGTGGCTGTCGCCTGGCAGGGCAAGGGTGTGGGCTCGATGTTGCTGGCCGCCGCGCTGGAGGTCGCGGACAACTGGATGAACCTGCGGCGGGTCGAGTTGACGGTGTACGCCGACAACGAAGCGGCCATCGGCCTGTACCGCAAGTTTGGCTTCGAAACCGAAGGCCTGATGCGCGACTATGCCGTGCGTGACGGCCGCTGGGTGGACACCCTGGCCATGGCGCGGCTGCGCTGAAGGACCCAGCGCGCAGGCAAAGAGGGCTTTTACGTACGCCAACGTCTTGAACCTGTCATCATCGCGCTTCGCAGCACTCCCTTAATCGAGGACCGGCCCATGGACGATGTACAGCAATTGGGCGAGATGCTTCGTCACTACGCCGACAGCGAAGCGCACAAGAAACAATTGCACCAGGCCCAGTCGATGGTTTGGGCAGAGCAGATCAAGGCGTTGTACGGGCAAATCGAGCAATGGCTGGCGCCCGTCATGGCGCTCGGCCTGCTGGAATTGAGCCGTGAGACTTATGTGGCGCACGGGCCGAGCGCCCCGGTAGAAACGTCCGGTTTCAAGACTGAAAAACTGACCTTGACCATTACCGGTAAGCCGGTGGAGTTCGTGCCGGAGGTGATGGGCGCGGGCGGGCTGATTTCTTTGTCGATCATGGGCCTGGCCGCGACCCGTCACGGCAGCATTTCCCTGGTTTGCCAACCGCCATCGGTGCAATGGCAATGGCGCCGGACCAACGGGTTGAAGGACCCCGACACGTTTGCGTTCGATGCCAACTTCCTCGCACAACAGTTGCAGAGCCTGATACCGCGCGAGCGCGGCTGAGTCACGCATTCTCAGAGCAGGCAAAAACCTGTCCATTGGCTATACCTGTAGTTCCGGCCCCGCCTCGTGTGGCTTACAGGAGTGACAGCATGAAGTTTTCGTCGATGATCGGCACTGTTTGCATGGCCTCGCTCGCCTTGGCGGGTTGCTCTAGCAAAGTCACCCAGCCGGATGAGTACTCCGGGTTCCTGGGGGATTACAGCCGGCTCAAGGAAGAAAAGTCGCCGTCGGGGGCCGAAGTGATGCGTTGGGTCGATCCGAAGATCGACCCGGGCAAGTACACCAGCCTCTATATCGAGCCGACACAGCTTTACCCCAAGCCGCAGCCGACCGTGAAGATCCCCCAGGCCACGCTGTCGGGTATCACCGCTTATTACGATCAGGCCCTCAAGCGGGAAGCGGGAAAATCCTTGCCCCTGGCGACAGCTCCTGGGCCGGGTGTATTGGTGATGCGGGCGGCCATCACGGCTGTCAGCAGCAAGACCGAAGGCTTGAAACCTTATGAGGTGATCCCGATTGCGCTGGTGGCGGCCGCTGTCAGCACGGCCAGCGGCATTCGCGACCAGGAAACCACCCTGGGCACCGAAGCGGTTTTTCTCGACGGTGGCAACAACGCGGTGGTCGCCCAGGTGGTGCGCAAAGGCACGGGCAAGCCGTTGTCCAACGAATCCCAGGTGATGAAGCCCGATGACGTCAAAGGGGTCATCGATGGTTGGGCGTCGGATTTGCATCAGTCGTTTCTGAAATTCAAGGCTAAATAGCCACCGCCGTTACCTCACGCGCCGGCGTCCAAACCACGACTTTTTATGTCCAACCATAGGTCGCGCAAGCATTTCGTGGTTAACTCCGGCCTCACCATTTTCAAACTGTCAGAAGGAATCCGTTCATGGCTCAAGTCACCCTCAAAGGCAACCCGGTCCAAGTCAACGGCCAGTTGCCACAAGCCGGTTCCAAGGCACCAGCCTTTTCCCTGGTTGCCGGCAATCTGTCGGACGTTTCCCTGAAGGACTTCGCCGGCAAGCGCAAAGTGCTGAACATTTTCCCAAGTGTCGACACGCCGACCTGCGCCACCTCCGTGCGCAAGTTCAATGCCCAGGCCAACGGCCTGACCAACACTGTGGTGCTCTGCATCTCCGCCGACCTGCCGTTTGCCCAGGCGCGTTTCTGCGGCGCCGAAGGCCTGGAAAACGTCCAGAACCTGTCGACCCTGCGCGGTGCCGAGTTCATCCAGGACTACGGCGTGGCAATCGCCGATGGCCCGCTCAAAGGCCTGACCGCCCGTGCCGTGGTGGTGCTGGACGAAAACGACACCGTGCTGCACAGCGAGCTGGTCAAGGAAATCGGTGAAGAGCCGAACTACGACGCTGCGTTGGCCGTTCTGAAATAAGGGATTTATTACAATTGTTAACGGCCTGGCCCTGCCCAGGCCGTTTTCTTTTGTGCGTCAAGGCGTTAGCCGACTATGTGCCAGGTAAGCCCAACGTAAATTGCCGGTAAAGGCGCTTTGCTAAACACCCGCCAGTGCTTATCGTTCAGCCTCCCGTAAAAGAAGTCCACGCGCCCAATGGTTGATCACTCCATGCAATCCTCTGTTTCCCGCAATTCCCGTCGCTGGCTGTTCGGCCTGTTCATCGTATTGGTCGTCGCAGCGCTGGCCTGGAAATTCTGGCCCAGTGGTTCGGCACAGAAGCCTGGGGCAGGGGATAAAGCCGCGGCGGGGCATGTGGGGCGCTCGGGTGGCATGCGGCCAGGGTTTGGTGGGGCGACGGGGCCGATTCCGGTGCGGGTGGCGCCGGCGGTGACCGGGGATTTCCCGCTGTACTTCAAGGCGCTGGGCACGGTCACGGCCCTCAATACGATCAACGTGCGCAGCCGCGTGGGTGGCGAACTGGTCAAGATCGCCTTCGAAGAAGGGCAGATGGTCAAGGCTGGGGACTTGCTGGCCGAGATCGACCCGCGTCCGTACCAGAACGCCTTGCTCCAGGCCGAAGGCACATTGTTGCAGAACCAGGCCCAGCTGAAAAATGCCCAGGTAGACTTTGAGCGGTATCGCGGCCTGTACGCCGAAGACAGTATCGCCAAGCAGACCCTCGACACTGCCGCGGCGCTGGTGGGCCAGTACCAGGGCACGGTCAAGACCAACCAGGCGGCCGTCAACGACGCCAAGCTCAACCTCGAATTCACCAAGATCCGCGCGCCCATCTCCGGGCGGGTCGGCTTGCGGCAACTGGATATCGGCAACCTGGTGGCGGCCAACGACACCACGGCCCTGGCGGTCATCACCCAGACCCAACCCATCAGCGTCGTGTTCACCTTGCCGGAAAACAACCTCGACACAGTGCTCGCCCGTTACCGCAGCGGGGCGAAACTGCCCGTCGAAGCCTGGGACCGGGGCGATGTGAAGCTGCAGGCCAGCGGCGTGCTGCAAAGCCTGGACAACCAGATCGATGTCACCACCGGCACCTTGAAGTTCAAGGCTCGCTACGAGAACCGCGACCAGTCGCTGTTTCCCAACCAGTTCGTCAATGTCCGCCTGCTGGCCGACACCCTCAAAGGCGTGACCCTGGCGCCGACGGCGGCTATTCAGTTCGGCACCAATGGCACCTTCGTCTATGCCCTGGATGGCGACAAGAAGGTCACCATCAAAAAGCTGAAGATCGGCGCCAGCGACGGTGCGAATACCGTGGTCACCGAAGGCTTGGCCGCCGGTGACCGGGTGGTGCTCGAAGGCACCGATCGCTTGAAGGAAGGCAGTGAAGTGGAAGTGGTCAGCGACAGCCAGGAAGTGCCCACCACGCCGACCGAACACCTGCAGGGCAAGTCCGCAGCGGTGCCCGCTGAGCCGGTTGCGGCCGACAAGGCGAAAAAGGGCGGCGCATGAATCTCTCGCGGCTGTTCATCCTTCGCCCGGTCGCCACCACCCTGAGCATGCTGGCGATCATCCTGGCCGGCCTGATCGCCTATCGGCTGCTGCCGGTATCGGCATTGCCCCAGGTCGATTACCCGACCATCCGCGTGATGACCCTGTACCCGGGCGCCAGCCCCGATGTGATGACCAGCGCGGTGACCGCGCCCCTGGAGCGCCAGTTCGGACAGATGCCGGGCCTGACGCAAATGGCCTCCACCAGTTCCGGTGGCGCCTCGGTGATTACCCTGCGCTTCAACCTCGACATCAACATGGACGTCGCCGAGCAGCAGGTGCAGGCCGCGATCAACGCGGCCACCAACCTGCTGCCCAAGGACCTGCCGGCGCCGCCGGTGTACAACAAGGTCAACCCGGCCGACACCCCGGTGCTGACCCTGGCTATCACCTCCAAGACCATGCTGCTGCCCAAGCTCAACGACTTGGTGGACACCCGCATGGCGCAGAAAATCGCCCAGATCAGCGGCGTCGGCATGGTCACCATCGCCGGTGGCCAGCGCCAGGCCGTGCGAATCAAGGTCAATCCCGAGGCCCTGGCGGCCAACGGCCTGAACCTGGCGGACGTGCGCACATTGATCGGCGCTTCCAACGTCAACCAGCCCAAGGGCAACTTCGACGGCCCGACCCGGGTCTCGATGCTCGACGCCAACGACCAGTTGACCTCGCCCAAGGACTACGCCGAACTGATCCTGGCCTACGCCAACGGCGCGCCGTTGCGGCTCAAGGATGTGGCACAGATTGTCGACGGCGCCGAAAACGAACGCCTTGCCGCCTGGGCCAACGAAAACCAGGCCGTGCTGCTGAACATCCAGCGTCAGCCGGGGGCCAACGTCATCGAAGTGGTGGACCGGATCAAGGCCCTGTTGCCGAGCATCACCGACAACCTGCCGGCCGGCCTGGATGTCACCGTGCTGACCGACCGCACCCAGACCATCCGCGCTTCGGTCACCGACGTGCAGCATGAATTGCTGATCGCCATCGTGCTGGTGGTCATGGTGACGTTCCTGTTCCTGCGTCGCGTCAGCGCCACCATCATCCCCTCGGTGGCTGTGCCGTTGTCGCTGATCGGCACCTTCGGCGTGATGTACCTGGCCGGTTTTTCCGTCAATAACCTGACCCTGATGGCCCTGACCATCGCCACCGGTTTCGTGGTGGACGATGCCATCGTCATGCTGGAGAACATCGCTCGCTTCATCGAGGAGGGCGACAGCCCGCTGCAGGCTGCGCTCAAGGGCGCGAAGCAGATTGGCTTCACGCTGATTTCCCTGACGCTGTCGCTGATCGCCGTGTTGATCCCGCTGCTGTTCATGGCCGACGTGGTCGGACGCTTGTTCCGCGAGTTCGCCATCACCCTGGCGGTGGCGATCCTGATTTCCCTGGTGGTGTCCCTGACCCTGACCCCGATGATGTGCGCCCGCTTGCTCAAGCGTGAGCCCAAGGAAGCAGAGCAGGGCCGTTTCTATCGCGCCAGCGGCGCCTGGATCGACTGGTTGATCGCCGCCTACGGACGCAAGTTGCAATGGGTGCTCAAGCACCAACCGCTGACCCTGCTGGTGGCGGTGGGCACCCTGGTGTTGACGGTGGTGCTGTACCTGGCCGTGCCCAAGGGGTTCTTTCCGGTGCAGGACACCGGCGTGATCCAGGGCATTTCCGAGGCGCCACAATCGATCTCCTTTGCCGCCATGAGCGAGCGCCAGCAGCAACTGGCGAAAGTGATCCTGGCGGACCCGGCGGTGGAAAGCCTGTCGTCCTACATCGGCGTGGACGGCGACAACGCCACGCTCAACAGCGGTCGCCTGCTGATCAACCTCAAGCCCCACAGTGAACGGGATGACAGCGCCACCGAGATCATTGCCCGCTTGCAGCCGCAGTTGGATCGGCTGGTGGGCATTCGCCTGTTCATGCAGCCGGTGCAGGACTTGACCATTGAAGACCGGGTCAGCCGCACCCAATACCAGTTCAGCCTGTCATCGCCGGACGCCGAGTTGCTCAGCCTGTGGAGCGGGCGCCTGGTCGAAGCCCTGGCCCAACAGGCGGAGCTGACCGATGTGGCCAGCGACCTGCAGGACAAGGGTTTGCAGGTCTACCTGGTGATCGATCGCGACGCAGCCTCACGCCTGGGCGTCTCGGTGTCGAACATCACCGATGCGCTCTATGACGCCTTCGGCCAGCGGCAGATCTCCACCATCTACACCCAGGCCAGCCAGTACCGCGTGGTGTTGCAGGCCCAGGCCGGGGAACGGATCGGGCCCCAGGCGCTGGACCAGATTCACGTCAAGACCATCGACGGTGGGCAGGTGCGGCTGTCGAGCCTGGCTCGGGTCGAAGAACGCCAGGCGCAACTGGCGATTGCCCACATTGGCCAGTTCCCGGCGGTGATGATGTCGTTCAACCTGGCGCCGGGCGTGGCCCTGGGGCATGCGGTGGACGTGATCGAAAAGGTCCAGCGGGACATCGGCATGCCGGTGGGCGTGCAGACCGAGTTCCAGGGCGCGGCCCAGGCATTCCAGGCGTCACTGTCGAGTACCTTGCTGCTGATCCTGGCGGCGGTGGTGACCATGTACATCGTGCTGGGCGTGTTGTACGAAAGCTACATCCACCCGATCACCATTCTTTCCACCTTGCCCTCGGCGGCCATCGGCGCCTTGCTGGCCTTGATCCTCAGCGGCAATGACCTGGGCATGATCGCGATCATCGGCATCATCCTGCTGATCGGTATCGTCAAGAAAAACGCGATCATGATGATCGACTTCGCCCTCGACGCCGAACGCAACCAGGGCGTCGACCCGCAGACGGCGATCTATCAGGCTGCATTACTGCGCTTCCGCCCGATCCTGATGACCACCCTGGCGGCCTTGTTCGGCGCAATACCGCTGATGTTCGCCACCGGTTCCGGCGCCGAACTGCGCCAGCCCCTGGGCTTGGTGATGGTAGGTGGGTTGTTGGTGAGCCAGGTATTGACGCTGTTCACCACCCCGGTGATCTACCTGTATTTCGATCGATTGGGACGACGGTTTGCCAGGCCGGATGGGAAAGAGGTGCGGGTGTGACGGCGGTGCAGCGCTTTTCGTGGCGAGGGAGCTTGCTCCCGCTGGGCTTTGGGAGCAAAGCTTGCTCGCGAGACAGGCGCCTCGATTCTGCAAGACCGCATCGCGTCCATCGCGGGCAAGCCTTGCTCCCACATAGCGGGAGCAAGCTCCCTCGCCACAAAAGCCCCGCCAATTCTTGCTGCCAGTGGCTTGAAGTCTGGAGCGGCCGTCAATGAACCTCTCCGGCCCCTTCATCCGCCGCCCCGTAGCAACCATGCTCCTGAGCTTCGCCATCATGCTGCTCGGTGGTGTGAGCTTCGGGCTGCTGCCGGTTGCGCCGCTGCCGCAAATGGATTTCCCGGTGATCGTGGTCCAGGCCAACTTGCCAGGGGCCAGCCCCGAGGTGATGGCTTCGACGGTGGCTACGCCCCTGGAGCGTTCCTTCGGCGCCATCGCCGGGGTCAACACCATGAGCAGCCGTTCCAGCCAGGGTTCTACCCGCGTCATCCTGCAATTCGACCTGGACCGTGACATCAACGGTGCCGCCCGGGAAGTGCAGGCGGCCATCAATGCGTCGCGCAACCTGTTGCCCAGCGGCATGCGCAGTATGCCGACCTATAAGAAGGTCAACCCGTCCCAGGCGCCGATCATGGTGCTGTCGCTGACCTCGGATGTGTTGAAAAAAGGCCAGCTCTACGACCTGGCTTCGACCATCCTGTCCCAGAGCCTGTCCCAGGTTTCGGGCGTCGGCGAGGTACAGATCGGCGGCAGCTCGTTGCCGGCGGTGCGCATCGAACTGGAACCACATCTGCTCAACCAGTACGGCGTGGCCCTCGATGATGTGCGCACCGCCGTTGCCGATAGCAACGTGCGCCGGCCCAAGGGGTCGGTGGAGGACGATCGGCGCATGTGGCAGGTCCAGGCCAACGATCAACTGGAGAAGGCCAAGGACTACGAAACGCTGATCATCCGTTACCAGGATGGCTCGGTACTGCGACTCAAGGACGTGGCGAAAGTCACCGACAGCGTCGAGGATCGCTACAACAGCGGTTTCTTCAACAACGATGCCGCCGTGTTGCTGGTGATCAACCGCCAGGCCGGGGCCAACATCATCGAGACGGTCAACGAAATCAAGGCGCAACTGCCGGCGTTACAGGCCGTGCTGCCGGCCAGCGTCAAGCTGAACCTGGCGATGGACCGCTCGCCGGTGATCAAGGCCACCCTGCATGAAGCGGAAATGACCTTGCTGATCGCCGTGGCCCTGGTGGTGCTGGTGGTGTTCCTGTTCCTCGGCAACTTCCGCGCCTCGCTGATCCCGACCCTGGCGGTGCCGGTGTCGCTGGTGGGCACGTTTGCGGTGATGTACCTGTACGGTTTCTCCCTGAACAACCTGTCCTTGATGGCGTTGATCCTCGCGACCGGGTTGGTGGTGGACGATGCCATCGTGGTGCTGGAGAACATTTCCCGGCATATCGACGAAGGCGTCCCCCCTATGACGGCGGCGTACAGGGGGGCTGAAGAGGTGGGTTTCACCTTGCTGTCGATGAACGTCTCGCTGGTGGCGGTGTTCCTGTCGATCCTGTTCATGGGCGGGATCATCGAGAGCCTGTTTCGCGAATTTTCCATCACCCTGGCGGCGTCCATCGTGGTTTCGCTGGTGGTCTCGTTGACCCTCACACCGATGCTTTGTGCCCGTTGGCTCAAGCCTCACGTGCCGGGGCAGGAAAACCGCCTGCAGCGCTGGAGCCAGCGGCTCAATGAGCGGATGGTCCGTGGTTACGCGATCAGCCTGGACTGGGTGCTGCGCCATCGACGCCTGACCTTGTTGAGCCTGCTGGTGACCATCGGCGTGAACGTCGCGTTGTATGTGGTGGTGCCGAAAACCTTCATGCCGCAGCAGGACACCGGCCAGTTGATCGGTTTTGTACGCGGCGACGACGGGCTGTCGTTCAACGTGATGCAGCCGAAAATGGAAATTTTCCGCCGCGCCGTGCTCAAGGACGAGGCGGTGCAAAGCGTCGCGGGTTTCATCGGTGGCAACAACGGTACCAACAACGCCTTCATGCTGGTGCGCCTCAAGCCGATCAAGGAGCGTAATATTTCTGCACAAAAGGTCATCGAGCGCCTTCGTAAAGAAATGCCCAAGGTCCCCGGCGCTCAGTTGATGTTGATGGCCGACCAGGACCTGCAGTTCGGTGGCGGTCGCGAGCAGACCACCTCGCAGTATTCCTACATCCTGCAAAGCGCTGACCTGGCGTCGCTGCGCGCGTGGTATCCCAAGGTCGTGGCGGCCTTGCGGGCCTTGCCGGAACTCACCGCCATCGATGCCCGCGACGGTGGTGGGGCGCAGCAGGTGACGCTGGTGGTGGACCGCGACCAGGCCAAGCGCCTGGGCATCGACATGGACATGGTTACCGCGGTGCTCAACAACGCCTACAGCCAGCGGCAGATCTCGACCATCTACGACAGCCTCAACCAGTACCAGGTGGTGATGGAGGTCAATCCCAAGTATGCCCAGGACCCGAGTACCCTCGAGCAGGTCCAGGTGATCACCGCCGATGGCGCGCGCGTACCGCTGTCGGCCATTGCCCACTACGAGAACAGCCTGGAGGACGACCGGGTCAGCCATGAAGGCCAGTTCGCGTCCGAGGGCATCTCCTTCGACATGGCCGAAGGTGTCACGGTGGAGCAGGGCACTGCGGCCATCGAGCGTGCACTTGCCAAGCTTGGGTTGCCCGAGGATGTCATCGCGAAAATGGCCGGCACCGCCGATGCGTTCGCAGCCACCCAGAAGAGCCAGCCGTTCATGATCCTCGGGGCATTGCTGGCGGTGTACCTGGTGCTGGGTGTGCTCTATGAAAGCTACATCCATCCGTTGACCATCCTGTCTACGTTGCCATCGGCCGGGGTCGGCGCGTTGCTGTCGATCTACGCGCTGGGTGGCGAGTTCAGCCTGATCTCGCTGCTGGGGCTGTTCCTGCTGATCGGCGTGGTGAAGAAAAACGCCATCCTGATGATCGATCTGGCGCTGCAACTCGAACGCGCCGGGCAGACGCCGCTGGAGTCGATCCGCAGCGCTTGCCTGCTGCGATTGCGGCCAATCCTGATGACCACGCTGGCGGCGATCCTTGGCGCCTTGCCGCTGTTGCTCGGTGCTGCCGAGGGCTCGGAAATGCGCCGGCCACTGGGCCTCACCATCATCGGTGGGTTGGTGTTCAGCCAGGTACTGACGCTCTACACCACCCCGGTGGTTTACCTCTATCTCGACAAACTGCGCCATCGCTTCAATCGCTGGCGCGGCGTGCGCACTGATGCTGCCCTGGAAACTCCGCTATGACCGACCGTTCGCCTTTCAATCTTGTCGCAACACTGGCGACTGCCCGTGGCTCGCGGGTGCTGAGCCTGGTGCTGTGCGTGGCAATGCTCAGTGCCTGTGCCGTCGGCCCGGATTATCAACGTCCCCAGGCCGCCGCCCCGGTGCAATACAAGGAGGCCCAGGGCTGGCGCCAGGCCAACCCCAGCGATGCGTTGGCCAGGGGCGCCTGGTGGGAGCTGTACGGCGATGCGCAACTCAATGGCCTGGTGGACCAGCTCAATGCGTCCAACCAGACCGTGGCCCAGGCCGACGCCCAGTACCGGCAGGCCCGGGCACTGGTGCGCAACGCCCGTGGCGCATTTTTCCCCACCGTGGACCTGACCGTTGGCAAGACCCGCTCCAGCCAGGGCACCGGCAGCAGCAGTTCGAGCCTGAGCAGTTCGTCCAGCGGCATTCGCGATACCTATAACGCCCAGGCCGGCGTCAGCTGGGAGGCGGATGTATGGGGCAAGTTGCGCCGCACCCTGGAAGCCGACGAGGCGAGCGCGCAAGCCAGTTTTGCCGACCTGGCGGCGATGCGCCTGAGCCAGCAATCGGAACTGGTGCAGAACTACTTGCAGTTGCGGGTGATCGATGAACAGAAGCGCCTGTTGCAGACCACCGTCGACAACTATCAGCGCTCCCTGAAAATGACCGAAAACCAGTACCGCGCCGGGGTGTCCGGCAAGGACGCGGTGGCCCAGGCGCAAAACCAGCTCAAGACCACCCAGGGCGACCTGATCGACCTGATCTGGCAACGGGCCCAGTTTGAAAACGCCATTGCCGTGCTGGTCGGCCTGCCGCCGGCCGAGTTCAACCTGGCCGAGACCCAGGACATCCCGTCGCTGCCGCAGATCCCGGTGGCGCTGCCGTCGCAACTGCTCGAACGCCGGCCGGATATCGCCTCGGCAGAACGCTCGGTGATGGCCGCCAACGCCAACATCGGGGTCGCCAAGGCCGCGTATTACCCAGACCTGACCCTGAGCCTCAGTGGCGGCTACAGCAGCAGTACCTACGACAACTGGGTGAGCGTGCCGAACCGCTTCTGGTCGGTAGGGCCACAACTGGCGATGACGCTGTTCGATGGCGGCCAGCGTTCGGCAGAGGTCGACCGTACTGTCGCAGCCTACGACCAGACCGTCGCCACCTATCGCCAGACCGTGCTCGACGGCTTGCGCGAGGTGGAAAACTACATGATCCAGCTCAAGGTGCTGGAAGACGAAGCCCGCGTACGCCAGGAAGCCCTGGACGCCGCCCGGGAATCCCTGCGCTTGACGCAGAACCAGTACAAGGCAGGGTTGATTGCCTACCTCGACGTGGTGACCGTCCAGGCCACGGCCTTGAGCAATGAGCGCAGTGTGCTGAGCCTGCAGCAGAGTCGATTGATTGCCAGCGTGCAGTTGATTGCGGCGCTGGGGGGTGGTTGGGACGGGCAACTGCAGGCGAGCGAACAAGCTCCAGCGGACTGATACCCACCACTGTCCCTGTGGGAGCGAGCTTGCTCGCGATAGCGGTGGGTCAGCTTGCAGAAATGTTGACTGAGCTGGCCCCATCGCGAGCAAGCTCGCTCCCACAATGGCTTGCGGTGAGGCCAGTCCCGCTTTTGGCCGATGCACTGCCTACGTCCTGTCGCGCTGGCTTGTTATAGTTCAAGCCTCTTTTCAGCCGGTAAAGGATCACTGCCATGTCGCAATACCAAGCGTTCAACGTCGAACTTGCAGACAACATTGCCCATGTGCAGATCAATCGCCCGGAAAAGATCAATTCGATGAACGCCGCGTTCTGGAGCGAGATCATCGAGATCTTCCAATGGATCGACGACACCGATGCTGCACGGGTGGTGGTGCTGAGCGGCGCCGGCAAGCATTTTTCCTCGGGGATCGACCTGATGATGCTGGCGGGCGTGGCCAACGAGCTGGGCAAGGACGTAGGGCGCAATGCACGCCTGCTGCGGCGCAAGATCCTGCAACTGCAAGCCTCGTTCAACGCCGTGGACAACTGCCGCAAACCCGTGCTCGCGGCGATCCAGGGCTACTGCCTGGGCGGGGCCATCGACCTGATTGCCGCCTGCGACATGCGTTACGCGGCCGAGGACGCCCAGTTCTCCATCAAGGAGATCGATATCGGCATGGCCGCCGATGTTGGCACACTGCAACGCTTGCCCCGGATCATCGGGGACGGCATGCTGCGTGAACTCGCTTATACGGGGCGCACCTTCGGTGCCGACGAAGCGCGCAGCATCGGCCTGGTCAATCGTGTCTACAGCGACACCGCCAGCCTGCTCGACGGCGTGATGGGCATTGCCCGGGAAATCGCCGCCAAGTCGCCGATTGCCGTGACCGGTACCAAGGAAATGATCAGCTACATGCGCGACCACCGCATCGACGACGGCTTGGAATACGTCGCCACCTGGAACGCCGCCATGTTGCAATCGACCGACCTGCGCGTGGCCATGGCCGCCCATATGAGCAAACAGAAACCTGAATTTCAGGATTGATTGACCATGATTTCACGCTGGACCACCGCAGTACTCGATACCGCTCTTGCTGGCGGCTGGGCCGTTGCCCGTAGCCCTGAGGGCTTTCTGTTCGATGACAACGGCGCGCTGTTTCCCCGCGAATGGCTCAAGCGCCAAGACCTGTCGATTCTCGCCGAGCACGGCATCGGTCACCTGGATGGCGAGCCGGTCTACCTGCTGGAATTGCACAGCTCGCTGGACATCCCAGGCTGTAACTGGAAAGGCCTGCGGGCGTTCATGCTCGAGGATGACCACACACTCTACAAAGTGTTGGGCTATGCCGCGCAGATCGGCACCTGGGCCCGGGAGCATCGCTTCTGTGGCAGTTGCGGCAAGCGCATGAGCCAGATTCCGTTGGAACGGGCCATGTATTGCGACGCCTGTGAGCTGCGGCACTATCCGCGGATTTCACCGAGCATGATCGTGTTGATTACCCGCGGCGACGAAGTCCTGCTGGCCCGTTCGCCGCGTTTCGTCCCGGGCGTCTACAGCACCCTGGCGGGGTTTGCCGAGCCTGGCGAGTCGGCTGAGGATTGCCTGGTGCGCGAGGTTCGCGAAGAAGTCAGCATCGAGGTGAAGAACATCCAGTACATGGGCAGCCAGTGCTGGCCGTTCCCCCATTCGATGATGCTCGGTTTCCACGCTGAATATGCCGGTGGCGACATTGTGCCCCAGGAAGATGAAATCGAGGACGCCCAGTGGTTCAACGTCCATGACCTGCCACCGTTGCCGGCTTCGCGCTCCATCGCCCGCTACCTGATCGACCTGTATGTGGCGCGGCGCTTAGGCCACGCTGAACCAGTGCTGCCAGGCTAGGCGCACGGTCAAGCCCAGCACCACGGTGATGAACACCGGTCGGATGAACTTCGCACCGCCGCTGATGGCGGTGCGAGCGCCGAAGAACGCGCCGATCATCACCGACAGGCCCATGCTCAGGCCGATGACCCAGTCCACTTGCCCGGAAAAGATGAACACCGACAGCGCCGCGATGTTGCTGACGAAGTTCATGCTGCGGGCCACACCGCTGGCCTTGACCAGGTCGATGGGGTAGAGCAGCAGGCTGCTCACCGTCCAGAACGCCCCCGTACCCGGCCCGGCCACGCCGTCATAAAAACCCAGGCTAAAGCCTTGGGGCGACTGCCATGTCTTCTTGATCGGTGCGTCGCTGTCCAGTGGTGCCTTGGGCGTGCCGCCGAACAACAGGTACAAACCGCAGGCGAAGACGATCACCGGCAGCATCTTGTTCAGCCACTCGGCGGGCAAGTAATGGGCGACGATGGCGCCGGTCAGGGCCCCGACCAGGGTGCCGACGAGGGCATGAGTCCACTGCCTTGGGTGGAACAGCTTGCGCTTGTAGAAGGTGAAGCTGGCCGTCGCCGAGCCGAAGGTCGAACTGAGTTTGTTGGTCCCCAGGACCAGATGAGGCGGCAAGCCTGCCGTCAGCAGGGCTGGCGTGGTCAGCAACCCACCGCCACCGGCAATGGCATCGATGAAACCGGCAATGAAGGCGACAACAGCAAGGATAGCGAGGGTAGTGAGGTCAACGCTGAGTTCAAAAGGCATGGAATAGGCTTATTTAGCAGGTCGCAGAAGGGCTGCGGGGAAGGCCGGTATGTTACCCATAATGGTGCAGGGCTGCGACAGCCTCTAGGATCGGCGACATTCCCGTGGCGAGGGAGCTTGCTCCCGCTGGGCTGCGCAGCAGCCCCAAAAGCCTTCCACCCGCCACCTGACAGCCGAATGTGTTTGTCTGGCGGAAGCTGGGCCGCTGGACGATTTTTTTTTGAAATCAAGGGGTTGTCAGCCTAGGCAAATGAGTACATAATTGCGCCCATCGAACGCACTGAGACGTAAAAAATCTCAATGTTTTCAAGGAGATAGCGGCACCTAGATGCCCTGTATCCTGATCAGGTTTGTACCGCGGTTGATGTAGCAGCATCGCATCAAGCGTTCTGAGGCCGAATAGCAAAATGGTTATGCAGTGGATTGCAAATCCACCTACGCCGGTTCGATTCCGACTTCGGCCTCCACTTTTAAAAAGCTCTGTAGATCTATGATTTACGGAGCTTTTTTATTTGCGAAGCATTGAAAGCTTTTGTCTTGAAAAGGACATGAGCTACCTTGCTTCGCAGGGGAGGGATGTATATATTCCCCCTCTTGCTGCACCAGCCAGCACATCGGTCATTGGATTTTGCCGATGTTTCCATGGCTAACCGCGCTACCGCCCGAATGGCGAAACTGGTAGACGCATGGGACTTAAAATCCCCCGCTCGTAAGGGCGTGCCGGTTCGATTCCGGCTTCGGGCACCATCTAAAATCAAGGGTTTGCGGGCGAAAGCTAATGCAAACCCTTGTTCGTTTCTGCTTCTGGAAATTGCTGCGGAAATGGAGTCCAAGCCTGCGGGTATTTTCAAGCGCAAGCCTCTACACTGGGTGTCGAGATCCTTTAACCATGGAGAGGTAACGAGTGAAAACAATCGCAACGATGAGTCTATTGGCCTTGATGAGCAGCAGCGCTGACGCCGGGGAGACAACCTCCGTTGATGGGAAAACGCTGGCCGTGAACTTTGGCGAGCCGACCGTCAAGCAGGTTCTGCACTATCGGAAAATGTACGATAAGAAGCCTTTTCCCGATGCGGAAATTTATTACTACAGCAACGGTTTGTACAAGATCATCTCTCAGGGAGAAAACCATTACGGTGTCTACGTCTTGCAGGGCCAACACACCGACGAGACATACACCGTGAAGTTCATCTCCCTGCCTTCCCCGGACTGGGGAAATAAAACGGCGTATCACCAGCTCACCTTTATTCGAGGTGATGCACAAAACGTATTTATCCAGAACGCAATTGTCGACACTGGCGAGGCGATAGCCCAGCAGAATGGGACCTATACGCAGGAAAAAAATACTGTGGTGAATCCGATCAGTACTGCCTGGCAGAAGAAGTGAGCCCGTTGTCCCCAGCGGTTTGAGGGCAGACTTTTGATCATCTAATTTTTATAAAACAATGGGTTGCATGATATTCCTCATGCAACCTGTTTGATGCTGACCGTCGGTGCCGGCGCCTTACAACCGCCGCCGAAACGCCTCGAGAATGTCCCGCGTCCCCTTTTTCATTTGCAGTTGGGCAATGGCGTCCAGCGGGTGCCAGAGGCAATCGCTGATTTCATTCTGTGGCTTGGCCGCCGTCGAGTCGCTGACCGATGCTTCGAACACATGATGTTCGGTCTGCCCGTCACTGATTCGCATCAAGTAGAGCAGGTTCTCGACGTCCAGGCCGGTTTCCTCTGCCAACTCCCGGATGGCTGCCCCTGCATGGGTTTCGCCGCGCTCGACGGTACCGCCTGGCAACGCCCAGCGGCTATTGGCTTTGCGAACCAGGAGGATGTGGCGATTTTCCTCGCAGATGACGGTCGCTCGAATTTTCATGGAGGTGCTCGATCTGTGACTGTCATTAAAGTGAAATATAACTGCAATATTTGCGCCTGGCATTAGCTGCTTCGTTCAAATGTCGAGTTTTTCAAGGTCTTATCCACTACGACCGCGACGGAACGGGAAACACTGAGCTTATTTGTGCCTGTCATCGCTTCACTCAATCTCTCCGACCGCTAGCACTAGGTTTTCGACCGGTTATCGCCTCAAATGAATCAGCTTCAAAAAAATGAATCCATGTTGGGTGCATTGGCCGGCCCCGATAGGGGAAGGAAGCGAGAAATGACCACCGTTGAAGACTTCAAGCTCAAATCCCATGAGCTCCTGGTAGAGCTCGATACGGCGACATCGGAAATGATGAAGCTCATATGTGTTCATCAAATGAGCGGATCGACCTGGGATGAGGCGGTCCAGCGTCAACATGAGGCCTATGAGCAATGGGTCGCTTATCTGAACGAGCGGGGATAGCTGCCAATGCGCGTCCCGAAGGTGCAAATTCTTTGAACGGCGCCTCAACGGCTCTGCCTAATCCTTGAACCGACAAGAGGATTAGGCCATGTCTGAATTAGCCAGTTATTTCTGGATCGCTGTTGCGGTGCTTTTGCTGCTCGTCGATTTGTGGGCGATCGTCAGTGTCTTTCGAAGCGACAAGTCGGTCGGGACCAAGGCGGGCTGGGCCCTGCTGCTGATCGTTTTGCCAGTGCTGGGCCTGGTCATCTGGGGCGTAGCCGGGCCTCGCGGAGTCAAGGAAGGTCCGTCATCGCCAGAGCACAGCAAGGGCTAGCCGAGAAGCGGCTGTGGGAGCCACCTCACCGGTTTATCCAATTGCCGCCGGTGGTTTCGCAGTCTTCCTGGGCCTGCTGCAACTGCTCGACGCCGTAGTAGTACCACGTCACTTTTGCATTATCGGGAAGGGTGGCCGACCCACCGCGCTTGTCCTTGCTGGTTGCGTGCGGGTTGGCCAACGCTTCCTGGGTCGGCTTCGCCTGGCATGTCGCCACGTATCCCTCGGCACAACGCTCGACTTTACGCTTTTGGGTCGTGAGCGTTCCCTTGCTTTCATTGCTGCAAGACCAATCGAGGGTTTCGGCGGGCATGCCTTTATATTCGTAGCAACTGTGGCTTTCGATCACTGGAACTGCCTGGCTCTGGGACCGTGTGATGACGTCGCAGCCTTGGGCCAAGGCGGCGGCGGGGCTCGCGCAAACGATCAATAGCAGGATTCTGGCATTCATGAGTTTCTCCCTTTGCGGATTCTGCACCGGTGCCTATCAATTTCGAGGTGCAAAAAAAGCCCACGTTCCATCAGTTTTCCAACCGGTAGAACTCAGGGAGAAACGGGGCTGGCGCAGCGCGTCAGCGAAACTTGGGTAGAGGGGGTTCAGCAGGCTTGAGCGACGTCAGCGCGCTCTGGATCGACGGAGCGTCCTTGTCGATGTCGTTGAGCCGGTCCCGGATGCGCACTGCGGTGGGATGCCCACCTTGGTGGTCGACCCAGTCGGCGATTTCCTTGCAGGCTGCCGTGAGCCTGGCCTGACGCGATTCGAGCAAGGTGAGCAGGGTGGTGATGGACTCTTTTTCGGACATGTCACACCTCCATTCAGGGGTTGATGAGGCAGCACAAAACCCGCCAGGGGGGCGGGCTGCGCCGTGGTTTAAGCGTAGTTGAGTTATTTCAGGTCCGTCGAAGAATCCGGCGTCCGGCTAGACAGCCGGCGTGCCGGAAACAATCCCTGTGTTGTCAGCTGGACTCCTTGACCCAGGACGGCGTGACGCTCGCCCGCCAGCGCACGTCGGTAATACCGTATTTCTCAGCAAGGGGCTTGGAGACCCGCTTGACCTTTTCTCTCCCGAATTTCGGTATGCGCCCGACCCCTGCGTCGCAACTGGCCCAATGCCAAGCCTCGGAGTTATTCATCACTTCTGCGCGAATAATGAATGACTTGGGTTCGCCATGGAGTATGTAGTCGATGATGTAAAGCGATGGCCCGCCCATAAATCCTCCCTAATTAGTCCTATACGGATGGATACAAAGGCATTCGGAAAATTCCATCGAATTTCCAGACGGTCAAATTAATTCCGCCCAGGCTCATGCATCGAGCAGCAGCAAAACAGTCGGAACTCGCGGCAAGGAACCAAACCCGGTTACCCTTCTCCAAGATGAGCTTCAACACCATGGGCCAGGGATCAAAGGCGACGCAGTGCGGCATCAACAAAAGGCAAAACATGAAAAACATCGCCAGGGTGCTGTTCATCGCAGCCCTCGCCATCGGTTTGTCGGGCTGCATTGGCGCCCCCATCGAACTGACGCCGCAAACCGAGCAACGCTTGCGCGAACAACCCCCGATCCGTTTCCTGCTGACATTCGATGATGGGCCCAGCGCCTCGTCTATCTGGAACCCTAGCCTGGAGGTGCTCGACGCACTGGCAGACAATCCGGTACAGCCCGGCATCAAGGCGGTGTTTTTCCTGCAGACCCGCGCACCACGGGCCGGTGGCAGTGATATTGGCCGCTCGGTAATGCGCCGTGAACAGCAGGAAGGTCATGTGCTGGCCTTTCATACGGCAACCTACTGGCACACCAATCACCGGTCGCTGAGCCCTGATGAGCTGGAGCAATCGCTCAGCAATGGCGGGAGCGATATCGCCGCCATTAGCGGCGCGGCACCGATCTTGGTGAGGCCGCCATTCTGGAGCTTCGACAAGCGCACCGCGGCCGCCTACCGACAACATGGCCTGCACATTCTGTTGACCGACTTGAGCGCAAATGACGGCAAAGTCTGGGGCATCACCATGAGCCCGCGGCGGCGGATCAACCTGACCCGGCAACTTTCCGAAGTGCGCGAGCGCATCGCCGTCGGGCAACTGCCAGCGGTGGACGGAGTGATTCCGGTGGTGGTGACGTTTCACGACATCAATCGTTATACCGCCCGGCATGCTCGCGAATACCTGCAAATCCTGCTCGACAGTGCCAAGGCTACCGGCGTGAGGACCGACGCCAAGCCATTCTATGATGACCACCAGGCGCTGGAGCGAGCAGCCTTGGCGCGGACAGTCGATCACAGCACCGAGCCCGTGCATTTGCCGGGGCTGTGGGACTGGTTGTGGGATTCGGACTCCCACTGAGGGCGCCACGAATGCGGCGGGTGTCGCGACATTCGGTTGGTCGCCCGGCGCAATCCGCGTGTATGGTAGGCCGTGCACCCTTGGTTAAAGTCGGAGGTGACCAATGAGTACTGCGATGCTGACGAAAATGCACATCAACGGTTATGACGTGCTTAGCGTAAACAGCGGCCCGTGGAGGGTCTGCACCCAGGCTGACCGGTTGGGTTCCTTTGCTTCCCGTGAGGAAGCGCTGGCCTACGCCGCCGCGTTGCCGACCCGAAGGGCCCGTAGCGGCCGGCCTGTAAATACGAAATAGATGGGGCCGGTACAGCCAGCCTCTTGGTGACAGGTAGGCCGCTATCGCGAGCAAGCTCGCTCCCACGATTTTTCCGGTTGTTCACCAAAAATCCCCTGTGGGGAGCGAGCTTGCTCGCGATGGCGTTGGGTCAGCTGTGATCAGGCGCGGGCCAGTTCCAGCGGGACTTCCAGGGTAAACAGGGCGCCTTGCCCCGGTCCGTCGCTCTGTACATGGAGGCGGCCATTCATTTCAACCGCCGCCAGGGCGCAGCTGTGCAAGCCAAACCCATGGCCGTCCTTGCGGGTCGTAAAACCGTGATTGAAGATGCGGGCCAGGTTCTCCGGGGAAATGCCTTCGCCTCGGTCCTTGACGCTCAGGCTCAGTGTCGTTTCGTCGAGGATGCGGATCCCCAGGGTCATCTCCCGCGGATGCTCGCTGATGTGCGACATCGCGAATTTGGCGTTGCTGATCAGGTTGATCAGGATCAGCAGCAACCTGTGCTTGTCCCCCATGATCGCAGGAACGTCCTGATATTCCTTGATGACGGTGACGTGATGCCGACTGAGCGCGCCCGAGTTCATGCGTAGCGCATCTTCGAACAGATCGCTGACATTGAGCGGTTCGATCAGCCTGGCGGCCCCTGCATAGGTTTGTTGAGTGGTGACGATTTCCTTGATGTGATCGATGCTCTTGGTCAACTGCGCCAGCTCATCGATAAGCACGGTTTGTTCTGCGGCGATGGAGTCGACCAGTTCGTTGAAGTAACGCGGCAGCAACCGACCTTTTTCATCATGGGTGATGAACTGGCCAAGATCTTCGGCATGTTCATTCATCATTTTGACCGCCTTGGTGAGCCCGATCGTCTTGCTGTTCCTCAACTTGCGGGTTACGAGTTCGGCTGAAATGTTCACGCTGTTGAGCACATTCCCGACGTTGTGCAACACATTCGTGGCTATTTCGGCCATGCCCGCCATTCGGGCCGCATCCACCAGTTCGCGCTCGGCCTCCATCAGCTCGCGGGTGCGCTCCTGCACGCGCTCTTCGAGCCGCTCGTTGGACGTTTGCAGTTGCTGGTTGATCTGGTTGATGACGGCGTAACTGCGAACCAGCCGCACCGCGAGGTAGATCATCAACAGCGCCATGAGGCTGGCACACGCGCCCAGGTAGATATGGTATTGACGGTCCGCAGCGGCGGTCCTGCGCTGGGTCTCGTTCAATAGTTCGGTGATGCTGTCCAGTTCCTGGGCCACTGGAATCACGCTGATGCGATCCAGCAGATCATTGACGATCGGTTGTTCCTGGATAACAGATTTGACGTGCTGGGCCAGGGCAATGAAAAGGGGCTGGCTGGTCGCGGGCAGTCGGTCGACGTACTTCTCCAGATCACTCAATTGGCGCTGCACTTCCTCGGCTTTGTCCGAGGTGACATAAAGTGCGTACTCCAGCGTCGTCAGTGTCAGCTCACGAACATTGGAAGCTGTTGCCAGACGTTCCGTCGGGCTTTCGGCGTTCATCCCGTCGAGCAAGGTTTGAATACCGTCCTCGACCATCGGCAACGCATCCAGGGCGGTGCGTAGATTGGCGTTGTGTTGCTGGAATTGATCGACCAGCACCGTTTTGTTCTTGACCGCGTCCACGTAGCCGTTGCGTCTGGACGCCCAAAGAGCTGCCAGTGGGCCAGTGTTATTGAGCTGCTCCAACTGCTCCCATCGACTGCCGGCCTCAAGCGGCGGTGCCAACGACAGGTTGTTGTTCACGCCGATCTTTTTCCTGAGGATCTTGACGTTCCAGTTAGCGTCGGCCTGCTTGAGCTGGCGAATGAAGTCGCGGGATTCGAAGTAGGTCGATGAGTCGTACGTGTATGACTTGATCAAAAAGAATATCAGTGCAGCAAACACAATCAGCGCGACGGCCAATAGGGCGGGCCATTTATATTTTTTGATAATAGTGGTCACGCTATTCTCCTGTTCAGGGCGCTTATCGAAGGAGTCGGTGAATTCCCGAGGGGGGAGAGATGCTCGAGGGAGGAGCCGGAAGAGGGGAAAGGTAAACGTCGTACGGATTGGTGTGCCGGTTTGCTGTGGCCTGGGTACACGTTGGGCTCCCTGCTAACGATGAACGTCGGGTTCATGGCTGAGTGTAGCGCTAACGAGAGGGGCGATGCTGCTGCGCGAGTGCGCCGCAGTGAAGCAGGCGCGGCCGGGCAGGCCGCGCCCGTGGCGTTACTTGATGTCGATGAAGGGCAGGGTGCCGTTTGGCAGCACGGTGGTTGGCAAGACACCGTTCCAGCGTTCGGCCTTGGTCAGTTCCACCAGGTTCTGGTTGCTGGCCAGGGCCTGGGCCCGCGCCTTGATGGCTTCGGCTTCGGCTTTGCCGCGCAACTCGGTCGCCAGTGCATCGGCCTTGGCCTGCGCAACTTGCGAATCGGCCTCTGCCTGGGCCTGGGTCACGCGAATCTGTGCTTGCACCTGTTCGGTGGCGAGCTGTTGCTCGCGGGTCTTGACCTGGACTTCCGCGGCCATGCGCGCTTCGATGGCTTTTTCGTAGGCATCACTGAAGTCGATGTTCTCGACCTGGACGCTGTCGATGATCACGGGGCCGGTAATGGTGGCCTTGATGGCCGTGGAAATATCGTTGACCAGTTGGACGCGGTTCTGCACGGCAGCCACGGCGTTGAACTTGCCGAATACGTTTTCCACCTGGGTAGGCACTTGGCGGCTGATCATCCGGTCGCGGATACCTTCCAGGTCCTTGAACTGGGTATAGACCTTCGCGACATCGGAAGGCGCGATATGCCAGGACACGGACACCTTGAGCTGGGCGGACTGTTGGTCCTTGCTGTAGGCCTGCAGGTCTTCATAAGCCGTCACTTGGCTCTGGACGCTGATCAGTCGTACCGACTCGATAAATGGCGTCTTGAAGGACAGTCCCGGTTCAATGACGCCGACCAGCGCCCCGTTGCGCAGCAGCACACCACGCTCGGTTTCGTCGATCGTGTACCAACTGCCAAAGAACACGCACAACAGGACGATGCCCGCGATTGCAGCAAGGATGGAACCGATGGTTTTACTGGTCACTTTTCTTTCCTTGATTGGCTGGGGAGGGTTTGCCATAGCTGTGTCCAATGTTGAAGCTGCAATCGGCATTCTGAATGCCAGACACGAAAAAGCCCTGAATAATCAGGGCTTTAACGTTAGAAAATGGCGGAGGCGATGGGATTCGAACTCATGGACCTGTTACAGTCGACGGTTTTCAAGACCGTTGCCTTAAACCACTCGGCCACACCTCCATATTGCGTTGCGGGCGCCATAATACCCGAATGAAACACACTGTCAAACTCTCTACGTAGCTTGTTACAGAGCGTCTGTTATGATCCTTGCCACTGAATGTTTCAAAACCGGAGGAGTGTCGCCATGCGCGAACAGGATTACGCAGTGAACAACAGCGTGCAGGCTGAGCAGCTAGAGGTTAGCCGCGTCCTGCGCAACACTTATGGCCTGCTGGCACTCACGCTCGCTTTCAGCGGTGTGATGGCCTACGTCGCACAACAGATGCGGGTGGGTTACCCGAACGTCTTCGTCGTGCTGATCGGTTTCTACGGCCTTTTCTTCCTCACCAACAAACTCCGTGATTCGGCCTGGGGCCTGGTGTCGGCTTTCGCCCTGACCGGCTTCATGGGCTTTTTGCTCGGCCCGATCCTCAATCGCTACCTGCAAATGCAGGGCGGTGCCGAAGTGGTCAGCTCGGCCTTCGCAATGACCGCACTGGTATTTGGTGGCCTGTCGGCCTACGTGCTGATTTCCCGCAAGGACATGAGCTTCCTGGGTGGCTTCATCACCGCAGGTTTCTTCGTGTTGCTGGGGGCGACGCTGGCCAGCTTCTTCTTCCAGATCAGCGGCCTGCAACTGGCGATCAGCGCCGGCTTCGTGCTGTTCTCGTCTGTCTGCATCCTGTATCAGACCAGCGCCATCATTCACGGCGGCGAGCGTAACTACATCATGGCCACCATCAGCCTGTATGTATCGATCTACAACCTGTTCGTCAGCCTGCTGCAGCTGTTCGGCCTGATGGGGCGTGACGACTGATTGCATTTGTGATGAGTGAGCAGCCCGCTTCGGCGTGATGCTGTTCACATAGAAACAACGGCGTTTTTCAGAAATGAAAAGCGCCGTTTTTTTTTGGTTTTTCGTTTTGCGTTTTTTTTCGGGTATATCCATTTCTGCGGTAACGGCTGCTGGCGGTTCCGCTCTTACAGCGGGTCACTTTTGGAAAAGCGCCAAAAGTAACCAAAAGCGCTTTGCCCCACCACTTGGTGCCTCGCCTAGGCTCGGCATGCCCTCACTCCGGCATTGCTCCGTGGGCCGCCGCGAAGGGCCATCCATGGCCCAGCGCGGCTACCTCGGCATCCATGCCGAGGTGCCCACTGCGCAATGCCTGCGTTCGGCCAGCGTGGTTAACGGGGCGCCCCAGATCAAGATCAAGATCAAAAGCGAGGCGGCCTGGCAGCCGGCCTGGTTCTCCCGGTCGTACACCCGTCTGATCTGTGGGAGTAAAGCTTGCTCGCGAGGCGGCCTAACAGCTGGCCTATCTCTCCGGCCGTACCCCGATCTTATTGTGGGAGCGAGCTTGCTCGCGATAGCGGTGTGTCAGTCAATATTTGGATTGAATGATGAATTGCAATCGCGAGCAAGCTCGCTCCCACAGGAGGAGTTCCCACAGGAGAAACGCGGTCCCACCCAGAACTAGGTCGGCTGTTAGGCCGCCTCGCGGTGGACGTTGATCTCGGCGCCCCGTTAACCACGCTGGCCGAACGCAGGCATTGTGGAGTGGGTATCCCGGCATGGATGCCGGGATAGCCGCGCTGGGCCATGGAGCAATGCCGGAGTGAGGGCATGCCGAGCCTAGGCGAGGCACCGAGTGGTGGGGCAAAGCGTTTTTGGTTACTTTTGGCTGGTCCGGCTCCCGGCTCTTCCAAAAGTGACCCGCTGTAAGAGCGGAACCGCCAGCAGCCGTTACCGCAAAAACGGATATACACCCCAAAGCAAGAAAATCCCGAGCCCTCTCAAAAAAAACGGCACCTCCCTTGGAAAAAGGGAAGTGCCGCTTTTGGAACCTAGGTGAACGGTATCGCCACATGAAGTGGACTTAAGAGGCAAACCGCCGCAACCCCACCGGTGGTACAAAGGCTTCCAGCTCAGCCTCCACCGCCTCGATTATTCGTTCAACATCCGGGGCATTCATCACAGTTGCGCAGGGGATACCCGCAATGGCGATCATGGTCTCGCCGCTGGCACGGTCAAACAGCCGGGCAACCATGCTGCCAGGCGCATCCATGCTCGCTTCGAATCCCATGGGATGGAAGTGCCAGCGCATCAACTGGCAAGCGTTGGGGAACGTAACCTTGCTGAAAGATCCTTTATTCATGTTGCCCGCCTTCTTCAATCGAGCGCTTCCTTTTGCTCATGTCAGGAAGGAAGAGCCATCATGGCTCTACCAGTGAGAACTAAAAATAGCACCTGAAAATGAAGCTCATGTGGATTTTTTCAGTCCATTTTGCGATTGGTTCACTTTTTTTGATCTGGATCACGACTTAAGCGGCTATGTACAGAATGCCATCACGCTTGACTGGGGTTATCCCGAGACTCGGGCAATGGCTCTGGCACGTGGCTTTTCCAGGCGATGAGCAGGGCCAGGATCATCATCGCCAGGGCGACGGCGAAGGTCGTGTGCAGACCGTTCGTCACGGCGGCAGGACTGGCGCGGGTGATGTCATTCGTCGCCGCCGCGGCTGCAAACACCGCGCCGAGCACGGAGGCTCCGGTGAAAAACCCCAGGTTGCGCGACAGGTTGAGCAGCCCGGCGATGACGCCTCGCCTCTGGGCAGCTACATCGGCCATGACTGCCGTGTTGTTGGCCGTCTGGAAGAACGCGTAGCCGAGGGTCGTCACCACGATGGCCGCGAGGTAGCCGACGGTGCCAAGGGCAGGGGGAACCAGTGACAGCATCAGGCAGCCGAGGACCATGGCCGCCAGGCCGGCGAGCCGCATGGGCTGCACGCCGAAGCGATCCGCCAGGCGTCCGGCAGGCACTCCGGCCAACGCCGCGACAGCTGGGCCTGCGGCCAGCGCCAGCCCCACGAAGACCGCCGGCAGTCCGAGGGTGATGGACAAGTAAAAAGGCCCCACCAGCAGCGTCGCCATCATGACCGTCGCAACCAGGGCGCTCGTCGCCAGGCCTGATACCAATGATTTGTCGCGAAACACCGTCAAGGGAATCAACGGCGATAAGGCCCGGGACTGGGCCCGAATGAACAGCCCGCCGCCCACGAGTGCGATCAGCAGCAACGCAAGATTCAATCCGCCAAAGCTTCCGCGTCCGGAAGTCATGGACAAGGCATAGGCGGCGAGCGTCATTGCCAACAGCAATGTACCGGTTACATCGAAGCGGGTTCCTTCGGGCTTCGGCGGCACTTCACGCACCGGTAGCGAATACCACGCCAGCCCTAGCGTCAGCAGGCCGAGAGGGATATTGACCAGGAACAAGGCCGGCCAACCGAACCCGCTGATCAACATGCCGCCAAAGGACGGTCCGAGGGCCGTGCCCACTGCCGACAGCGTTGCCAGCAGCCCCATGGCACTGCCGGTTTTTCCCTGATCGACCGTTTCGCCAACCAGCGCCAGGGTCAGCGTCATCATGATGGCGGCCCCCAGGCCTTGCAGCGCCCGACCTGCGACCAATAGCCAGAGCGAGGGCGCCAAGCCGCATACCGCCGATGCCAAGGTGAACAGGGCGATACCGGCCAATAGCAGCTTGCGCCGGCCCATCAGGTCTCCCAAGCGGCCAACACTGACAATCAGCGTGGTGATGGCCAGCAGATAGGCCAGCACCACCCATTGGATCTGCTGGAAAGAGGCCCCGAGCGCCTCGGCCAGCGTCGGCAGTGCCACCGCAGCCACACTGGCGCCAAGGGAGGCCAGCAGCGTCGAGAGCGCAAGGCTGGCCAGGGCCCAGCGAGGCGAAAAGAGCCGGTGTGCGGGTGCGGTTGCCGGCCGGCTTTGTTGCGTATTGACGGGTTTCATCGTGTCACCTGTATCCGTGGCGCTCGAAACGGAGCTGTCAGAACGTTACGCCTGGGCATAACATGGCGGAAGACGCAGCATTTGCACGTTATAGCTGCAGCAAACGCCATCTGTTCAATTCGAGAGACCGCCATGTCCTCACCTGACCTCAATCTGCTCATTACCCTTGATGTGCTGCTCTCGGAAGGCAGCGTGGCCCGGGCCGCCCGGCGCTTGCAGCTGAGCCCGTCGGCCATGAGCCGGGCATTGGCGCGGCTGCGTGAAACCACCGGTGACCCGCTGTTGGTTCGGGCCGGGCGAGGGCTGGTGCCGACGCCCCGTGCGCTGGAATTGCGCGAACAGGTCAGCCACCTGGTGCAGCAGGCCCAGGCGGTGCTGCGGCCAGTGACGACCCCGGATCTTGGCCGCTTGAGCAGAACTTTCACGTTGCGCACCCGCGAAGGGTTCGTGGAGAACTTTGCCATCGACCTGATCACTCGCATTCACGAACAAGCGCCCGGCGTGCGCCTGCGTTTCGTGGAAAAGACCGACCGCGACAGCACGGCGCTTCGCGAAGGCACCGCAGACCTGGAGACCGCCGTCGTGGACAAGGACACCAGCCCGGAACTGCGAACCCAGGCGTTGTTCAGCGACCGCTTGATTGGCGTGGTGCGCGCGGGACACCCGCTGAGCCAGACAACAGTGAGCGCCGCCGGTTATGCCGCAGATGGGCATGTCGGTGTGTCGATGCGCGGCCTGGATCATGGCCTCATCGACCAGGCCCTGGCGGCGCTGAATCTGTCCCGGGAAATCGTCACCACCGTGCCAGGCTTTTCCTCGGCGCTGGGACTGGCCCGCTCCAGTGACCTGATCGCCAGCGTGCCTGAACGCTACACCGCGAGCCTGCGGATCGGCCTGCACAGTTTTACGCTGCCGTTTCCCGTGCCTGGGTTCACGATCGCCATGCTCTGGCATCCGCGGATGGACGCCGATCCTGTGCATCGTTGGTTTCGAGGTTGTCTGCGAGAAGTGTGTGCACGTAAAACCGTAGAGGTTTAGTAGATATTCATTAATAGCATTACGCTGGCACTTAGTTGGCGAAAGTGCGACGCCGTACGCAAATTACTAGTTATCGATATTTAATATTTAAATAGATTTTTGTCCGACAATCCGCAACTCGGCCGATTTAGTCGGGGCACTAACGAGGCAGAACCCTATTGTTTATGGGCGTTAAGGGCAGTGCGTGAAATTGAACGAAAAAAATTGCTAGACGTTTGATTTCCAATTGTGTCAGGTTTCTTACGTCCTCATTGGGCGAGTGATAGGACGATCTCGCCAGAGATTGTCTGTCTGACTAAAACTGTTCTATTTGCAAACAAGGAAGTATGTTTATGTCGAAAGTCAAAAGCAGCGCTATTGATTCTGCCGAGCAACTCCTCTGGGCGCCGCAATCATTGGCGGCTGCCAGCAATGCGTTCAACCAGATCAATAGTTTCAGCCACCAATACGACCGGGGCGGTAACCTGACCGTCAACGGCAAACCGTCGTACTCTGTCGACGAGGCGGCCACTCAGTTGCTGCGCGACGGCGCGGCTTACCAGGACCGGGACGGCAGCGGCAAGATCGAGCTGACCTACACCTTCCTGACTTCCGCTTCTTCCAGCACCATGAACAAGCATGGGATCAGCGGCTTCAGCCAGTTCAGTGCGCAGCAGAAAGGCCAGGCAGCCCTGGCCATGCAATCCTGGGCGGACGTGGCCAATGTCACCTTCACCGAAAAAGCCAGCGGCGGCGACGGTCACATGACCTTCGGCAACTACAGCGGCGGCCAGGATGGCGCGGCGGCGTTCGCTTATCTGCCAGGGACGGGTGCCGGCTATGACGGGACCTCCTGGTACCTGATCAACAGCAGCTACACCCAGAACAAGAACCCGGACCTGAACAACTACGGCCGCCAGACCCTGACCCACGAAATCGGTCACACCCTCGGCCTGGCCCACCCCGGTGACTACAACGCTGGCGAAGGCAGCCCGACCTACGATGACGCCACTTATGGCCAGGACTCCCGTGGCTACAGCGTCATGAGCTACTGGAGCGAAAGCAATACCGACCAGAACTTCAGCAAGGGCGGCGTCGAAGCCTACGCCTCCGGTCCGCTGATGGATGACATCGCGGCCATCCAGAAGCTCTACGGTGCCAACACCACGACCCGTACCGGCGATTCGACCTACGGTTTCAACTCCAATACCGGTCGCGATTTTCTCAGTGCGTCTTCGTCGTCGGACAAAGTGGTGTTTTCGGTATGGGATGCGGGCGGTCGCGATACCCTGGATTTCTCCGGTTTCACCCAGAACCAGAAAATCAACCTCAATGACGCCTCGTTCTCCGATGTTGGCGGCATGGTAGGCAACGTCTCCATCGCCAAGGGTGCCGTCATCGAAAACGCCATCGGCGGCGCGGGCAGCGACTTGCTGATCGGCAACACGGTGGCCAACGAGCTCAAGGGCGGCGCGGGCAACGATATTCTTTGGGGGGCCGGCGGTGCAGACAAGCTCTGGGGGGGCTCGGGGGCGGACACGTTCGTGTTCGCCGCCAGTTCCGATTCGCGGCCGGGGGCGACGGACCAGCTCCTCGATTTCGTCAGCGGCCTGGACAAGATCGACCTGACCGGTATCACCAAGGGCGCGGGCCTGCACTTCGTGAGCGCATTCACCGGTGCGGCGGGCGATGCGGTGTTGTCGACATCGGGTAGCAACAGCCTGCTGTCGGTGGACTTCTCCGGACACGGCGTGGCTGACTTCCTGGTCAGCACCGTTGGCCAGGCAGCGGTCTCGGATATCGTGGCCTGATGCTAAACCCTGTAGGAGCTGTCGAGCGGAGCGAGGCTGCGATCTTTCCCCAGGCACCTGAGTCTCAAGCGAAAAGATCGCAGCCTCGCTTTGCTCGACAGCTCCTACAGGACCCCGGCCAGGATGGAAAAAATGCGTAGAAAATTTATGCCCAGTAGCGTTCAGGCAACCGCCGGGTTGCTCGCTACGCTGATGATGTTTTGTGGAGAAGTCGCCATGGCGCGCAGCCTGTTGTTAGCAGAACCCTCGCAGTTGGCCGGTCAATGGCAGGCTGTTTTGTCGAGCCCGCAGGACAACGCGCAAACCCAGGCGATGCAGGACAAGCCGTCCAACAGTTGCCTCGTCGAACTCAAGATGGACCAGACCCTGGGCGGGCAAACCGACTGCCTGGGCCAATGGTTGGGGGATGAACCGGTTCGTTGGTTCACCGAACCCGACGGACTTTCCCTGATTGGCAAACAAGACTCCAGGACTCACTTGGGGCTGCGTCAGGGAGACCATTATCAAATGACGTTGAAGTCCGGCTTGATACTCAGGCTTGAACGCAATAAATCCCAGAGTGCTCATTAACGAGTGAGTACAGTTGAGTCTTGATCGAAGTGCGCTTGTTTGAACAGGCGTGCTTTTCGGTGTGGGCCGAATTGAAAAACAAAGATTGGTAAGTTGAATAACGGCCCGTTCGCGGGCAAGCCAACAGCAAGGAAGATCATGAATAGGGTAAGGAGCGTTGCCGCGGTGCCGCTGTTTAAAGCGCTGGGTGATTATAAAAATATTCTGATCAGTGTTGGATGTTTTACCGCACTGATTAATGTCCTGATGCTCGCGCCTTCGATTTATATGCTCCAAGTATATGACCGCGGGTTGTCATCGCAGAACGAGACCACGCTGGCGATGTTGTCATTGATGGTTGTCGGCTTCTTCGTATTCATCGGGCTGCTGGAAATGGTCCGCAGCTTCGTCGTCATCCGCATCGGCAGCCAGTTGGAGAGACGTTTCAATCTCCAGGTGTACAAGGCCGCGTTCGAGCGCAATCTGCGCCAGGGTGAAGGCAACGCCGGGCAATCGCTGGGCGACCTCACGCATATTCGCCAGTTCCTCACCGGGCCGGCGCTGTTCGCTTTCTTCGACGCGCCGTGGTTTCCCATCTATCTGCTGGTGATCTACCTGTTCAACGTGTGGCTCGGCGTGTTTGCCTCCGTCGGCACGCTGCTGCTGATCGGCCTGGCCTGCCTTAACGAGGCCATGACCAAAAAAGCCTTGGGGCAGGCCAGCGTCTACTCGCAACAATCCAGCCAGCTGGCTACCAGCCATTTGCACAACGCCGAGACGATCCAGGCCATGGGCATGCTCGGCGCGCTGCGCAGCCGCTGGTTCGCCGTGCACTCACGGTTTCTCGGCCTGCAGAACCAGGCCAGCGACACCGGCGCGGTAATCAGCTCCCTGAGCAAGACCCTGCGCCTGTGCCTGCAATCGCTGGTGCTGGGCTTGGGCGCACTGCTGGTGATCAAGGGCGACATGACCGCCGGGATGATGATTGCCGGCTCGATCCTGATGGGACGGGTATTGAGCCCCATCGACCAGTTGATCGCCGTGTGGAAGCAATGGAGCGGCGCCAAACTGGCTTACCGGCGTCTCGACGCGCTGTTGCAAGCGTTTGCGCCCCAGGATGACGGCATGATGCTGCCAGCGCCCAAGGGCCAGGTGAGCTTCGAACAAGTGAGCGCGGGACCACCTGGGCAACGCAGCGCGACGCTGCAGCAGGTCAGCTTCAGCTTGGCTGCCGGGGAAGTGCTCGGTGTGCTGGGGGCTTCCGGTTCCGGCAAGTCGACCCTGGCCCGAGTCCTGGTGGGTGTGTGGCCGACCCTCGCGGGTACGGTGCGCCTCGACGGGGCCGACATTCATCGCTGGAATCGCGAGCAACTCGGCCCGCACATCGGCTACCTGCCCCAGGACATCGAGCTGTTCAGCGGCAGTATTGCCGAGAACATCGCCCGGTTTCGCCAAGCCGATCCGCAAAAAGTCGTCGCTGCCGCGCAGCAGGCCGGGGTTCATGAGCTGATCCTGCGCCTGCCCCAGGGCTATGACACGGTGCTGGGGGAGGACGGCGGTGGTTTGTCCGGCGGGCAGAAACAACGGGTTGCGCTGGCCCGGGCGATGTACGACCGGCCGAGCCTGGTGGTGCTCGACGAACCCAACTCCAACCTCGACACGGTTGGCGAAGCGGCGCTCGCCAGTGCCATCGCGCAGATGAAGGCCCAGGGCACCTGCGTCGTGTTGGTCACCCATCGTTCCTCAGCACTGGCCCAGGCCGACAAGTTGTTGGTGCTCGACGAAGGCCGGCTACAAGCCTTCGGCCCAAGCCAGCAAGTGTTGCGGGCGCTTTCCGGCCAGTCGGGCTCACAGGACAACGCGCCGCGCAGCTCGCCGCCGAACAGCCCCCAGGCGACTCCCAACGGACTGAGCATGAGTCGCCAATACCAGGCCGCCAGCAAACCCGCTGGTGTATGAGCAAGGAGCGCGACATGAATCTCGAACATTCTCAGGACGTTGAGCAGCCGGAGCGCGACGCCCGTTTCTTCACCCGCATGGGCTGGGCATTGGCGCTCGTTGGCGCGGGCAGTTTTTTCACCTGGGCCAGCCTCGCGCCGCTGGACCAGGGCATCCCCGTGCAGGGCACCGTGGTGGTTTCAGGCAAGCGCAAGGCGGTGCAATCGATGAGCAGCGGCGTCGTCAGCCGGATCCTGGTGCGCGAAGGCGAAGCGGTGAAGCAGGGCCAGCCGCTGTTCCGCCTGGACCAGACCCAGGCCGCCGCCGATGTGCAATCGCTACAGGCACAGTACCGGATGACCTGGGCGAGCCTGGCGCGCTGGCAAAGCGAGCGGGACAACCTGTTGCAGGTGAGTTTTCCGGCCGAGCTGAGTCGCGATCCCGATCCACGCCTGGCCCTGGTGCTTGAGGGCCAGCGGCAACTGTTCAGCAGCCGCCGCGAAGCCTTCGCCCGGGAACAGGCGGCGTTGCGTGCCAGCATCGAGGGTGCGGCGGCGCAATTGGCGGGCATGCGTCGGGCCCGCAGCGACCTGACCGCCCAGGCCGAATCCCTGCGCCTGCAACTGGGCAACCTGCAACCCTTGGCCGACAACGGCTACATCCCGCGCAACCGCTTGCTGGACTATCAACGCCAACTGTCGCAAGTACAGCAGGAACTGGCGCAGAACAGCGGCGAAAGCGGAAGGGTGGAGCAGGGGATCGTCGAGTCGCGGCTGAAGCTGCAGCAGCACAACGAGGAATACCAGAAAGAGGTGCGCAGCCAGTTGGCCGACGCCCAGCTCAAGAGCGAAACCCTGCAAGAGCAACTGAAATCCGCCGGCTTCGAGCTGCAGCACAGCGAAATCCTCGCCACCGCCGATGGCATCGCCGTCAACCTGGGGGTGCACACCGAGGGCGCAGTGGTGCGCCAGGGCGACACCTTGCTGGAAATCGTTCCCCAGGGCACGCGGTTGGAAGTGGAAGGGCATCTGCCGGTGCACCTGATCGACAAGGTCGGCCCGCATTTGCCGGTGGACATCCTGTTTACCGCCTTCAACCAGAACCGCACGCCGAGGGTGCCGGGGGAAGTCAGCTTGATTTCCGCCGACCAGATGCTCGATGAGAAGACCGGCGCGCCGTATTACGTCCTGCGCAGCAGCGTCAGCGACGTGGCGATGGACAAGCTCAACGGCCTGGTGATCAAGCCCGGCATGCCGGCCGAGATGTTCGTGCGCACGGGCGAGCGCTCGTTGCTCAACTACCTGTTCAAACCGCTGCTCGACCGAGCCGGCTCTGCGTTGACCGAAGAATAAGGATGTCCGGCGGTATGAAGCGTTTCTATTGGGTGGCCGTGCTGGCCGTTTCCGTGTGCAACAACGCCTGGGCCATGGGACCGTTCGAGTTCTACGAGCAGGCCCTGCGCAATGACCCGGTCTACCTGGGCGCGATCAAGGAGCGCGATGCGGGCCTGGAAAATCGCGCCATAGGCCGCGCCGGGCTGTTGCCACACCTGGGCTACAGCTACAACAAGGGGCGCAACCAGTCCAAGGTCACGTACCTCAACGATCGCGGCGCCAGCCAGCATGACGATCGCAACTACAGCAGCTACGGCTCCAGCCTGACGCTGCAACAACCGCTGCTGGACTATGAGGCTTACGCCGCCTATCGCAAGGGCGTGGCCCAGGCGTTGTTCGCTGACGAAAGTTTTCGTGGCAAGAGCCAGGAGTTGTTGGTGCGGGTGCTGAGTCATTACACCCAGGCGCTGTTCGCCCAGGACCAGATCGACATTGCCCAGGCCAAGAAAAAGGCGTTCGAGCAGCAATTTCGCCAGAACGAGCATCTGTTTCGCCAGGGCGAAGGTACGCGCACCGACATCCTCGAGGCGCAGGCGCGTTATGAGCTGGCAATCGCCGAAGAGATCGAGGCACGCGATGAGCAGGATGCCGCCTTGCGTGAGCTGGGCTCGCTGATTGGCGTCCCGGCCCTGGATATCGGCGACCTGGCGCCGCTGCACGACACCTTCCAGACCTTTGCCTTGCAACCGGCCAGTTTCGACACCTGGCACGAGCTGGCGGTGAGCAATAACCCGAACCTGGCGTCCCAGCGCCAAGCGGTGGATGTGGCGCGTTTCGAGGTGGAGCGCAACCGCGCCGGGCACCTGCCCAAGGTCAGCGCCTACGCGACGATGCGCCAGAACGAATCGGAAAGTGGCAATACCTACAACCAGCGCTACGACACCAACACCATCGGCCTGGAAGTCAGTGTGCCGCTGTACGCCGGTGGCGGGGTCTCGGCGTCGACCCGCCAGGCCAGCCGCAACATGGAACAGGCCGAATACGAGCTGGATGCAAAGACCCGCGAGACGCTGATCGAATTGCGCCGCCAGTTCAGCGCTTGCGTATCGGGGATGAACAAACTGCGTGCCTACCAGAAGGCCCTGAGTTCCGCCGAAGCGCTGGTGGTCTCGACCCGGCAAAGCATCCTCGGCGGTGAGCGGGTCAACCTCGACGCACTAAATGCCGAACAACAGCTCTACACCACCCGCCGCGACCTGGCCCAGGCCCGTTACGACTACCTCATGGCCTGGACCAAGCTGCATTACTACGCCGGCACCCTCGGCCCGCAGGACCTGGCGAAGGTGGATGAGGCGTTTGTGTCCCAGGCGTCAATTCAATGATCGGCGTGTTGCTTTTGTGGCCAGGGATTGTTCCCGCTGGGCTGCGCAACGGCCCCAAAAAAGCCTGCGAGCGCTTCGCACTCGAGCGGGAGCAAGCTCCCTCGCCACAAAAGCCAAGGCAAGCCACAAAGCCAAGGCAAGGCAAGGCAAGGCACAAAACTTAGGTCAGCCAAAAAGCCAAGGCTGCCACAGTGGTTGGGGTAAGTCCCATCAGGCCGCGCAAACCAAAAGGATTTTTGCAACAACTAAGGATGGTTCGTGATGAAAGTCGATAACAAAAAACAGCCCGGACAGACGGGCCGCGTGTTCCTGCTCAAGACCCTCAACCGCGCTGTGCTCTGCGCCCTGGCGACCTTGGGCACGGCCCAGGCGGCGCCTTATGTCGAGAGCGGCAGGGCGGGCAATCCGGACAGCTGGCGCAGCAGCGAATTCAACGCCGAATGGGGGCTGGGGGCAATCAACGCGCAGCAGGCCTACGCCGCCGGGTATACCGGCAAGGGCGTCAAGCTGGGGATCTTCGACCAGCCGGTCTACGCGGCGCACCCGGAGTTCTCCGGTACCGGCAAAGTCGTGACCCTGGTCACCAGCGGCATCCGTGAGTACACCGACCCCTACATTCCGGTGAAGGCCGGTGATGCGTTCCGCTACGACGGTTCACCCACCGTCGGTTCCGATGGCAAGCTGGGTTCCCACGGCACCCATGTCGGCGGGATCGCTGCCGGCAGTCGCGATGGCAGCCCGATGCACGGCGTGGCGTACGATGCGCAGATCATCAGCGCCGACAACGGCGATCCGGGCCCAGAAGACGGCATCATCCTGGGCAACGATGGCGCGGTGTACAAGGCGGGTTGGGATGCGTTGATCGCCAGCGGCGCACGCATCATCAACAACAGCTGGGGCATTGGCATCACCGATCGCTTCGACCAGGGCGGCCGCGATCCGGCGTTCCCGCACTTCACCGTGCAGGACGCGCAACTGCAATTCGACCAGATCCAGCCGCTGCTGGGCACCAAGCCCGGCGGCGCCTACGAGGGCGCCATCGCCGCGGCCCGCAGCGGGATCGTGACGATCTTCGCCGCTGGCAACGACTACAACCTCAATAACCCCGATGCCATCGCGGGCCTGGCGTATTTTGTGCCGGACATCGCGCCGAACTGGCTCACCGTGGCGGCGCTGCAAGTCAATCCGGACACCGCCAGCGCCGATCCGTACACCATCAGTACCTTCTCGTCGCGCTGCGGCTACACCGCCAGTTTCTGCGTGTCGGCACCGGGCACCCGGGTCTACAGCGCCGTGATCGGCGGCACCAGTGCCGACGACCTGACTGTCGGCTACGCCAACAAGAGCGGCACCTCCATGGCCGCGCCCCATGTCGCCGGCAGCGTGGCGGTGTTGATGGAGCGTTTCCCGTACATGACCGGCGCCCAGGTCGCCAGCGTGCTGCGCACCACCGCCACCGACATGGGCGCGCCGGGCGTCGATGCGTTGTATGGCTGGGGCATGATCAACCTGGGCAAGGCCATCGACGGTCCATCGATGCTGGTGACCGAGCAGGACATCCCCGAGGAATTCCGCATCGAGGGTGCTTATGGCTCCGGTCAGTTCGTGGCGGACCTGCCCGGCATTGGCGCGATCATCGATGCCGGCAAATCCACGGAGCGGGTGTGCAGCGGCATCCAATGTGGCCTGGACGTTTGGCGCAACGACATCGCCGGCCACGGCGGGCTGACCAAGGAGGGCATCGGCACCCTGGTGCTTACCGGCGCAAACACCTACAGCGGGCCAACCCTGGTCAATCAAGGACGACTGGCAATCAATGGCTCGCTGGCGTCGGCCGTTACGATCAACGACGGCGGCATCCTCGGCGGCAACGGGCGCATCGCCAGCCTCACCGCCAACCGCGGCGGCAGTGTGGCGCCAGGTAACTCCATCGGCACGTTGCAAGTGGCCGGTGATGTGACGTTCCAGCCCGGTTCGAACTACGCGGTGGAAGTCTCGCCCACCTCCAGTGACCAGATCGTGGCCGACGGCAAGGCGTCCATTGACGGGGCGACGGTGTCGTTGTCCCTGGAAAACAGCCCGACGCTGCTGACGGCCAGCGAAGTGAAAAGCCTGCTGGGCAGGCAGTTCAACATCCTCCAGGCCGCCGATGGTATTGACGGGCGCTTCGCTGAAGTGTTGCCCAACTATGCGTTTCTGGGGGGCGACCTGGCGTACAGCGCCAGTGGCATTCAACTGGCGGTCGAGCGTAACGACGCGTCATTTGCCAGCCTCGGCCTGACGCCTAACCAGCGCTCCGTCGCCTCGGCCGCCGAACAACTGGGCGCGGGCAACGGACTCTACGAAGCCTTGCTGCTTTCGCCCAGCGCCGCCGTGGCGCAACAGGCATTCCAGCAACTGTCTGGTGAAATTCATCCGGCCATCGGCACGCTGCTGATCAACGACAGCCGTCAATTGCGCGACGTCGTGGGTGATCGCCTGCGCCAGGACGCGCTGTACGACGCCGGTACGCCGACCGATGCCAGCAGCAATGCCTGGTTCAAGGTGCTGGGCGCTTGGGGCAAAAACGATGGTGGAGATGATCACGCCGGTACGACCAGCTCCATCGGTGGTTTGCTGGCCGGTGTCGACGGCCTGATCAGCGACCAGACACGACTGGGCTTCGTCACCGGCTACAGCGACAGTTCGTTGAGCATGGGCGACGGCACCCATTCCTCGGCCAAGGCCGACAGCTATCACCTGGGTGTCTATCTGGGGCATGAGATCGACGCGCTGCGCCTGACCGTCGGCGGCGCCCACAGTTGGCATCGCATCGACGTCAAGCGTGACCTGCAATGGGGTGACGTCAGCGGCCGGGAGAAAACCAAGCGCGATGCCCGGACCACCCAGCTCTTCACCGAAGCGGCGTATCGCCTCGACGTGCAACCGGTAGCCCTGGAGCCGTTTGCCAACCTGGCCTATGTGCACCTGGACAGCGACAGCTTCCATGAAAAAGGCGACAACGCAGCCCTGCATGCTGGCGACGATCGTCGCGATGCCGTGCTCTCGACCCTGGGCGTGCGGGCCAGCCACACCTTGGTCCTGTCGGATCAACAGCAACTGCAGCTGTCCGGCTCCCTCGGCTGGCAGCACAACCTGAGCAGCACCACGTCCGAACAGGACCTGGCATTTGCCGGCAGCAGCAACACCTTCGCGGTGCAGAGCGTGTCCATGGACCGCAACGCGGCCGTGATCGGTGCCCGTGCCGGGCTCGCGGTCGCCAAGGATGTGCGGGTCAATCTCGATTACAACGGCTTGCTCGGCGCCCGGGATAAAACCCATGGCGTGGGCCTGACGCTGGATTGGCAGTTCTGACCAAGAGGAGGCGTTGAACAGGCATCTCCGTGGCGAGGGAGCTTGCTCCCGCTTGAGTGCGAAGCGCTCACAAGAGGGGCCTGCTGCGCAGTCCAGCGGGAGCAAGCTCCCTCGCCACCACAGCATTCCAACAACAAAAAGAGAGCAACAACCATGGGTATCTACGACTACAAGAACCTCGGCACTGCCGAATCCAAGGCTCTGGTCAGCGACGCAATGGCGATCATGCTGTATTCCTACCACAACCTCGACAACGGCTTTGCCACCGGTTACCAGCACAACGGCTTCGGTGCCGGGCTGCCGGCGACCCTGGTCACCGCGCTGCTGGGTGGCACCGATTCCCAAGGGGTGATTCCCGGCGTGCCGTGGAACCCCGACTCGGAAAAACTGGCCCTGGAGGCGGTACAGAAGGCCGGCTGGACGCCCATCAGCGCCGCGCAGCTGGGTTACGCCGGCAAGGTGGATGGCCGCGGGACGTTTTTCGGTGAAAAGGCCGGCTACACCACCGCGCAGGTAGAGATCCTCGGCAAGTACGACGCCGAGGGTCACTTGCAGGAAATCGGCGTGTCGTTTCGCGGCACCAGCGGCCCTCGGGAAAACCTGATTGGCGATTCCATCGGTGACGTGATCAACGACCTGATGGCCGCGCTGGGGCCCAAGGACTATGCGAAAAACTACGTCGGCGAAGCCTTTGGCAACCTGCTCGGGGACGTCGCGAAGTTTGCCCAGGCCCATGGCCTGACGGGCAGCGACGTGCTGGTCAGCGGCCACAGCCTGGGCGGGTTGGCGGTCAACAGCCTGGCGGACTTGAGCACCAGCCAATGGTCGGGGTTCTACGCCGATGCCAACTACATCGCCTACGCCTCGCCAACCCAGAGCAGTACCGACAAGGTCTTGAACATCGGTTACGAGAACGATCCGGTGTTCCGCGCCCTGGACGGCTCGACGTTCAACCTCGCGTCGGTGGGTGTGCACGATGGGCAGCAGGAATCGGCCACCAACAACATCGTCAGCTTCAACGACCACTACGCTTCGACGGCATGGAACGTGTTGCCGTTTTCCATTCTCAACATCCCCACCTGGATTTCCCACCTGCCTACCGGCTACGGCGATGGCATGGGCCGGATCATGGGCTCGGTGTTCTACGACCTCACCGAAAAAGACTCCAGCATCGTCGTCGCCAACCTGTCGGACCCCGCGCGCGCCAATACCTGGGTGCAGGACCTCAACCGCAATGCTGAAACCCACACCGGCAGCACGTTCATCATCGGCAGCGATAGCAATGACCTGATCCAGGGCGGACAGGGCAACGACTACCTGGAAGGCCGCGCCGGCAATGACACTTTTCGCGATGGCGGTGGCTACAACGTGATCGTGGGCGGGCAGGGCAGCAACAGCCTGCAACTGCAGCAGTCGGTGAAGGATTTCAGTTTTGCCCATGACGGGGCCGGGACGCTGTATATGCGCGACGCCCATGGCGCGATCAGCATCACTCGCGACATTGGCACGCTGGTCAGTAAGGAGTCCGGATTGTTCTGGGGGCTGCTCAAGGATGAGGTGAGCCACAGCGTCACCGCCAATGGCCTGGAGGCCGGCGCCAACCTGACGGCGTATGCCTCTTCGATCAAGGGCAGCGCGGCCAACGACACGCTGGTAGCGGGAGCAAAGGGGGACTGGCTGTTCGGGCAGGACGGCAACGATGTGCTGGTGGGCGGCGCGGGTAACGACACCTTCGTCGGTGGTGCGGGCAATGACCAGATGCAAGCGGGGGGCGGCAGTGACACCTTCCTCTTCAACGGCACTTTCGGCCAGGACCGGATCAGCGGCTACGACGCGGGGGACAAGCTGGTGTTCCTCGGCGTGCCGGGCGCCGGGGCAGGTCATGACTACAGCCAGTACCTGTCACAAGTGGGCAATGACACGCTGCTCAAGGTCGGCGACAGTTCCGTGACCCTGGTGGGCGTTGGTCTGGGTCAGGTGGGGGGCGAAGGGATCGTGTTCGCCTGATATCGCCATCGCGAGCAGGCTCGCTCCTACAGTGGAACTCGGGTGTATGCAGTATTTGTATTCACCACCGGACTTGTGGGAGCGAGCTTGCTCGCGATTGAGCCGGCACATCCAGCCTAGCTGTGACTGACTCACCGCTATCGCGAGCAAGCTCGCTCCCACAGTGGCCTGCTCGCGATTGGGCCGGCACATCCAGCCGCTCTGTGACTGACTCACCGCTATCGCGAGCAAGCTCGCACACAGTGGATTTGGGGTGTATGCAGTGTTTGTATTCACCACCGAGCCTCTGTGGGAGCGAGCYTGCTCGCGATGGCGGTGCAGCAGGCCAGTCACGGGTTAATCAGTCTTCCTTGCGAATGGTTGCCACATCATCGGCGCGGACCCGGACTTTCCTGCCGGAAATATCCTCGAACTCGTAGAAACCGTCGACGGTGCGAGTGTTGGGGGTATCCTTGGTCAAATACTGGGTACCGTTCTGCAAAGTCACCACGGTTTGCGACGCGCAGCCAGCCAGAGCCAGAAATGCCACGGCGACCATGGGCAGGCCCAGAAACCTGATGTTCATAACCATAACCTCTCAATCAAAAGGACACGGAGCAGCTGATTCGACCGCGCCATCACATTAGCTAACCGCCATTGGTCTCGCTTGCCGTAGGAAAGTTCATCGCTGGCTGAAGGATTTCACCTTAAATATAGGAGACCGTTCATCTTTTGCTGTTGCCTGGCTGGTTTACAGCTGCTATCTGTATGCATAACCAGTACCCGATATCCTTGGCGTTCTTTCTGTGGCAGTCCGTTCCCTCGACGACCCGTTTTACTACCTGAACAACTTCCAGCAAGTGCTCGCTTGGTTGACGCAGCGTTATGCCGATGTGCTCAGCACCGACGAGCAGCGCTTCATCGAGCACTTCGCCGCGCTGCCGCGTGGCGCCCAGGGCTTGCTGGTGCGGATGGTGATGCGCAAGGGGCTACGGTTTCGCCATAGCAAGCTGCATTACCCTGAAATTGGCGACATCGGCGCCGCCGTCGCGCCACTGTTGGCGCTGGGTTGGGTCGAGGAACAGGTCCCCATCGGGCTCGTCGAGCTGTTCGAGGTGCTGCTCAAGCCGGAAATCCTCCTGTGCCTGGGCCACCTGATCGAACACCCCAAGGCGAAAAAGACCGAATGGCTCCAGGCCTTGGACGAACGCCTCAACCAGCCCCAGCCGTTCGGTGCCTGGTGCCCGCAGTTGGACGACCGGCTGTACAGCCTGACGATCATGAGTCTGTGTGACCGGCTGCGGTTGATGTTTTTCGGCAACCTTTACCAGGACTGGTCGGAATTCGTCCTCGCGGACCTGGGCATCTTCACCTACGAAACCGTCGAGTTCAGCGCCGAGTCACGAGGCTTGCGCAGCCGCGAGGACGTCGATGCCTGCCTGTTCCTGCACGACTGCCTGCAGCGCTTCGAAGCTGGCGACCCCCTGGAAGAGATCGTCGCCCAGGTCAACGAACTGTCCCTGGACAATCCGTGGCTGGAGCGGCGCCGGGGCAAGTTGTTGTTCCAGATTGGCCAGCACGGCGAGCGCATCGGCGACTTCGCCTTGGCCTTGGGCATCTATCGCGATTGCACCTACCCGGGCGCGCGGTTGCGGATGATCCGGGTGCTGGAGCGCATCGGCGAATACGCCCTGGCCCTTGAACTGGGCGAGGCGGCGGCCCTCGCACCGCAAAGTGCCGCCGAAACCCAGGCCTTGCTGCGGATCGTGCCCCGCCTGCGGCGCAAGTTGGGCGGCCCGCCAGTGCCACGGGCCATGGCCCGGGAAGTGGAACGCCTGGAGCTGCACCTGCCGCGCGTCGATCCGACCTTGTCCGTGGAGTACCACGTCCAGGCCCACCTGCACGACGACAGCGCGCCAGTGCATTACGTCGAGAACAGCCTGATCAATTCGCTGTTCGGCCTGCTGTGCTGGCCGGCGATCTTCGCGCCATTGCCGGGCGCGTTTTTTCACCCGTTCCAGCGGGGGCCGGTGGACCTGCTCAACGAAGATTTCCATGCCCGTCGCGCCGAGCTGTTTGCGGCCTGCCTGGCAGAGTTGGACGATGGCCGCTATCGGCAGACCATCGGCCGTCGCTACGCCGAAAAGTGGGGCGTGCAGTCGCCTTTCGTATTCTGGGGCGCGCTGTCCGAGCCCTTGCTGGAGCAAGCCCTCGATTGCCTGCCGGCCGCGCATCTCAAGCACTGGTTTGACCGTCTGCTGCTGGACATCAAGGCCAATCGCGCCGGCATGCCGGACCTGATCCAGTTCTGGCCGCAGCACAAGACCTACCGCATGATCGAAGTCAAAGGCCCTGGCGATCGGCTGCAAGACAATCAGCTACGCTGGCTGGAGTTCTGTCATGAACACCAGATGCCCGTTGCCGTTTGTTATGTGCAATGGGCAGAGTCAGCCATCGCGAGCGAGCTCGCTCCCACAGTGGACGAACCACCACAGCCCACCTGTGGCAGTGAACTCGGGGATGAGTCACCACAGATCACCTGTGGGAGCGAGCTTGCTCGCGATGGGGCCGCATGACCCCTGCACCCAGCTACAGCATCGCCGTGCGGGCGATGTGCGAGTTCACCGCCAAGGTGGGTGATCTCGACCTGCGCTTCACGCCCACGCCCACGGCCCTGGAAGGCATCGCCGGCCATCGCACCGTGGCCTCGCGGCGCAGCGAGGGTTATCAGGCTGAAGTGGCCCTCGAAGGTCATTACCAGACACTGACAGTCAAAGGCCGGGCCGATGGCTACGACCCGGCCCGCCAGTGCCTTGAGGAAGTGAAAACCTACCGCGGCGACCTGAGCAAACAACCGGCCAATCATCGCCAACTGCATTGGGCCCAGGCGAAAATCTATGGCTGGCTGATGTGCCAGAAACTGCAGTTGCCGCACATCGACGTGGCCCTGGTGTATTTCGACATCGTCAGCGAAAAGGAAACCTGCATCACCCAACGTTTCGAGTCGACACAGCTGCAAGCCTTCTTCGAAGCGCAATGCGCGTTGTTCCTGGCCTGGGCCGAACAGGAAATGGCCCATCGACAGGCGCGCAATCTCGGCGCGCAATCGCTGGTATTTCCCCATGCGGGTTTCAGGCCGGGGCAACGGCACCTGGCTGAATCGGTGTTCAAGGCCGTCAGTACCGGCCGCTGCCTGATGGCCCAGGCGCCCACAGGCATCGGCAAGACCGTTGGCACGCTGTTTCCGCTGCTCAAGGCCCTGGCGCCGCAGCAACTGGATAAGGTGTACTTCCTCACGGCGAAAACCCCGGGGCGCAAGCTGGCCCTGGATGCGGCGCGCGTGATCACTCACGGCGAGTCGTCAATGCCATTGCGGGTGCTGGAAATGATCGCCCGGGACAAGGCTTGCGAACACCCGGACAAAGCCTGCCATGGCGAATCCTGCCCACTGGCCCGGGGTTTTTACGACCGCTTGCCGGGCGCCCGGGCAGCGGCGAGCCAGGTCACCTTGCTCGACCAGGCGGCGTTGCGCGAGATTGCCCTGGCCCATGAGGTCTGCCCGTATTACCTCAGCCAGGAAATGGCCCGCTGGGCCGACGTGGTGGTGGCCGACTACAACTATTACTTCGACTTCAGCGCATTGCTCTTCGGCCTGGCCCAGGCCAACGGCTGGACTGTCGCGACCTTGGTGGATGAAGCCCATAACCTGGTGGAGCGCGGGCGGCAGATGTACAGCGCGACCCTCGACCAGGCCACGCTGACCAGCGTGCGCAAAACCGCCCCCGAACCGCTGAAGAAATCCCTGGACAGGGTCAATCGCCAGTGGAATGCCTTGCATGCGCCCCAGGTGGCGGCCTATCAGGCCTATGAAAAACTGCCGGAAAAACTGCTCCAGGCCCTGGCCACCTGCACGACGGCTATCGGCGATTACCTCAACGATCATCCCCAGGGCCTGGACAGCGGATTGCAGACGTTCTACTTCGAGGCGTTGCAGTTTGGCCGGGTGGCGGAAACCTTCGACGAGCACTTTTTGTTCGACATCCACAAGCGCGAACTTGGCCGCCAGCGCAGCCTGTCTACGCTGTGCCTGCGCAACGTGGTGCCGGCCGCGTTCCTGCGGCCCAGGCTGACCGCCGCGCGCAGCACCGTGCTGTTCTCGGCGACCTTGAGCCCTCGGCATTACTACGCAGACTTGTTGGGGACGCCGGGCGACACGGTATGGATCGACGTGGAATCGCCGTTCAAGGCCGAACAACTGGACGTGCAGGTTGTCAGCCGCATTTCCACCCGTTTTGCCCATCGCCAGGCGTCCCTGGAGCCCATTGCCGCGTTGATGGCCCGCCAGTTCAACGAGCGCCCAGGCAACTACCTGGCTTTTTTCAGCAGCTTCGATTACTTGCAGCAAGTGGCTGGACTGTTTGCCGAGCGGTACCCGCAAATTGCGCTCTGGACGCAATCGCGCGGCATGGGCGAAGCCCCCCGGCAGGCGTTTCTCGAGCGGTTCATGGAGCACAGCCAGGGCATTGGCTTTGCGGTGCTGGGTGGCGCGTTCGGCGAGGGCATCGATTTGCCGGGTTCACGCCTGATCGGCGCGTTCATCGCCACCTTGGGGCTGGCGCAGTTCAACCCGGTCAATGAGCAGATAAAACAGCGCATGGCCGCGATCTTCGGCGATGGCTACGACTACACGTACCTGTATCCCGGCCTGCAAAAAGTCGTGCAGGCGGCCGGTCGCGTGATCCGCACCCAGCAGGATCGCGGGGTGGTGATGCTGATCGATGACCGGTTTGGCGAGGCCCGGGTGCAGCACTTATTGCCGCAGTGGTGGTCTGTCACTCAGGAAGCACACCCCGCCACCTGTGGGAGCGAGCTTGCTCGCGATAGCGGCCTGCCAGTGACATGAAGGCTGGCTGAAACACCACCATCGCCAGCAAGCTCGCTCCCACAGGGGAATCCATCAGGGCTGGGGTTTGTGAATAGCCTGGGAATAATTTTTCCTGGCACCAGACTTGTTCCATACTCCGAAAAAAGTCCACACGGATGCCCCGGCCAGATGCTTGAGAACGCCCCCAAGACCCCACTCATGAACGAGGAACAGCGCTTTCGCCTGCTCATCGACGCTGTGGTCGACTACGCCATCTACATGACCGACCCCTCGGGCATCATCACCAGCTGGAACTCTGGCGCCAGGCGCTTCAAGGGCTACGAGGAATCCGAGATCCTGGGCCAGCATTTCTCCCGTTTCTACACCGATCAGGACCGCGCTGCCGGCCTGCCGCAACGGGCGCTGGACACGGCCGTGCATGAGGGGCGCTTTGAAGGCGAGGGCTGGCGGGTGCGCAAGGACGGCACGCTGTTCTGGTCCCATGTGGTGATCGATCCGATCATCGACAGCCAGAGCGGCACCTTGCTTGGTTTCGCCAAGATCACCCGCGACCTGACCGATCGCAAGATGGCCGAGGAAACCCTCAAGCAAAGCGAGCAGCAGTTCCGCCTGCTGGTGCAAAGCGTCACCGATTACGCCATCTACATGCTCGACCCGCAAGGCCAGGTCACCAACTGGAACCTGGGGGCGCAGCGGATCAAGGGTTATCTTCCGGCCGAGGCTATCGGCCGGCATTTCTCGATGTTCTACACCCCCGAGGATCGCGATGCCGGCGAACCACAGCGCGCGTTGAGCATCGCCGCCAGCGAAGGGCGCTTCGAGAAGAAAGGTTGGCGCATGCGCAAGGATGGCACGCGCTTCATGGCCCACGTGGTCATCGATGCGATCCGCAGCGACACCGGCATGCTGTTGGGCTTTGCCAAGATCACCCGCGACATTACCGATGCCACCCAGGCCCAGCAGGCCCTCGAGCAGGCCCGCGAGGCGCTGTTCCAATCCCAGAAACTGCAAGCCATCGGCCAGCTCACCGGCGGCATCGCCCATGATTTCAACAACCTGTTGACGGTCATCCTTGGCAACCTGGAGATCGTGCGCAAGCGCATGCCCAACGAGCCGAAACTCACTCAATTGCTGGACAACGCGACCCAGGGCGCGCTGCGCGGGGTTTCGCTGACCCAGCGCATGCTGGCGTTTGCCCGTCGGCAAAAACTGACCTACGAGTCGGTCGAGCTGTCGGCTTTGGTGCAGGGTATCAGCGGCCTGCTGCAAAGCTCCCTGGGCCCGTCGATACACATCCAGACCCGTTTCGCCGAGGCGCTGTCGCCGGTGCTGGCCGATGTCAACCAACTGGAACTGGCGATTCTCAACCTGGCGACCAACGCCCGGGACGCCATGCCCCATGGCGGCCAGCTCATGATTACCGCCGATGAGCGGCAAGGGTGTGATGCGGCCCCGGACAAGCCGATGGTCCCTGGGCGCTACATTTGCCTGGCGATTACCGATGAAGGCGAGGGCATGGATGAAGCCACGCTGGCCTCGGCCGTGGACCCGTTCTTCACCACCAAGGGTGTCGGCAAGGGCACGGGCCTGGGGTTGTCCATGGTGCATGGCCTGGCGGAGCAGCTGGGGGGACGCCTGACGCTCAGGAGCCAGAAAGGTGTCGGTACCACCGCGCAGTTGTGGCTACCGGTGGCGAACAACCCGGCACCGGGCAAAGCGTCGATCCAGGAAGCAACGCAGCCAGTCGATGAGCTGAAAGTGCTGGTGGTCGATGATGACAGCCTGGTGCTGACCAGCACGCGCCTGTTGATCGAGGACCTCGGGCACCGGGTCCTTTGCGCGCCATCGGGCGCCCAGGCACTGGAGCTGTATGAGCGCAACCCAGACATCGACTTGGTAATCACCGACATGGCCATGCCGCAGATGGACGGTGCGCAGTTGGCGAAGCTGTTGCGCGACCGCCAACCGAACCTGCCCATCATCCTGGCCACCGGTTATGCCGAACGCCTGGAAGGCTTCGCCACGCAATTGCCTCGGTTGATCAAGCCGTTCAAGCAGATTGACCTGGTGCAGATCATTGGGCAGACGATGAAATAGTCAGCAATGCAACGTCCGCCTCCTGTGGCAAGGGAGCTGTGTAGGAGCTGTCGAGGGCAACGAGGCTGCGATCTTTCCCCAGACACTTGAGTCCCAAGCGAAAGATCAAAAGATCGCAGCCTTCGGCAACTCCTACAGCACAAGAGCCGGGGCTTATTCGGTATTTTTCTTGAACCCACGCAAATTCATCGCACACAGGCAAAACTGCAACACGATCAATGCATACGCGTGGGTATGAAGCCCCCAGATCACCCACAGAATATTGCTGGCAATAAAACAACTGAATCCCGCCACCCGGCGTCGCGGTTGGCGGGAGCCGATCAACCAGGCGGCCAGCACCGTGACGAGCATCGCTGGCCATTGCACCCATCCAAGATAATCCACACAAGCGTCCTCTTGCCCTTACGAACTAGAGACCCTGGCGGTTGGGGAGCGTTTCCTCGGACGTTGGATGCACCTGCGGTCCATTGGCTTGAACTTGCCGTTTGCCGGGTTCTTCTAATGAGTCCGAATCATCACCGAGGCTCAGCCTGCGCAATGCCCAGAATACTCACCGGGCCAACCCCGGAAGAAGAACTGACGGAACACAACGCCAAACTGTTCGGTTCACCCAAGGAACGACTGGATTTCTATCGCCGGGAGATCCAGTACGAAACCAGCATCCTGGCCAACCGAACCGATGCTTACCTGGCCGCCCAATCTTTCCTGGTGATCGCCTTTGCCTCGTGCATGGCCAACCTGAACCCGGAGTGGGGCAAGTTGTTCACGCTGATCGTGCCGCCATTCCTGGCCTTGCTGGGGTTCCTGAGCTCGCTCAATGCCTGGCCGGGCATCAAGGCGGCCTACGAAATCATCGATCATTGGCATTTCAAACAGAGCGAGTTATTGCGCGCCGAACCCTTGATGGGCCTGGCCTACGACGAATCACCGCTGTTCAGCGAGCGGGAGTCGACGCACAAAGGCTACCGCAAGTCGCTGCTGTTCTCGGTGCGTACGCCATGGATCTTCGCCACCTTCTGGGTATTGCTGGGGGTGTATTCGGTCTATATCCAGATGGGCGATCCTGGCGGTTGAGCCACACTCGCCTCAGCCCGTATGCTTGCGGCGCTCATACCATGCCAGGGTCGGTTGGGTCGTGACGCCATGGGCCAGAATGCTCAACGCCACCACCGACAGGGTGAGGTTGATGCAAAGTTGCGCCACCTCCGGCTGCAGGTCATGGTTCAAGGCGAAAAACAGATAAAACAGGCTGCCGATCCCGCGGATGCCAAACCAGCCGATCAGCAGCCGTTGCGGTCCGTCGAGCAGTCGCCCCCAGGGTAACGCCAGCACACTCAACGGGCGGATGACGGCAAACAGCAGGGCACCGATCGCCAAGGCCCGCCAGTCCCAGTGGTTGGCCAGCACGACCCCAAGCAGGGTGACCAGGAACACTTCCATCGATCGCTCCACCAGGCTGCCGAATGCGAGCATGTCGCTCATCATGACCCCTGCGGCCAATTGACCATCGTCCAGCGACTCGGTGTCACCGAGGACAGCCTGCTGGGGATCGACGGTTTCGTGGCCCACCACCGGTTGCACCAGGTGTTCTGCCGGCGGCGCCGCTTCGTCGGTGGACTTGACCTCGGCCTGGCGCAGCCCCAGGCCGGCGGCGAACACTGAGAGAAAGCCGTAGCCCTGGATCCACTCGGCCACGACGTAGGCCAGGGCAATCAGCGCCAGGGCCAGGTAGTCATTGGGCGACAGCGTGCTGTCGGCATTCTTGATGCGCATCGACAAGGTCAGCTTGCCAATGCCGCGGCCCATCCAGTAGCCGACCAGCAAACCGGCCGGCACCGCCCAGAGGACGTTACGCAACAACCATTCACCGAGAAAACCGCTGCCGTCGTCGCGCAGCATCAACAGGCCGAGGATCACAAAAGGAAACGCCGTCCCGTCGTTCAGTCCCGCTTCGCCCGACAGGCCGAAACGTACCCGGTCGTCATCCCGCGCATCGTTGACCTGCACCAGCGCCGCCAGCACCGGATCGGTAGGTGCCAGCATCGCGCCGATCAGCATCGACACGCCCCAACTGAGGCCGAACAGATAATGCAATGCCAGGCACAGGCCGGCGATGCACAGGATCATCACCGGCCCGGCCAGCCCAAAGGCGACACGCCAGGTACGGTTCTTGAGGGGCAAACGCAACTTGAGGCCGCTGACGAACAACGAAAACACCACCGCGACCTCCGTGAGGTGCTCCATCCAGACCGACGAGTCGCTGATGTCCAGCTTCAGCACGTCCAATCCCATCGGCCCGATGACGACGCCCAGCACCAGGCACATCGCCGAGGTGGTGACCGGCATCCAGCGCAGATAGGAGGAGGTCAAGGCCAGGGTCAGCAACACCGCACCAAGCACCGCTACCCATACTGTGAAAGTCATCGTTGCTCCTTGGATAACCGGGTGCCGACTAACCCCGTGGCGAGGGAGCTTGCTCCCGCTCGAGTGCGAAGCGCTCGCGGCATTGGGGCCGCTTCGCGACCCAGCGGGAGCAAGCTCCCTCGCCACAACAGCGTTTTTGTCACATTCAACAGCTGGGCGGTTCTCAATATTCGAGGGCTGGAACGAAACGAGGGTTCCCCTCGTGAACGGACAACCCGTTTATCCGCCTGCCTTTCAACCCAACGGAATTTTTCGCCGTTGCCAGCGCTCTGCAACAGAAGAGACGTTCTGATTCAGCGTCCGCCGAGAACCCAAGAGGCCCTTATGACTGCGCTGACACCCCTTCAATCCCGGCCGGCAACCGTCCAGGCTGTCACCCATAACGGACACGTGCGCCAATGCTATGAACAACTGTTCCAGGGCCCCGACGACGCTGACAAGCAAGCCGTCGCCCAAGCGTTCCTCCAGGAATGCATCGCAAAGGCCGCGGCGCTTCCCCAGGAGATGCCCGATGACCCCATGGCGCTGCCGGCCTGGGTCGAGCAGCACAGCGCCGGAGTGGCCCGGCAATACGCTGACTACCTGGAGCGGCGCAAAAAGGGCGGCGCGCGGGAGTTCTTCAGCGGCAAGGCCCACGCCCTGTACTTCCTGCAGGCGGTGGCGCCGACCAAACGGGTGGACGGCGCCTGGCTGTATGGCGTGGTCAAGCACTGGCACGATCACCGTTTCGAAGGGTTGCTATGCACCTACCTGGAAGAGCTGGGGGACGGTCATCCCGCGCAAAACCACGTGGTGCTCTATCGCAAATTGCTCGCCGAACACGACCTGTCGGATGCCCCGGACATCGACGACGACCTTTATCTGCAAGGCGCCGTGCAACTGGCCTTGGGTTACGCCGGCGACGAATACCTGCCAGAGGTCATCGGCTACAACCTGGGCTATGAGCAATTGCCCCTGCATCTGTTGATCAGCGCCTATGAGCTGAGCGAGCTGGACATCGATCCGTACTATTTCACCCTCCACGTCACCATCGACAATGCCAGTACCGGCCACGCCCACAAGGCCGTGCAAGCGCTGCTGCAATTGATGCCGATGGAAGCCGACCGTGAGGCCTTCTGGCAGCGGGTCACGTTGGGCTATCGCCTCAATGACCTGGGGCAGGGCAGCCGGGCCATCATCGGCACCTTCGACCTGGATCGCGAAGTGCTGGACATGCTCGAACGCAAGCGACCGTTCGGCCAGCACATGCATTCCGATTACTGCAAGTTCGAAGGCAAGACCGTCAACCAGTGGCTCTCAGCGCCGGGCCAGTTGGAAGGATTCCTGGCGGCCATGCAGAACAAAGGCTGGATCAAGCGCCATGAAGACCCGCAAAACAGCCGTTTCTGGACGCTGATCGACGGCGCAGGGGCGGCCATGTTCGGGGTGTTCAGCCCCTACGAAAAACAGCTGCTGCACGACTGGATTGCCGGTGACTGGCTGGACGAGGGCACGAAGTCCGGCGTCCGGCGTGCCCCGGTTGCGGCGTGCGCGCCCGCGACGCCGATGGATGATCCCGATGTGCAAAGTCTGCAACAGGCACTGCAAGGCCGGGCGCCCAACGAACAGATGCAGGTTCTGATGCCGTGGCTCTGTGCTCGGCGTCATAGCCATCCGGCGGGGCTGTTGGCGACTCGCCGCTTCATCGAACTCAAATCCGCACTTCGCTAGGGAGCCCTGCATGAATGAGGAAGAACGCCTGTCCGAGACGGACCTTGCGCTGTTGCAACTGGGCCGGCGCCTGCAAGCCGACGGCTACCGTTTCATTACCCCGACGCCGTTGACCCACGAGCGGGTCAACCAGCGGCCCGGCAATGAACGCGCCAAGACCTTGCGGGACGTGTTCGGCTGGTCGCGGCCGTTTGCGCCGGGACTGATCAGCGCCGATGAACAGCGGCAACTGCAAGAAGCCCAAGTGCTGGAAGAGCGCGACGGCCTGCTGCGCAGCCGGGTGCGCTGGTCGAGCCTGGATGGCTTGCTGTTCGCTCATTCGCAGTTTCCCACGCAGACCACCGATGCGGTGTTTTTCGGCCCTGACAGCTACCGCTTCGCCCAACTGATCCATACTCATCTGCAACAGAACTTCACGGCGGTGCATCGCGCCGTGGACATCGGTTGTGGCGCCGGCGTCGGTGCGATCGTGATTGCCCGCGCCCGGCGTGAAGCGCAAGTGCTGGCGGTGGACATCAACCCACAAGCCTTGCGCCTGAGCGCTGTGAACGCTGCGCTGGCCGAGGTGGGCAATGTCGAGGTCGCTCGCAGCGACGTGCTGCAGGACGTGCCAGGCAACTTCGACCTGATCGTCGCCAACCCGCCGTACATGGCTGATCCATCCGAACGCGCCTATCGCCATGGCGGCGGCGCACTGGGCGCCGGGCTGTCGTTGCGCATCGTCGAACAGGCTTTGCCCCGTCTCACACCGGGCGGCTCGCTGGTGCTCTACACCGGCGTAGCGATGGTGGATGGGCGCGACCCGTTCCTGGAGGCGCTGGGCCAATGGCGTGACTCGGCGGATTTCGGCTGGACCTACAAGGAATTGGACCCGGACGTGTTTGGTGAGGAATTGCTGACGCCGGGTTATCAGGACGTGGAAAGGATCGCCGTGGTGGCGTTGGTTGTAACCCGCATTGGCGCAGGTATCGGCGGGGTTATCGGAGGGATTATCGATGAACAGGCGCATGAAATTCGGCATTGAAGAGGAGTACTTCATCACCGATCTGCAAACCCGTTGCATGCCGGGTGAGCCACCCGCAGAGGCTGTCGCTGCGTGCCAGGCCGAGCTGGGCAAGCATTTCGCGCATGAAATGTTCCTGTGCCAGGTCGAGATGGCATCGCCCATCTTTCGCAGCCTGCCAGAGGCTGCCGACTACCTGAGCCAGGTGCGTACGGGCTTGAACCAGCGGCTGGCACCGTATGGCCTGGGTCTGCTCAGCGCCGGTTCACACCCGATGACGACCCAAGTGCTGCAGCCGACCGACGAGCTGCATTTCCAGCAACTGTTCGATGATTACCAGAGGGTGGCGCGGCGCAGCGTGCTGTCGGGCCTGCATGTCCATGTGGAAGTTCCGGCCACCCAGGATCGGGTGCGGGTCATGAATGAGATCCTGCCCTGGTTGCCGATGTTCCTGGCCTTGAGCGCTTCATCGCCGTTCTGGAACGGTGGCTACAGTGGCTTCAGCAGCTATCGACAAGTGGCCTGCGATGAATGGCCGCGCATGGGCGTGCCGGAGTATTTCGAAGACGAGTCGACGTTCGCCAGCTACGTCGACATGCTCATGCGCACCGGGTCCATTCGCCAGCCCAGCGATTGCTGGTGGGTGATACGGCCGTCCTCACGTTATCCCACGCTGGAACTGCGCATTTGTGATGCCTGTCCGCGGGTCGACGACGTCCTCTGTCTGGTCTCGCTGTTTCGCCTGATGGTGGCCCATGCCGTGGCGCAGCGCCAGCCTGGTGCCCACTACAGCCAGATGTCCCAGTGGGTCCTCAAGGAAAACCGCTGGCGGGCCAAGCGTCACGGGATTCTTGCGGAGTTTATCGTCGAGGGGCAGGAGCAGCCGATGCTGATCGGTGAATGGTTGACCCTGGCCGAGCAAACCTTCGGTGAGACCGCAGCAGAGCTGGGTGTCCAGGACGTATTCAAGCAGGTGCGCCGCATGGTGCAGGAAGGCACCAGCGCCGACCGGCAAATCGTCCTCTTTGAACAGGGGCTGCTGCTGGGCGATTCCGTCGAACAGGCCTTGAGCCGCGTGGTCGATCAATTGCTCGCGGAAACCGCCGGGCTGCCGGTCGCCGATCCGGCGTTGCTACAGGTGGCAGGTGGGCCATGAGTAGCAAGACCCTGGATGACTACAACCGCATGCGTGACTTCGCCGCCACCCCGGAGCCGGCGGCGAAGCGCTCGCGCAAATCGGCGAAGACTGCCCATGCCTTGCAGTTCTGCATTCAAAAACACGACGCCTCGCGGCTGCATTACGATTTTCGGCTGGAGCTGGACGGCGCACTCAAGAGCTGGGCGGTGCCCAAAGGCCCCTCCCTGGACCCGAAAGCCAAGCGCCTGGCGGTGCATGTCGAAGACCATCCGCTGGATTACGCCACGTTCGAAGGCAACATTCCCGAGGGCCATTATGGCGCCGGTGACGTTATCGTCTGGGACCGGGGCGTCTGGATTCCCCAGGATGATCCCCATGAGGCCTATGAAAAAGGCCGGCTCAAGTTCGAGCTGCAAGGCGAAAAACTCAGCGGCCTGTGGAACCTGGTGCGCACCCACATGCCCGGCAAGCAGGAGCAGTGGTTCCTGATCAAGCATCAGGACCAGGCCGCCCGGCCTGAGAGCGAATATGACGTGGTCCAGGCCGAACCGGACAGCGTGCTCAGCGATCGCACCCTCGTGCCCAAGCGTCGCGGCAAGGCCGCCGCAGCCAAAGCGGTGAAACAACCGGAAAAAGCCGTCCAGCCGAAATCGCCGAAACGCCCCTCGAAAACCACCCTCAGTGGCGTGGTCGCCGGGCCGTTGCCGGAAACCCTCAAGCCGGAACTGGCAACGCTGGTGGAAATCGCGCCCGACGGCGAATGGCTCTATGAGATCAAGTTCGACGGTTACCGGGTCATGGCACGCATCGAAAACGGCGACGTAAGGCTGCTGACTCGCAACGGCCATGATTGGACCCACAAATTGCCTAGGCAGGCCGAAGCCTTGGCTGCACTGGGCTTGGAATCGGCCTGGCTCGACGGCGAGATGGTGGTTGCCAACGACCAGGGCGTGCCGGACTTCCAGGCCTTGCAAAATGCCTTCGAGGCCGGCAGCAGCGGCAAGATCGCCTATTACCTGTTCGACATGCCTTACCTCAACGGCATGGATTTGCGCAAAGTGCCGGTGCAAGAACGCCGGGCGGCATTGGCTGCAGTGCTGGAGCCCAATGAAAGCCCCTTGCTGCGGTTTTCCGATGCTTTCGAGCAAACCCCCGAAGCGCTGCTCGACAGCGCCTGCCAGATGCAGATGGAAGGGTTGATCGGCAAGCGCATCGGCAGTGCCTATGTGTCCAGGCGCAGCAATGACTGGATCAAGCTCAAGTGCAAGAATCGCCAGGAGTTCGTGGTGGTGGGCTTCAGCGATCCCAAGGGCGCTCGCAGCGCCTTCGGTGCCTTGCTGCTGGGGCTGCATGATGCCGACAGCGGCCAGTTACGCTACGCCGGCAAGGTCGGCACCGGATTCAACGAAACCACCCTTAAAAGCATCTACCAGCAACTGCTGCCCTTGGAGACGAAAAAGGCCGCCGTGGTGAATCCGCCCACCGGTTACGAAGCCAAGGGCGTGCACTGGCTCGAACCGACGCTGTTGGCCGAAGTGGCCTTTGCCGAAATGACCAAGGACGGCTCGGTGCGCCATGCGGTCTTCCATGGCTTGCGCAACGACAAGCCGGCCAAGGACATCACCCAGGAGCTGGCCAAGCCCGTGAAAAAAAACGCTGCGGCAAAAAAAACCAAAGCCAAGGATGAGCCTGGCGCGACACCGGCCAAAACCAAGAGCAAGGCCAAGGCACCGGCCTTGGACGGCAAGGTCCGCATCACCCATCCGGAGCGGGTCATTGACGCCAGCAGCGGCACCACCAAGCTGCAACTGGCCGAGTACTACGCCAGCGTGGCCGAATTCATCCTGCCGGAACTGGCGGATCGCCCGGTGGCCTTGGTCAGGGCGCCGGATGGCATCGCCGGGGAACTGTTCTTCCAGAAGAACGCCGAGCGCCTGGCGATTCCCGGCATTACCAGTCTGGACAAGGCGCTGACCGGGCAGCCGGTGATGATCATCAACAACGCCGAGGCGCTGATCGGCGCGGTGCAGATGAGCACGGTGGAGCTGCACACCTGGAATGCCACCTCCGTCGACCTGGACAAGCCTGACCGCTTCGTCCTCGACCTTGACCCGGATCCGGCGCTGCCCTGGAAAAGCATGGTCGAGGCGACGCAGCTCACCTTATCGGTACTCGATGAGCTGGGGCTCAAGGCATTTCTCAAGACCAGCGGTGGCAAGGGCATCCATGTGGTGGTGCCGCTGACGCGCAAGCTGGGTTGGGATGAGGTCAAGGGGTTCAGCCATGCGATTGTCAGTCACATGGCCAAGCTGCTGCCGGACCGTTTTTCGGCGGTGTCGGGGCCGAAGAACCGTGTGGGGCGGATTTTTATCGATTACCTGCGCAATGGGTTAGGCGCTACCACCATTTGTGCCTACGCGGCTCGGACCCGGGAAGGGTTGCCGGTTTCGGTGCCTATTTTTCGTGAGGAGGTGGCTGAGCTCAAGGGGGCGAATTTGTGGAATGTGCATAACGTTCATGAGCGTTTGGCGCAAGTGGGGCATGAGCCTTGGGCTGGGCTTAAGCGAACTCGGCAGAGTATTACGGCTGAGATGCGGAGGCGTATTGGTATGAGGAAGACTTGAGGTGTTTTGGGGGGGTGAATATCCATTGCTGCGGTCACGGCGGCTTATGGTTCCGCCCTTACGGCGGGTCACTTTTGGAAGAGCGCCAAAAGTAACCAAAAGCGCTTTGCCCCACCACTCGGCACCTCGCCTAGGCTCGGTGTGCCCTCACTCCGGCATTGCTCCGTGGGCCGCCGCGAAGGGCCATCCATGGCCCACCCA